>NZ_CP059081.1:0-332561 GCF_015602705.1 Acinetobacter lwoffii
ATGCTTTGGACGGACTGCTTAAATCGCCTGCGACAAGAGCTCTCTGGAAATGTCTTTACAATGTGGATTCGCCCATTGGTTGCAGAAGAGCTGGAAGACAGCTTGCGTTTGTATGCACCTAATCCTTACTGGACGCGTTACATTCAAGAACATCATCTGGAACTGATCACGATTCTGGCAGAGCAATTGTCTGAAGGACGGGTACGCAAGGTCGAAATTTTAGTGGATTCACGTCCAGGGGCAATTTTATCTGCCAGTGAACAACCGGCGACCACGACTGCGGCATTAACCTCGACACCGATGCCGGTGCCGAAACCGAAGAAAGAAAAAGAAGACAGCGGCAAAAATAGCCGTAGACGTCAGTTGAATCCATTGTTTACCTTCTCGTTGTTTGTAGAAGGTCGATCTAACCAGATGGCGGCAGAAACCTGTCGCAAGGTATTGACCCAGCTGGGGGCTTCACAGCACAACCCCTTATTTTTATATGGTCCGACGGGTCTGGGTAAAACCCATTTGATGCAGGCCGTGGGCAATGCATTGTTGCAGGCAAAACCGAATGCACGTGTCATGTACATGACCGCAGAAAGTTTTGTGCAGGACTTTGTCAGCTCGTTGCAACAGGGCAAAGTCGAAGAGTTTAAGAAAAATTGCCGTTCTCTGGATTTATTACTGGTCGATGATATTCACTTGCTGGCCGGTAAAGAGGCCAGTCTGGTCGAGTTTTTCTACACCTTTAACGCACTGCTGGATGAGTCCAAACAGATTATTCTGACTTCAGATCGTTATCCTAAAGAGCTAACCGAACTGGATCCACGTCTGGTTTCACGTTTTTCCTGGGGGTTGTCGGTCGGAGTTGAACCACCAGATATTGAAACCCGAATTGAAATTCTGCTGAAAAAAGCAGAAAGCAACCAGGTTGATTTACCACGTAACTGTGCGCTGTTTATTGCCCAGCAGGTGGTGGCTAACGTGCGTGAGCTGGAAGGTGCGCTGAACAAAGTGGTGGCGATTTCACGTTTTAAAGGCACACCAATTGATCTGGATGTGGTGCGTGAATCTTTAAAAGATGTGCTGGCGATTCGTGCCCGTACTATCAGTACTGAAAATATTCAGCGTGTCGTGAGTGAGTATTTCCGGATTCCGCTGAAAGAACTGGTCGGTCCAAAACGCACCCGGATTTATGCCCGCCCACGTCAACTGGCGATGGGGCTGGCACGTGAATTAACAGGCGACAGTTTTCCGGAAATTGGCATGGCTTTTGGGGGGCGTGATCACAGTACCGTGATGCATGCCTGCGAGAAAGTACAGAGTCTGCGTGAAGAAGATCCGATCTTTAACGAAGACTATAAAAACTTGCAACGTCTGTTGCAAAGTTGACCTAAATCGCTCAAATTCTATTCTTGCTATGCGGCTGCTTTTGCCGCATAGTAAACCGTCAAAAAAATCACTTTTTCTATATTAATCTTCAGCTTTAGAGGAATGCACCGTGCGTTTAAAAATCGCGAAAGAAAGCTTACTGAATGTTCTCTCACATGTCGTAGGAGCGGTTGAACGTCGCCATACCTTGAATATCTTGTCTAACCTGAAAATTCAGGTGACTGCGCAAGCATTGACCGTGACCGGTTCCGATCTGGAAGTTGAACTGGTGGCGAGTACAGCACTGGCTGAAGGTGCATGTTTGCAGGAAGGCGAGACCACAGTTCCTGCACGTAAGCTGATTGATATCTGTAAGTCACTTCCTTCAGCAGCATTGGTGGATTTGCATATCACTGAAGATCAGCGCTGCATCCTTAAATCAGGCAACAGCCGTTTTGTACTGGGGACATTGCCTGCTGATGATTATCCATTGCTGAACACTGAAAACACCCAAGGCACGCAAGTAACGGTGACACAGCGTGAGCTAAAACGCCTGTTCGAAAAAACTGCTTTTGCCATGGCGGTTCAGGATGTACGTTTTTACCTGACCGGTACCTTGCTGGAAATTGATGCCAATCAGCTACGTGCTGTGACCACCGATGGCCACCGTCTGGCACTGTGTGAAACAGCGGCACAATCCACTGCAGCACAACCGATTCAGGCGATTGTGCCACGTAAGGCCGTTGCAGAATTACAGCGCCTGCTCAGCGTTGAAGATGAGCAATTATCTCTATTGATTGGTCGTGAACTGCTCAATGTGACCATCAATATGCCAAGCCGTGACAAGGAACAGGCGAACATTACCGTGCGTTTCACCACTAAATTGATTGATGGTAAATTTCCGGATTATCGCCGTGTGATTCCACGTGGTGGCGACAAAGTGGTGATGATCGCACATGACGTGTTCAAGCAGTCTTTGCAACGTGTGGCGATTTTAAGTAATGAAAAACTTCGTGGTGTGTTTCTAAACTTTAATGCCGATTCTTTGCAACTTCGCGCCAATAACCCGGAGCAGGATGAAGCGATTGAAGATCTGGCGATTCAATATGCTGATTCACCGCTAGAAATGTCATTTAATGCGCAGTATCTGATTGAAGTACTCGGTGTGCTGGATGGCGATGATGTGTCAATGACCATGACTGAAGCGAATCAGTCTGTCTTGGTACAAGACCCGGCGCATACGGATCAAACCTATGTCGTCATGCCGATGCGTGTTTAAGCCGCGGCTCTTGATATTTATATAAGACATGCATATTACGCGTTTACATATTGAGCGTGTGCGGAATTTAAAGACGGTTGCTCTCCACGGATTGCAGCCGTTTAATGTTTTTTATGGCCAAAATGGTTCAGGTAAAACCTCGATTTTAGAGGCGATTCATTTACTTGCTGCTGGTCGTTCTTTCCGTACCCATATTCCCAAAAATTATATCCAGCATGGCGCACAGGATGCGATTGTGTTTGCACAATCTGCGACTGAAAAAATAGGCATGCAAAAAATGGCCAGCGGGGAACAGTTGATCAAGGTCAATGGCGATCTAGTGGCAACTCAGGGACAACTGGCCAAACTGTTACCCTTGCAACTGATTGATCCACAAAGTACCGATATCATCGATCATGGTGCCAAACCACGACGTCAATTGCTCGACTGGTTAATGTTCCACGTGGAACCAGAGTTTTATCATGCCTGGCAATATTATTCTCGTGCGCTGAAACAGCGAAATAGTCTGCTCAAAAGCAAACGCTTTCTCAGTCTGTCTGATCTGGAACCGTGGAACCAGATGCTGAGTGAATATGGTGAAATCCTGCACTCGCAACGTGTCGGGATTGTGGAACAATGGAAGCCCTTTTTTGAAGATGACCTGAAACAGTTATTACCTGATTTGCAAGTCAGTCTGGAATACAGTCCGGGCTTTCACAGTGAAACTGGCCTGCTGAATGATCTGACCAACCAGCATGAAAAAGACTGTGAGCGACGCTATACCGAATATGGTCCACATCGCGCGGATTTGCGTTTAAAGACCCCGATGGGGGATGCCGACGTGATCCTGTCGCGGGGTCAGAAAAAGCTGCTGATGATCGCACTAAAACTGTCGCAAATCGCAATGCTCCATTCTTGTAATAAGGAAACTGTGGTATTATTAGATGATGTGACAGCAGAATTAGATTTAACCGCACAACAACGTTTAATTGAGCGATTGAGCCAACTTGGTAGTCAAGTTTTTATTACCACCTTAGACCATGAATCAGTACAAAAGCACTTACATGATTTGTCTATCTCATATCAGTTATTCAGTGTTGAAAACGGTACAGTTCAAGTTGTGCAATAATATTTTTTGAGTTTTACCCATCTTTGGATAGACCTATTTTTCACTAGGGAGAAACCATGAGTTCAGAAGATCAAGCTGCTTCTCAAACAGAACAAACCATTGAAAAGGCTTATGATTCCTCTAGCATCAAGGTATTACGTGGTTTAGACGCAGTACGTAAGCGTCCGGGCATGTACATTGGTGACACAGACGATGGTACAGGCCTGCACCACATGGTGTTTGAAGTAGTCGATAACTCGATTGATGAAGCCTTGGCAGGCCACTGTGATGAAATTATAGTGACGATCCATGAAGATGAATCGGTTTCAGTATCTGATAATGGTCGTGGTATTCCGACCGACATTCACCCTGAAGAAGGCGTGTCTGCAGCAGAAGTAATTTTAACCATTCTGCATGCCGGTGGTAAGTTCGACGACAACAGTTATAAAGTCTCTGGCGGTCTGCATGGCGTTGGTGTTTCGGTGGTCAATGCGCTGTCTGAAAAACTGCTATTAAATATTAGCCGTGCGGGCAAAACTTATGAACAGGAATACCGTCATGGCGATTCTCAATATCCATTAAAAGTAGTGGGCGATACCGATAAAACCGGTACTCGTGTCCGTTTCTGGCCAAGTGCCGAGACTTTTAGTCAGACCATTTTTAATGTTGATATTTTGGCGCGTCGTTTGCGTGAACTGTCGTTCCTGAACGCAGGTGTGCGTATTGTGCTGCGTGACGAACGCATTAATGCCGAGCATGTCTTTGATTATGAAGGTGGTCTGTCTGAGTTCGTTAAATATATTAACGAAGGCAAAACTCACCTGAATGATATTTTCCATTTCACTGCTGCACAGGCCGATAACGGTATTACGGTAGAAGTCGCATTGCAGTGGAATGATTCTTATCAGGAAAATGTACGTTGCTTTACCAACAACATCCCGCAAAAGGATGGTGGTACGCATTTGGCCGGTTTCCGTGCTGCGTTGACCCGTGGTTTAAACAACTACATGGACAGCGAAAATATCCTGAAAAAGGAAAAAGTCGCAGTCTCGGGTGATGATGCGCGTGAAGGCCTGACTGCCATCGTGTCAGTCAAAGTACCTGATCCAAAATTCTCTTCACAGACTAAAGAAAAACTGGTGTCGAGTGAAGTGAAAACGGCTGTTGAACAGGCCATGAACAAGGCATTTTCTGAATATTTATTGGAAAATCCACAAGCAGCCAAAGCGATTGCTGGCAAGATCATTGATGCAGCACGTGCGCGTGATGCAGCGCGTAAAGCACGCGAAATGACACGTCGTAAGAGTGCGCTGGATATTGCCGGTCTTCCAGGTAAACTGGCCGATTGTCAGGAAAAAGATCCAGCTTTGTCTGAACTGTACCTGGTCGAGGGTGATTCTGCAGGTGGTTCAGCCAAGCAAGGTCGTAACCGTAAAATGCAGGCGATTTTACCGCTGAAAGGTAAGATCCTGAACGTGGAACGTGCCCGTTTTGACCGCATGATTTCCTCTGCTGAAGTTGGTACGCTGATTACCGCACTCGGCTGTGGTATTGGTCGTGAGGAATATAATCCGGACAAACTGCGTTATCATAAAATCATCATCATGACCGATGCTGACGTCGATGGTTCACACATCCGTACGCTGCTGTTGACCTTCTTCTTCCGTCAAATGCCAGAACTTGTGGAACGTGGTCATATCTATATTGCCCAGCCACCACTGTACAAGCTGAAAAAAGGCAAGCAGGAACAGTACATCAAGGACAATGATGCACTGGAAACTTACCTAATTTCGAATGCGATTGATGAGCTGGAACTGCATATCAGTGCAGAAGCGCCTGCGATTCGTGGTGAAGCACTGGCAAATGTGATTGCTGATTATCAGACTTCCCAGAAGAGCTTGGCACGTTTGACCCAGCGTTATCCTGCGAGTCTGCTTGATGCACTACTTTCACTGGAAGGTTTTAAGCTGGATCAGCTGGAAGACAAAACCTATGTGGAAACATGGGGTGAGAATCTGCGTGCAGCGATTGAAGCCATTCAGCCAACATTACGTCCAGAATTAACCCTGGAGCGTTTTGAAAAAGAACTGGCAGATGGTCAAAAAACTGCAAGCTGGTTGCCACGTATCACGATCTATGTGCATAACTTGCCACATAGCTACCTATTAGACTCTGTGCTTCTAGGTTCAAGTGAATATGCACGTTTATTGAAGAACTCGAAGAGCTGGTTTAGTCTGCTTGAAGAGGGTGCATATTTACAGAAAGGCGACCGCAAGATTCAGGTCAACAATTTCCATCAGGTTTGGCAGCATATCTTGCAGGACTCACGTCGTGGCATGATGATCCAGCGTTATAAAGGTCTGGGTGAGATGAATGCGGAACAGCTGTGGGAAACCACTATGGATCCAGACAATCGTAATATGCTGCAAGTAACGGTAACCGATGCGATTGAAGCAGATCGTATGTTCTCTTGTCTGATGGGCGATGATGTAGAACCACGTCGTGCCTTCATTGAAGAAAATGCCTTGAATGCAGATATTGATGCCTGATCCCTCAGGATAAAATCAAACATAAAAAAGCGCCTTTTGAGGCGCTTTTTTAGATCAATTTTTTATTCATATCCTGTGAGCTAGGCAAAATAAAGTAATTTTGGACAGATTTTTAGATATAGAGCTGGTTCATTTTAGTTTTTAAAAGCCAAGTTGAATAAGCTAGATCGATTCTAAAAAAAGGGTTTATGTATACATCAGCAGCTCAGGAGAATACTTGAAATCCTAAGTGAAGCTATCGTTATAACAACGCTCAAGATTGATGTTTTGAAGATAATATTTGAACAGGAAAGTGAGGTAGAAGAACGCTCTTTATACGATGAAGAGTGTGTACGCAGTCCAGAATGCTGGGTGAAAACTGTATTAGTCAAAGTGGTATTTAAAGATACGTGTAATAAAAACAGATCGAATACGTCATGTGGATTCGACTAAAAAATAATAAATGGCCTATTCAGAAGATCCAATATCTCAAAAATATATAAAAAGCTGCTAAAAATAAATTTTAAATTTTCAATAACTTATAAGAAGTTTGGTCTAATAAGTTAAATAATACGTGAATAATATTGCTTTAAGCATATAGCAAGCCTGATCAGAGATGTGGATAACTCTGAAGTTATCCATAATTTTTATATGAATAAGATAGTATTTTTCCACAAGCTTTAATCCATGTATTAGTCCTTCATTTTAAATTCAAATTTAAACCCTCTTGTCTTGTGGATAAGTGTTTTTAAATTTAAAATAGCATTTTAAATTTTAAAGGGATTTGGCGAGATATTCCTCGTATGGCCAGACGATTCCTTATATTGGGTTTAAAATAAAAAATTATTATAAATCATATTCTTGAAAGAATAGTGTAGTTTATCTAATCATTAGCGTGGAACATATTTTGAGTTAAAAACTCAAGATGTAGCTAAACTACACAATTAATTTAATAATCAAGTGAACTTTCATTTTATTTAAAATCATACTTTTATCGATTTTTGCTTAACTTTTTTATTTCTCATTTTTGATTTATTTCTTGATTTCATTATTGAAAATCTGGAACTTCTTTCATTACTCGATAGAAAAGAGGGAGGGAATCGCTGAAATGATATTGATTAGGAACAAGAAAAAGAGGATTGATAAAATGACGATGAAAAATAAAAAAGCGCCTGACGGCGCTTTTTTTTAATCATATTTATGGTGTTAGAATGACTTTACGACAATCTTCTTCCTTTTTATCAAAAATACGGTAACCTTCCACAGCATCTTCCAGTTTCATGCGATGGGTAATAATCAGATCTGGAGACAGATCTCCATTTTCAATATGTTCTAGCAACTGCGGCAAGTAGTTATGTACATGGGTTTGCCCCATTTTAAAGGTTAAACCTTTGTCAAAGGCATCACCAAACAGGAAGCCATGAATTGGACCGGCATAAACTCCAGGTACACTCACCACACCGCCGCGGCGGACCGCTGCAATACATTGTCTTAGCGCTGAACCACTCGAACCTTCTAATTTCAGGTTGGTCATTACGGTTTCCAGCATGCTGCCTTTGGCTTCAAAACCGACCGCATCAATGACGGCATCGACTCCACGATAACCCGTAGTATTTTGAATAATAAATTCAGCGGCATCGACTTCATCAAAATTGACGGGAATTACCCCATAGGTTTGATGCGCGAAACGCAAACGGTAAGGGTGGTGATCGACCATAAATATCTGCTCGGCACCGAGCATCCGCGCGCAGGCAGCAGCCAGCAGACCGACCGGGCCAGCACCATAAATCGCCACACTGGAACCTCGACCGACTTGGGCATTATTCACTGCTTGCCACGCAGTTGGCAGAATATCGGTCAGGAATAATACTTTTTCATCAGGCAGGGAACCCGGCACCTTAAATGGTCCGACATTGCCTTTGGGGATCCGTACATATTCAGCCTGACCACCCGGTATACCACCATACAGATGGCTAAAGCCAAATAAAGCTGCCCCTGGTGGGATCTGTTTTTTGTTGAGAATTGCACCACGACCGGTATTGGTATTTTCACAGGCAGCCATGAGTTCATGTTCACAGAAAAAACAGTGACCGCATGCAATCACAAAGGGAATAATCACCCGGTCACCTTTTTTGACTTCGGTTACTTCTGGGCCGACTTCTTCTACAATTCCCATAAATTCATGGCCGAAAATATCACCGTCTTCAGTGGCCGGAATTTTCCCCCGGTATAAATGCAGATCTGAGCCACAGATGGCGGTGGCTGTCACCCTTAAAATGACGTCATCTGGTTCCTGAATCACTGGATCTGGAACGGATTCAACTCGTACATCCCGAGCACCATGATAGGTAAGAGCACGCATGCGGATTTCCTCTCTCTAGTTCAACATTAAACAGACTCGTAGCAAGGCTGCCAAAAATTAAAAAACACTTGTATTAGAGCCTTAGGATGAAACAGCGCGCTGTAAATTAATGTATGAAATAAGGCATCCAACTGTTTAAAAAATAAACTTATATAGGGTTTGTGTAATTCATGACCTTATGTGTCGAATGAATAGAAAAGAACAGAATTAAAGAAACATCTAGACGTAGATGAAAAAATACAGGGGGGAAAATGGAAGAGAAAACATTAAAAATAGTGAATAAAAAAGAGATGAACAACGTTGGTCATTCATCTCTTATCTTAAATCTTACTAAAAGAGCTTTAGAACGTCTGTTCCAGACTTTCCAGTTCCATCATCAGTTCTAGCATTTGCTCTTCGGCTGTTTCCAGTTTGGCTTTTAGCTCGGTTTGCTCATTCATCAGTTTCAGCAAATCATTTTTACGTGATGCTTCGTATAAAGCACTGTCACCCAGCAGGTTTTCAATTTCAATCAGTCGCGGCTGTAGTTTGGCCATCTGTGCTTCGAATTTTTCAATATTCTTGCGAATCGGACGACTTAGTTCCCGCTGGCGAGCAGCTTCCTTACGTTGTGCTTCCTTGTCCAGTTTGGAAATAGTCGGTTTGACTTCGACTTGGGATTTCACCGGTTCTGCTGGCTTTTGCCCATTTTTAATCATCTCAATACGGGCTTGGCGTAACCAGTCAGCATAGGCAGTAAGATCACCATCAAACTCACGGCATTGACCATTATGTACCAGTAGCAGTTCATCACAGACACTGGCGATGAGCTGACGTTCATGCGAAACTAGAACTACCGCGCCCTGAAAATCTTGTAAAGCCATAGTCAGTGCATGACGCATATCCAGGTCTAAATGGTTGGTCGGCTCATCCAGAATCAGTACATTCGGACGCTGCCAAACAATCAGTGCTAGGGCCAAACGTGCACGTTCACCGCCTGAGAAGCTTTCGCTTGGCGTATCCATACGTTCGCCACTAAAACCGAAACTACCCAAGAAGGAGCGTAGACTGGCTTCACTGATTTTTTTATCTGCGATACGTGCAAGCTGTAACATTGGGCTGGCATTACCATCCAGTGCATCCATTTGATGCTGGGCAAAATAACCAATATTCAGTAATTCTGAATCTTTCCGCAGACCCTGAATCAGTTTCAGGTCACCGACCAGCGATTTAATCAGCGTGGATTTACCGGCACCATTCATCCCAAGCAAACCGATCCGGCTGTTTGGCGTGATCTGTAAATTTACATTGGTGACAATCAGCTTGTCGCCATAACCAATATCGGCATGTTCCAGTTGCAATAACGGCGAACTCATTTTGGTCGGTTCACGGAAACTGAAGGTAAATGGCGTATCGACATGGGCTGCAGATAGTTCCTGCATTCGTTCCAGCTGTTTGATCCGGCTCTGTGCCTGTTTGGCTTTGGTCGCTTGCGCTTTAAAACGGTCAATATATTTTTGCAGATGCGCGCGGGTTTCCAGCTGCTTTTCATACGCCTGTTGCTGCTGCGCTAAACGCTCACTACGGGTGCGCTCAAAAGTTGAATAGTTACCGGTATATAAAATCAGTTCCTGATTTTCGATATGTAAAATGTGATCGGTAATCGCATCGAGGAAGTCCCGGTCATGCGAAATCAGTACCAGCGTACCTTCATAGGCTTTCAGCCAGTCTTCGAGCCAGAGAATTGCGTCCAAGTCCAGATGGTTGGTTGGTTCATCGAGGAGCAGTAAGTCTGATCGGCTCATCAGGGTACGTGCCAGATTCAAACGCATACGCCAGCCACCGGAAAAACTTGAAACATCCAGCTGTGATTGATGTTCAAAGAAGCCCAGACCAGCCATCAGTTGTGAAGCTTTGGCAGGAGCAGAATAACCTGAAATTTCATCAAAACGGCCATATAAATGAGCCAGTTCTGCATCATCCAGTTGATCCGGTTGATCGAGTTTCTGCTGAATATCCCAGTATTCTTCATCACCCGACAAGACGAAATCAATGGCTTTCATATTCAGTGCTTTGATTTCCTGAGCCATATGCGCTACGGTCCATACCGCAGGTCGGGTCAGCGAACCGGTGTCCGATTCCATGCCGCCGAGCAAGGCTGAAAACAGGGTTGATTTTCCAGCACCATTGACACCGGTTAGGCCAATTTTCCATCCTGGGTGTAACTGCATCGACGCTTTTTGAAATAAAACACGTCCACCGCGACGTATAGATAACTGGTCTAACTGAATCATTGAGAAATCAAAGCTAAGAAATAAGATGCGCCTATTCTAAAGGAAAGCCCTGTGAAAATGAAAAATCTTACCGTTTTTGCTGAAATGAGTGTGCTTTTCACCTCTGTCAATTGATCTAGGGTGGACGCATAAGTTGAGTAAAAGCTCTATTTTATGCATGAACAGTGGTTTATAGTTCAGGCTGATGGAGCAAAAAATATCATAGAGTCAAATAAAAATGAAAAAGGGATGTTTAATTTTATCGGCACTGGGCATTTTGGTGTCGACTTCAACTCAAGCCAGAGTGAATGTCTGTGTTTTTGATTTACTGGGGAAATCTGGTGAGTCTTACAAACTGCTGGAGGAATGGGCGCTGGCAGCAAAAGGCTGGGGTGCCGAAATTCAGCTAAGCGCTTATCAGGATGAAGCCAAGGTCGATCAGGACGTCAAAGCCGGAAAATGTGATGCCTTCTATATGACCTCAATGCGTGCCCGGGCTTATAACAAATTTGCTGGATCGATTGATGCAATTGGCGGCGTGCCGAATAATGACATTGCCATGAAAGCCATCAGCTATGTACTGGATAAACGCAATAGCAAACGCCTGATCACCCAGATTGGCAAAGAAAAATTCGAAGTGGCGGGTATTGGTCAGATTGGCCCAGCCTATATTTTTGTTCGTGATCGTACTCTAAATAAACTGGAACAGGTCAAAGGCAAGAAATTTGCCGTGCTGCATTATGACTATGCGCAAAAAATCATGGTCGACCGGATTGAAGCAGTACCGGTCATGTCGGAAATTTCCAATTTTATTCGCAAGTTTAATCAGGGCGAAGTGGATATTGTCGCTGCACCGGCTTATGCATTTAAACCGCTGGAATTACAGAAAGGACTAGGCCGTCAAGGCGCAATGATTAATTTTCCGGTGATTAATGTCACTGCTGATCTGATTATTCGTCAGGAAAAGTTTCCGGCAAGCTTTGCCGCACAATCCCGAAACTGGTTTGTGAAACAGTTACCGCGCAGCTTTGCCATGGTCAAGCGCATGGAAGCTGAGATTCCAAGCAAATATATTCTGAATCTAAGCCGTGAAGATCGTGTGGCCTACCAAAAGATTCTGCGTGATGGGCGGATCGATTTAACCAAACAGGGGATTTATGATCAGGGCATGATGAACGTATTGAAACGCGCGCGTTGTACGGTAGAAAGAACCAATTTTGAATGTTCGATTGGTGGCGAATAAATCTGAAATCATGTATATCTTTGTAACTATATCTGGGTAAATGTAATTATAAGAAAGCAGTTTTAAATATTAAGATATTGATATTTAAATATATATTTAAAAATAACTTAGGCAACTATTGCTGATTTATCTTTATAGGCCAAAATGCCGGTTTTAAATGGAGTAAATGCTCTATTTTTTTTAATTAAACTTGCTTAATATTTGTCCCGTGTACGGACACTCAGCGAATAACAAGATTTCAAAGGATAACTACAATGAAAAAAACACTCTTATCATTGGCTGCATTCTCTGCATTTGGTTTTGCAAGTGCGGCGCATGCAGAAAAAGTCGATATCTGTGTGTTTGACTTACTGGGTAAATCCGGTGAGTCTTTCCAGATGGCGCAAGAATGGGCACTGGCTGCAAAAGGCTGGGGCGCAGAAATCAATCTGATTGCCCGTCAGGATGAAGCGGTTGCCGACAATGACTTCAAGGCCGGTAAATGTGATGGTGTGTTTATGACAGCCATGCGTGCCCGTCAATACAATAAATTTGCCGGTTCTATTGATGCACTGGGCGGTGCACCAAGTAATGCCATTGCCCAGCGTGCGATCAGTTTTGCTCTGGACAAACGTAATGCAGCGAAAATGGTCAGTAATATGGGCGGCAAAAAATACGAAATTGCCGGTATTTCACCGTTGGGTTCAGCATTTATTTTTGTTCGTGACAAGAATATCAATTCGATTGAAAAAGCCGCAGGGAAGAAATTCGCCGTACTCGGCTATGACGATGCCCAGAAAATCATGGTACAGCGCGTCGGTGCGCAGGCAGTGATCTCCGATGTTTCTAACTTTGTCGCCAAATTTAACAATGGTCAGGTGGATATGATCGGTGCACCTGCTTATGCCTACAAGCCATTAGAAATCTATAAAGGTCTGGGTAATAACGGCGCAATGTTTAATTTCCCGGTACTGCATGTCACCTCTGATTTTGTAATTCGTCCGGAAAAATTCCCCGCAGGTTTTGGACAGAAATCGCGTGACTGGTTTATCAAAAACCTGCCAAAGAGCATGGGGATGATCAGCCGTCTGGAAGCGGGTATTCCGTCGAAATATAAAATGAATCTGAGCGCTGAAGATAAAACCAAGTATCAGAAAATGTTACGTGATGGCCGGATGGATATGACCAAACGCGGAATCTATGATGCTAGCATGATGTCGGTCTTAAAACGTGCACGCTGTTCTGTCGATAAGGCCAACTTTGAATGTTCAATTGCTGGCGAATAATCTGATTTTTAAAGAAAAAAGCTTAGATTGATCTAGGCTTTTTTTATGGCTGAACCAGGTCAGATCTGCCATTGTGCAGCGAATAAAATAGCTTAAGCTTGATTAACTATTAAATTCGCATGTTTTATATAAAAAACAATCACATGTGACTAAAAGTGCAATAACAAAAACAAGCGATAAGGAAATGAGGATGATGCATAGAGGATGGAAAGCACTGGCATTGGCTACGGCGACACTGGCTGTTTCAGGTCTGGCGCAAGCTAAACAGGTGATTTGCGTATTTGATCTGGTTGGTAAAAACGGTGATGTCTATAGTGTGATGAAAGACTATCAGTTGGCGGCCAAAAATTGGGGTGCAGATGTCGAACTGCGGGTGAATACCAATGAAGCGGTGGTTGCAGAAGATTTTAAAGCTGGAAAATGTGACGGCATTAGTGTGACCGGGATGCGTGGCCGTCAGTTCAATAATTTTACCGGTTCACTCGATGCTATTGGCGCGATTCCAGATCTGAATCTGGCAGTTAAAGTAATGCAGGGACTGGCCAGTCCGACCTTTGCCAAACATATGCTGCAAGGTAAATATGAGGTAGTCGGTGTCATTCCTGTGGGTGATGCTTTCCTGCTGGTGAACGACCGCAGTATTAATACCGTTGCTAAAGCCGCTGGTAAAAAAATTGCCGTACTTGATTATGATGAAGCACAAAAAATCATGGTACAGCAGGTCGGCGCACAGGCGGTGAGTGCCGATGTCACCAATTTTGGTGCCAAGTTTAACAATGGCCAGGTGGATATTATTGGTGCACCAGCAGCAGTATTTAAACCGCTGGAATTACATAAAGGCTTGGGTAACAAAGGCGCGATTGTGAATTATCCGGTGTTGCAGGTCACAGGCAATATCATTATCCGTCCAGATAAATTTCCGGCAGGTTACGGACAAAAATCACGTGAATGGGTGAGAAGTCAGTTACCGCGTGCCTTTGGTATTTTGGGGAAAATGAAAGCGGACATTCCAGCAAAATACTGGATGGATATTCCTGCTGCAGACAAATCGGGTTACCAGAAAATGATGCGGGATTCCCGAATTGACCTGACCAAACGCGGTGTTTATGACAAACGTATGATGAAATTGTTATGGCAATTCCGCTGCAAACAGAACCCGAAAAACTTTGAATGTGCCTTACAGGATGAGAACTACAAATAATCCTGATAAAATTACTCTGATTTGACTTTTAATCTGTAGAGACTGACCATATATTGAGTGTGCTATACTTAAACATGGTCTTTTCTTTTTAAAGACATTCCATTCAACAGAGGAATCCGCCATGAATGCCCAAGCGCTTGTGCTCACCGACAATGCCGCAAATAAAGTACGCCAGTTGCGTGACAGTGAAGGTAACCAAGACTTAATGCTCCGTGTCTATGTGACCGGTGGCGGCTGTTCAGGTTTCTCTTATGGCTTTAATTTTGCAGAAAGCCAGAATGAAGATGATGCAGAATTTGCCAATGGCGATGTTAAAGTCCTGGTCGATTCATTGAGTTATCAATATCTGGTCGGTTCGGTGGTAGATTATTTAGAAGGTCTGGAAGGTTCACGTTTTGTGGTACAAAACCCGAATGCGACCACGACCTGTGGTTGTGGATCTTCATTCTCGATCTAAATCCATGCACAAAAAAAAAGTCCTCTCAATGAGGACTTTTTTATATCTGGAAGAACGTTTAGCTATCCAGTTTTACCGCTTCAAGCAGGTCAAAGATCACGGTAGTGACATCCTGACTCAACTCGCGGTTATTGAAAATTTCATAGGCGCTAATGGTAATGTCGGTATCGCTTGGCAACAGACGCTGTTCTTCTTCGATCAGGTCATTGATCGGTAATAAGGTCTGTTTGATTTCCAGATGCAGAATATCTTTATATTCCAGATTTTCATCGTCGAGTTCAATCAGTTGTTCATTGAAATAAGGCAGCAAAATCGAATGAAGATAGGGTTGGATGTCCTCGATATCAAAGATTTCGATATCACGGGTTTCATCAATCGTACTAATGTGGTCATTTACTTCAATTAAAATATGGTAGTAACTCACACGAATCTCCAAAGATGGCCTGAACAATGTAGCCAATCACAATAACATGAAATCAGAATAGAGTGTTTTTTATAATACTTATACACTTAAATTAATTAGGGAATTCAAGCTGATCACTTAACGGTTATAAAGCAAGGTCTTGTCTGCAGGTCGCAGCTGGAAGTGTTGCAGATTCTGTTTACCCAGCACCGGATACATCAGTGCTTCCGGGTCATTATGGTGATACAGCCCCAAGGCATGTCCGAGTTCATGTGCCAGAGTCAGACGGAGATCATCTTCTGCATCAAACTGATAGACATGAATTTGATCACCCATAAACACGCCTTTATGAAATTCGCGGGCAGGGAAACGCTGTTGGGCTTGAATGATATTCTGCTGATGGTTTTGCAGACCATGTTGATGCATGGAAACATTCATATTAAAGGAACTTTGCTGTTCCTGAAGGTACTGAAGTTCCCGTTGAAAACTTTCCGATTTGCGCTGTAAAGCCAAAACCTCATATTCAATCTGCTCATGTTCATAAGCAGATAAATTTGGCTGACGGCGTCGTTGCTGTAAGGCCTGAAATTCACTATTCATCTGATCTCTTTGCTGGATCAGGCGTTGCTGCTGACTTTCCAGATGCTGATGGGATGCTTCCAGATTTTTGACCTGACGTTGATACTTGGCGTCATCTGCCAGCAACTGTTTTTCGACTTTCTTCAAGGCATCATAGTCTTGCTGGCGTTGATCATAGATCAGGTGAATACTCAGCCTGGCATTTTCATCATAGACCATCAAATCATCACGATTGCTTCCCTGATGCCAGATTTCGATCGCTTCCTTGCTCAGTTGAATGACCTGATCTTTACTTAGTCCAAAGCCTGAATCGACCTGATCAATCCGGAAACGTAAGCGTGTATCGAAAGGATGCGTCAAACGATCAGCCAGCGAGTTATAGCGCAGTTGTGGATGGGTTTGGGCCTGCATATGTAGATAGGCAGACATGATCAATCCCACTACGAGCAGACAGAGCAGAAGACGCATATTTTTTATTTAAATGTCTATTTTTTAAAAATATAGCTTAATTTTAATGCCTTTCCCATGCTTATTTGCATCATCCTTCAGCTTTTGGATAAAGCCCTAATTCGGCCAAAGCCTGCTGCAAAATTTCAAGGCGGATCGCCGGATCTATACCATTTTGCATCTGCATATTGAGTGAAAATGCCACGATTTCAGCCTGCGGTGTTTCAAACCAGCCGGTGAGCCAGCCGACTTGCGGTTCCACATCCATGCCCCAACCGGATTTGACATATAGTCGATAAGCTTTCCGCTCCTGTAAAAATAACATGGCTTTGACTTGTTGCTGGACTTGAGGATCAAGGGCCAGTTGCTCTCGGGCTAGAGCAGAGACAAATTGGACTTCCTGTTTTGGAGTAACTTTCAAAGGGCCTAACAACCAGAAGTTATCGACCTGTTGACCAATCTGCTGATTACCAAATTGGATGCGTTGTACTTCCTGTTGCATCAGTTCAAGGCCAATACGACGTGCCAGTTCCTGATACACGGGTACAGCAGAAGCTTGCATGGCTTCGCCGAGAGTCATGTCTTTTTCCCAGACTGCAAAACTGCGTTTCTTGCCATCCCATTTAAAAATTTCATTGGTTGTGGCTTTGCCATGTTGCAGGCCAATCAGAGCATTGAGCATTTTAAAGGTAGAGGCAGGAACATATTCGGTATCTGCACGGCTTAAATCATTGCCATAGACCAGGATCTTTTGACCACGCTGAATCACTAAAACGCCAGAGCTTTGCGCCTGATCAAATAATTGGGCAATGGCTTGAGTCGATTGAGTCGAAGTGCTTTGAGAGGGAGAAGATGAAACGGGCAGACTACACGCTGTCAGGCCCAAACAACTAAATAAAGCCAGCAAAATCAGAATTTTCATGGGTTTAGGGTATTTTAATGTTTGATTTAACTTATACATCTTTTCCTGCAAATACGATCAAATTTAGGTAATTTTTATTTTATTCTTTCAAGTCGAGACATAAAAAAACCGCGCTTTCGCGCGGTTTTTTCAGTTAAAGCGACAAATTATTTCTTGTCATCTTTTACTTCAGTGAACTCAGCATCTACAACGCCGTCGTCCGCTTTTTGAGATTGACCTTCGCCGCCTTGGAATGCATTCGGATCAAAACCTTGCGCACCGCCTTGGCCTTGAGCTGCTTCATATGCACGTTGTGTAATTGGCATGATGATGTTTTGCAGCGCTTCAGTTTTCGCTTTGATTTCTTCAACGTCATTTTCTTTAGTTGCAGCTTCAAGCTCAGAAACCGCAGTTTCGATTGCAGTTTTTTCGTCTGCAGTCACTTGCTCGCCAAGATCTTTCACTGCTTTTTGTGAAGAAGCAACTAAAGCATCCGCTTCGTTACGTGCTTTTGCAAGCTCTTCAAATTTACGGTCTTCTTCAGCATTCGCTTCAGCATCTTTGATCATTGCTTCGATTTCAGCATCAGACAAACCTGAGTTTGCTTTAATCTGGATCGATTGCTCTTTACCAGTGCTCTTGTCTTTTGCAGATACTTTCAAAATACCATCAGCGTTGATGTCGAAAGATACTTCAATTTGTGGCACACCACGTGGAGCAGGTGGAATGTCGCCTAACTGGAAGTTACCCAATAGTTTGTTTTGCTGCGCCATTTTACGCTCACCTTGGTAAACTGAAATGTCTACAGCAGGCTGGTTGTCCGCAGCGGTTGAGAACACTTGAGATTTCTTCGCAGGAATCGTGGTGTTTTTCTCGATAATTGCAGTCAACACGCCGCCCATGGTTTCAATACCAAGTGTCAACGGAGTTACATCAAGTAGAAGTACGTCAGTTTTGTCACCTGAAAGTACCGCACCTTGAATCGCAGCACCCATGGCTACTGCTTCGTCAGGGTTTACATCTTTACGTGGCTCTTTACCGAAGAATTCTTGAACCTTCTGTTGAACCATTGGCATACGAGACTGACCACCCACCAAGATGACGTCAGAGATGTCAGAAGTCGAAAGACCCGCATCTTTAAGCGCAATACGGCAAGGTTCAATGGTACGCGCAACCAGGTCAGCAACCAGACCTTCAAGTTTTGCACGTGTTACGTTGATCACTAAGTGTTTAGGACCTGTCGCATCAGCAGTGATGTATGGAAGGTTGATTTCAGTTGCATTTGAAGAAGAAAGCTCGATCTTCGCTTTCTCAGCAGCTTCTTTTAAACGTTGAAGTGCAAGTGGATCTTGTTTCAGGTTAAAGTTTTGTTCTTTCTTGAACTCTTCAACCAGAAACTCGATTAACGCGTTATCGAAGTCTTCACCACCTAGGAATGTGTCACCGTTAGTCGACAATACTTCGATTTGCTGGTCGCCATCAAGGTCAGCAATTTCAATGATTGAAACGTCGAAAGTACCACCACCCAAGTCGTAAACCGCGATTTTACGGTCGCCTTCTTTCTTGTCCATACCGAACGCAAGTGCCGCAGCAGTTGGCTCGTTGATGATACGTTTAACTTCTAGACCTGCGATTTTACCTGCATCTTTAGTTGCTTGACGTTGTGCATCGTTGAAGTAAGCTGGAACAGTAATCACTGCTTCAGTCACTGTTTCGCCCAGGTAGTCTTCAGCAGTTTTCTTCATCTTTTTCAAGATTTCAGCAGAAACCTGTTGTGGTGCCAATTTTTTGTCGTTGACATCAACCCAAGCATCACCGTTGTCAGCTTTGATGATTTTGTAAGGAACTAAGCCGATATCTTTTTGTACCGCTTGGTCTTCATAACGACGACCGATCAAACGTTTGATCGCGAACAATGTGTTTTTCGGATTCGTTACTGCTTGACGCTTTGCAGATTGACCTACCAGAATTTCGCCATCTTTATAGGCAATAATAGATGGAGTGGTACGCGCGCCTTCAGCGTTTTCGATTACTTTAACTTTGTCGCCTTCAAGTACTGCAACACATGAGTTTGTAGTACCTAAGTCAATACCAATGATTTTAGCCATTTGGATGTTTCCTCTAAAATTTTTTTGTGATTTACACTTGTTATCCGATATGAGAGCCGTTCGATTTTTTTCAAGTAAATTTTTTGAAAAATTTCACAAACTCTCGAAATTTATTTGGCTTAAGCGCCGACCATTACCATGGCAGGACGCAATAAGCGACTGTTAAGCGTGTAACCTTTTTGCAAAACAGTCCCAATTTCATTGGCTTTGGCATTTGGATCAATACCGACTGCCTGATGCAGGTCAGCATTAAAACCATTGTTGGTGTCTACTGCCACAACCCCAAATTTCTCCAAGGTATGCAATAAAGATTTAAGCGTCAGTTCAACGCCTTCACGCAATGGTGTTTGCTCTTCACCTGCAGCCACAATGGCACGCTCCAGATTGTCGACTGTTTCTAGAAGCTCTTTAGAGAATTTTTCCAGAACCGTATCTTTATGCTTTTCAGATTCACGCTGAATACGTTCAACACTTTTTTGTGCTTCATAGACTGCGTTGGCGGTACGGGCTTTTTCTAACTTCAAGTCACCTTCAAGCTGCGCAATCTGCTCTTGTAAAGACTCAACGGAAACTTCAGCCTGCTCGGTTTCAGCTTGAGTTTGCGCTGTATCTTGTTCCGCTTGCTCTTGCTCAAGTTGTTGAGCTTGCTCGTTTTGCTCAGTCGCCATTGATTTACTCCGTTTAAATGGGTTCTTAAACATGTACAGTCCTTAGGCCTCAGTGTTCACTGCGTTTATGCTGAACTGCCATGGTTGTGAAGTTCTTGATTACCTAAAGAAATCGGGGCAGGGTGTAAAAATTCAAGCGTCGACCCAGATTAAATTTAAGATTTATACAAAATACTGAATCCAGCGGATAGCAGAACAAGCTATTCAGAACACAACAGCAGGATAGGATGAGAATAAAATACACGGACATCAGCAGCGATGAATCCGAATTTTGAACTGAATAGATTTAATTAGCGACTAAATCTAAGAATTAAGTATTTGAAAATAAATATAAAAAATGAATAATCGTATTTTTGAATCAAATTAATAATTTTAATCCGTTTTAAGTATTGGTAAAAAAATTGCATCATACTTCTATTAACAGCGACCTTGTTCAGAGGAGAGAGCCGAACCGGGTTGCTGTTGCCCTATTTTAGAGTTGCTTTTTTCAAGCTGAGTATCCCCAAAACTCAGCTTTTTTTTGCCTGTTTATTTATTAGACATAAAAACGATTAATATCTAAGCAATAAAGTCTTTCACAATAGATGAACTTTTGATTAATATTTATTCCAGATTCTATCGCTGTAGTTTCTTCTTATTTTGAAATGTGTTTTCGTGGCTTATCCTGTTCTCTAGATAAGCCTTTTTTTTGTCCAGAATTTACCTTTTTTGAATTTGTTGGAATCAGTCGTCTCTATTTTAGCGGTTTGTAAGATAAAACTTACAGCTTGGATAGTGAATGTTCGCTTCATGAGCGCAAGTTGATTCGATAGGATAATTTGTGTAGAGAACAGGATGTTCTGGTTGAATTGCTGAGAAGCATAAGCGAAGTGGAAGTTCGTTTAATATAACCCTCTGCAAAGGCCCTAAAGAAATTTTCTTTAGGGCCTTTGTCTATCTGGCAGCTACCTTTTTCATTAAAAAAGCCCAGTCTGGGCTTTTAATAGAGAGGGTGATTCAAGTCTTAGTCACGACGATCCCGTGAACGTTGTTCCTGATGACGTCGGTTGTCATTCCAGCGTTGATTAGAACGGTTTTGCTGGACTTTTTTACTGCGTTGATCTTTTACACGTTTACGCTCCAGATCCTGACGACGTTTACGTTCTGCCTCTGCCTGTTTTTGCCGTTGCGTCATGATATTTTTACGTTGCTGTTCATGGCGCTGTCGTTCCAGTTGGCTTTTACGTCGATCCAGCTCTAACTGTCTTTTACGATCCTGCTCCCAATTGCGACGTTGTAATTCCTGTTTACGTCGATCCAGTTCAATGCGTTTGCGTTGCTGTTCATATTCCCAGCGTTGCCGCTCATAGCGACGATCTTGTTCATAACGCCGGTCCAGTTCATAGCGACGGTCATAACGCTGATCATAGCGGCCATCATAATAGCCACCATCTTCAGGAAATGCGACGCAGCCTACAGCTAAAAATGCAGTCGCCAAAGACAAAGCTATAATTTTACTAGCCATAGGCATCCTCCAGATTTGTAATAAAAAATATACTTAAGCTCGCAAAAGTACGTCAAAAATAACCTTTAAACGGTCAATGACATCTTTTATAAATGAGGGTAATGTATCGGGCAGAAGCTATATGTACATTGATATTAAGACTTATATAAGAATATGGTCACTGAAACGCTAATCGTGTAGAAACTATGAAGAATTAAGAGAATAAGGACTAAAAATAATGACTGTGAATCCTCCGGTTCTGAAAAGTGTGATGGAAAAAGGACAAGGGACGGCAGCACGTATGCTGGACCGCTTACCTGGTATTGCACAGGAAGCATTGGTTAAGGCCCTGGATTATCCTCATGTCTACCCTGATTTAGACCCTTTGGTAAAATGTCTGATGGCCATCCAGATAAAACAGGGGCATAGCAGTTTTATCAGTGAGGATCTGGCACATTCGCGCACATTGTTTGATGCACGCATGAAAGCGATCGCGGCTAAACCAACTACTGTCAAAGTCATCGAAGAGCTGCGCCTGCCTTTGCAAAGTGGCAGCATCTTTGCCCGGCATTATCATCCAGCTCCACAAAAGAAGTTGCCGATGGTGATTTTTTATCATGGCGGTGCATTTATGGTGGGCGGTCTGGACAGCCATGATGAATTCTGTCGCTTGCTGGCAGTACATGCCAAAGTGCAGGTGCTAAGCGTGGCTTATCCGCTGACGCCAGAATTTAGCCCCTTGCAGATGGTACAGGTTTGTGAAGATGCCTTGGCTTGGGCACATCAGCATAGTAAGCAACTAAAAATCTATAAAAATCGTATTGCCGTAGCAGGGGACAGTGCCGGAGGAAATCTGGCTACTGTCGTGGCACAGCGCAGTGCAGGTAAATCTTATGCCGCACGAGCACAGCTTTTGCTTTATCCGGCGGTCGACTTTAAAAGTCGCCATCCTTCTTTTTATGCCTATAAAGATGGACTGGTGCTTTCAGAGCAGGATATTGATCTGGTGACCTTCATGTATGCCCAAACCCATCAGATTGAACTGGATGATCCGTTGATATCACCGACCTATGGTGAATTGCAAAACTTGCCGCCAAGTTATGTGATTACTGCACGTCATGATGTCCTGCATGATGAAGGTTCAATCTATGCACATAAACTACGTCAGAATGGCGTGAGTGTTCATTATCATGAATATACCGATCAGGCACATGGTTTTATTAACCTGACGCCGATCTCCCGCCGTGCCAAAAAATATGTGATTGAGATCAGCAAAAATTTCCGCAAATTTTGGGACAAAAATAGTTAAATCCAAGGCATGAATGTAAAAAGGTGTTTCTCATGAAACACCTTTTTTGTAGATAGGTTTTTATCAGTTCTTATACTTTGCTGCTGATCTGCGCTTCAGGAAAGATCAGATTGAATTTGGGGACATAAAAGCTTTGCAGCAATTTGGCTTTGGAAAAATCTGGAAATATATTTTCGGCATCTTGCCATTCTACTTGCGAGAGTTTGGAGAGGTGACCGCGGAACTGTGGACTAAACTGAAAACGCTGACCTTTCCAGGCTTGCTGAATCTTCAGCATAGATGCTGGAATATGATGACTATTAATATAGAACTGGCGTGCGGATTTGGTTTTCTTCAGCCGAATCGTCATATGCTGGTTCTGGTGTTGAATCTGACACAGTACTTCCTGATCCTTTTCCTGCCATTCAAACTGCGCATGTTCTTTGGGAATGCCCCATAAATGCTGACCGTGTACCACAGACTCATGGGTAGACACATAAATTTTAGGAATTGAGCTGAGGCGTCGTTTACTAATTAAAGGATGATCCAGAATCAGTAACTCATCATAAGGGCCAATCGGCGAAGCGTGATAACGCACCAATAAGACTTGGACCATACGACCCAGCGGAGAAGGCGCAATACGGAACTGTTTTGCTTGCTCAATAAAGCTTGGGGTCAGCCAATAATTCAGAATAAAACCCTCACCCTGCAAATGCCAAGGTGGAAACTGGTGGATATTTTGCTCCTGTAATAATGCATGCTTCATTCTTATTCTCTTGTCTTTAGTCGGCAGGTCACTGCATTATGAGTTATAAAAGATTAATATATAGTCATTCACAACCATTACTTCTAAGTAGATGAGTTAATAAATGTTAAAGAAATCATTATGTGTCATCGCACTTGCTGCGGTCAGTCTACCAAGCTTCGCTGCAAATACGATTATTGAGATGAAGACTTCATCTGGAAATATTGAAATTGAACTCTTCAATGACAAAGCTCCAATCTCGGCAAAGAACTTCGAAAGCTATGTAAAGAGCAACTTCTATAAGGACACGATTTTTCACCGCGTCATTCCAGGCTTTATGGTGCAGGGTGGTGGCTTTGATGTGAACATGCAAGAAAAAGCCAATACTCAAGCACCCATTAAAAATGAATCATCGAATGGTCTGCAAAATAAACGCGGTACTTTAGCCATGGCGCGTACCAATCAGCCAGATTCTGCCCGAGCACAATTCTTTGTGAACCTGGTCGATAATGATTTCCTGGATCGTTCTGCTAGAAATGCCGGCTATGCGGTATTTGGTAAGGTTACTAAAGGTATGGATATCGTCGATCAGATTGCCAAAGTACCGACCCGAAACTATGGAATGCATCAAAATGTGCCGGTGAACCCTGTAAAAATCACCAGTGTGACGATTAAAGCACCAGTCGTGAAAAACTAGGCATAGAATAAAGCAGAAATATTTAATTTATATTTCTGTTTTAAAAATATGTACTTATGTAATGAATTGTATGGAATTGAACCAATTTGGTGCATAAAAATAAAACACTCGTGATTCCTGTGCGTTAAAAGCGCTTGCACGTGTAAGAAATTGCCCTATAATGAGCACATACCGACGAGATAGACGGAAACGAACGAAGCAGAATGGCGGAGTTGTTGAGTTTATCGAAGTCCAGCTTCTGGCACTGACGAGGTGTTAGAAAGATCATTAAGAGATTATGAAGAACAACTTGTGTGGATTTTTACTGGTTGATCGATCGAAATTATTTTCATTGATTGATGGTAGAAATTACTCGAAGTTTATTTGAGAAATATTTGTCAGAAAATTGATGAGCCAAGATTGGCACCCTTTAAGGTGCTACATAGTATTAAACTGAAGAGTTTGATCATGGCTCAGATTGAACGCTGGCGGCAGGCTTAACACATGCAAGTCGAGCGGGGAAATGTAGCTTGCTACATTACCTAGCGGCGGACGGGTGAGTAATGCTTAGGAATCTGCCTATTAGTGGGGGACAACATCTCGAAAGGGATGCTAATACCGCATACGTCCTACGGGAGAAAGCAGGGGACCTTCGGGCCTTGCGCTAATAGATGAGCCTAAGTCGGATTAGCTAGTTGGTGGGGTAAAGGCCTACCAAGGCGACGATCTGTAGCGGGTCTGAGAGGATGATCCGCCACACTGGGACTGAGACACGGCCCAGACTCCTACGGGAGGCAGCAGTGGGGAATATTGGACAATGGGGGGAACCCTGATCCAGCCATGCCGCGTGTGTGAAGAAGGCCTTTTGGTTGTAAAGCACTTTAAGCGAGGAGGAGGCTACCGAGATTAATACTCTTGGATAGTGGACGTTACTCGCAGAATAAGCACCGGCTAACTCTGTGCCAGCAGCCGCGGTAATACAGAGGGTGCAAGCGTTAATCGGATTTACTGGGCGTAAAGCGCGCGTAGGTGGCCAATTAAGTCAAATGTGAAATCCCCGAGCTTAACTTGGGAATTGCATTCGATACTGGTTGGCTAGAGTATGGGAGAGGATGGTAGAATTCCAGGTGTAGCGGTGAAATGCGTAGAGATCTGGAGGAATACCGATGGCGAAGGCAGCCATCTGGCCTAATACTGACACTGAGGTGCGAAAGCATGGGGAGCAAACAGGATTAGATACCCTGGTAGTCCATGCCGTAAACGATGTCTACTAGCCGTTGGGGCCTTTGAGGCTTTAGTGGCGCAGCTAACGCGATAAGTAGACCGCCTGGGGAGTACGGTCGCAAGACTAAAACTCAAATGAATTGACGGGGGCCCGCACAAGCGGTGGAGCATGTGGTTTAATTCGATGCAACGCGAAGAACCTTACCTGGTCTTGACATAGTAAGAACTTTCCAGAGATGGATTGGTGCCTTCGGGAACTTACATACAGGTGCTGCATGGCTGTCGTCAGCTCGTGTCGTGAGATGTTGGGTTAAGTCCCGCAACGAGCGCAACCCTTTTCCTTATTTGCCAGCGGGTTAAGCCGGGAACTTTAAGGATACTGCCAGTGACAAACTGGAGGAAGGCGGGGACGACGTCAAGTCATCATGGCCCTTACGACCAGGGCTACACACGTGCTACAATGGTCGGTACAAAGGGTTGCTACCACGCGAGTGGATGCTAATCTCAAAAAGCCGATCGTAGTCCGGATTGGAGTCTGCAACTCGACTCCATGAAGTCGGAATCGCTAGTAATCGCGGATCAGAATGCCGCGGTGAATACGTTCCCGGGCCTTGTACACACCGCCCGTCACACCATGGGAGTTTGTTGCACCAGAAGTAGGTAGTCTAACCTTAGGGGGGACGCTTACCACGGTGTGGCAGATGACTGGGGTGAAGTCGTAACAAGGTAGCCGTAGGGGAACCTGCGGCTGGATCACCTCCTTAACGAAAGATTGACGATTGGTAAGAATCCACAACAAGTTGTTCTTCATACGATGTATCTGAGGGTCTGTAGCTCAGTTGGTTAGAGCACACGCTTGATAAGCGTGGGGTCACAAGTTCAAGTCTTGTCAGACCCACCAAATCTGACTAACGAAGCATGAAAGTGCTGAAGCAAACAGAACAGAACGATACATTGACTTATTGATAAGCTGGGGACTTAGCTTAGTTGGTAGAGCGCCTGCTTTGCACGCAGGAGGTCAGGAGTTCGACTCTCCTAGTCTCCACCAAATTTCAAGATCATAAAAGCACTGCTTTTACTTGAAATTTAAGCAAGAAGCTACGCTTCGCGCAGTATGTAAGCATACAGTGATGAAGTTGTTTAGTTCCTAAGCGATCAGGTGTTTAGATCCTAGAGATTAACAAGTACAAGCGTTATGATACGCGCACTTGATAATCTCTGTGATTTATCACAGTTTCCTGACCTGACGAAGGCTGGAAAAATCATTAACAGAATATATTTGAGTTGAAATAATTTGTTCAAACTCGTTTTTAAGATCAACACTAACAGTGATTTATTACTGTGATGTGAAGATTAAAGAAATGAGTTCTAGCGAAATTAACTGAATCAAGCGTTTTGGTATATGAATCTAATTGAAGCTGTACAGTAGTTGAATCTACGAAACGCCAACTGTATGAGAGTGTTGAAAGACACAATCTGTTGCTTATCCCACTTGTAAGGATAAACGACTGTTTGGGGTTGTATAGTCAAGTAATTAAGTGCATGTGGTGGATGCCTTGGCAGTCAGAGGCGAAGAAAGACGTGATAGCCTGCGAAAAGCTCCGGGGAGGCGGCAAATATCCTGTGATCCGGAGATGTCTGAATGGGGAAACCCACTTACCATAAGGTAGGTATTGCAACATGAATACATAGTGTTGCAAGGCGAACGAGGGGAAGTGAAACATCTCAGTACCCTTAGGAAAAGAAATCAATTGAGATTCCCTCAGTAGCGGCGAGCGAAAGGGGAAGAGCCCATTAAGTCATATAAGTTCTAGTGGAACGCTCTGGGAAGTGCGACCGTAGACGGTGATAGTCCTGTACACGAAAGGGCTTATATGATGATGTCGAGTAGGGCGAGGCACGTGAAACCTTGTCTGAATATGGGGGGACCATCCTCCAAGGCTAAATACTCCTGACTGACCGATAGTGAACCAGTACCGTGAGGGAAAGGCGAAAAGAACCCCTGTGAGGGGAGTGAAATAGATCCTGAAACCGCATGCATACAAGCAGTGGGAGCCGACTTGTTCGGTGACTGCGTACCTTTTGTATAATGGGTCAGCGACTTATATTCAGTAGCAAGGTTAACCGCATAGGGGAGCCGTAGGGAAACCGAGTCTTAATAGGGCGTTTAGTTGCTGGGTATAGACCCGAAACCAGGTGATCTATCCATGAGCAGGTTGAAGGTTGGGTAACACTAACTGGAGGACCGAACCCACTGTCGTTGAAAAGCCAGGGGATGACTTGTGGATAGGGGTGAAAGGCTAATCAAACTTGGTGATAGCTGGTTCTCCCCGAAAGCTATTTAGGTAGCGCCTCGGACGAATACCATTGGGGGTAGAGCACTGTTTCGGCTAGGGGGTCATCCCGACTTACCAAACCGATGCAAACTCCGAATACCAATGAGTACTATCCGGGAGACAGACTGCGGGTGCTAACGTCCGTAGTCAAGAGGAAAACAATCCAGACCGCCAGCTAAGGCCCCAAAATTATAGTTAAGTGGGAAACGATGTGGGAAGGCATAGACAGCTAGGAGGTTGGCTTAGAAGCAGCCACCCTTTAAAGAAAGCGTAATAGCTCACTAGTCGAGTCGGCCTGCGCGGAAGATGTAACGGGGCTAAAACTATATGCCGAAGCTGCGGATGCATAATTTATTATGCGTGGTAGGGGAGCGTTCTGTAAGCCGATGAAGGTGGATTGAGAAGTCTGCTGGAGGTATCAGAAGTGCGAATGCTGACGTGAGTAACGACAATGCGAGTGAAAAACTCGCACGCTGAAAGACCAAGGGTTCCAGTCCAACGTTAATCGGGGCTGGGTGAGTCGACCCCTAAGGCGAGGCCGAGAGGCGTA
Organism: Acinetobacter lwoffii; assembly: GCF_015602705.1. Lineage (NCBI taxonomy): Bacteria > Pseudomonadati > Pseudomonadota > Gammaproteobacteria > Moraxellales > Moraxellaceae > Acinetobacter > Acinetobacter lwoffii. The sequence goes on from NZ_CP059081.1 coordinate 28,439, forward strand.
GTCGATGGGAAATTGGTTAATATTCCAATACTTCTGTGTAATGCGATGAGAGGACGGAGAAGGTTAAGTCAGCCTGGCGTTGGTTGTCCAGGTGGAAGGTTGTAGGCATGTATCTTAGGCAAATCCGGGGTACTCTATGCTGAGAACTGATAGCAAGCTGTACTTGTACAGTGAAGTGGCTGATACCATGCTTCCAGGAAAAGTCTCTAAGCTTCAGTTACACAGGAATCGTACCCGAAACCGACACAGGTGGTCAGGTCGAGTAGACCAAAGCGCTTGAGAGAACTCTGCTGAAGGAACTAGGCAAAATGGTACCGTAACTTCGGGAGAAGGTACGCTGTTGTCTGTGATAGGACTTGCTCCTTGAGCGGCCGACAGCCTCAGAAACCAGGCCCCTGCAACTGTTTATTAAAAACATAGCACTCTGCAAACACGAAAGTGGACGTATAGGGTGTGATGCCTGCCCGGTGCTGGAAGGTTAATTGATGGGGTTAGCGTAAGCGAAGCTCTTGATCGAAGCCCCAGTAAACGGCGGCCGTAACTATAACGGTCCTAAGGTAGCGAAATTCCTTGTCGGGTAAGTTCCGACCTGCACGAATGGCATAATGATGGGGGCGCTGTCTCCAGCAGAGACTCAGTGAAATCGAATTCGCCGTGAAGATGCGGTGTACCCGCGGCTAGACGGAAAGACCCCGTGAACCTTTACTGCAGCTTGACATTGAACTTTGATCTTACTTGTGTAGGATAGGTGGGAGGCTTTGAAGTCGCGACGCTAGTTGCGATGGAGCCGTCCTTGAAATACCACCCTGGTAATATTGAGGTTCTAACTCTGTCCCGTTATCCGGGACGAGGACCATGTCTGGTGGGTAGTTTGACTGGGGCGGTCTCCTCCTAAAGAGTAACGGAGGAGTACGAAGGTGCGCTCAGCGTGGTCGGAAATCACGCGTAGAGTATAAAGGCAAAAGCGCGCTTAACTGCGAGACCCACAAGTCGAGCAGGTACGAAAGTAGGTCTTAGTGATCCGGTGGTTCTGTATGGAAGGGCCATCGCTCAACGGATAAAAGGTACTCTGGGGATAACAGGCTGATACCGCCCAAGAGTTCATATCGACGGCGGTGTTTGGCACCTCGATGTCGGCTCATCTCATCCTGGGGCTGAAGCAGGTCCCAAGGGTATGGCTGTTCGCCATTTAAAGAGGTACGCGAGCTGGGTTTAGAACGTCGTGAGACAGTTCGGTCCCTATCTACCGTGGGCGTTGGAAATTTGAGAGGATCTGCTCCTAGTACGAGAGGACCAGAGTGGACGAACCTCTGGTGTACCGGTTGTCACGCCAGTGGCATCGCCGGGTAGCTATGTTCGGAAGGGATAACCGCTGAAAGCATCTAAGCGGGAAGCCTACCTCAAGATAAGATTTCCCCGAGACTTTATGTCTCCTAAAGAGCCGTTGAAGACTACGACGTTGATAGGTTGGATGTGGAAGCATAGTGATATGTGAAGCTGACCAATACTAATTGCTCGTGAGGCTTGACTATACAACACCCAAACAGTTGTTGTATAAAAGCTCGATTGATTCGATATTAAACAAAGTGACTTGATTTAGTTACGCTAAACGAACAAACTATCCAACTCAGATAAATCTGTTAATGAATTCTATTTGGTAGAAAGCAAGGCATCTCAATAAGACCTAGCAAGTATCCATAAACAGTTGTGCTGGCGACCATAGCAAGAGTGAACCACCTGATCCCTTCCCGAACTCAGAAGTGAAACCTCTTAGCGCTGATGGTAGTGTGGGGTTACCCATGTGAGAGTAAGTCATCGCCAGCTCATTATTCGAAACACCCCCTTCGTTAGAAGGGGGTGTTTTTTTATGCGTGGAATTTAGTTAAATAAATGTGTGAACTGTTGAATATTGATTAAAAACTAGACTCATGGGTTTAGAATTTTAAGGAATAAGTAAGACTTTAGTCGGATATTGCATGAAAAGTAGCTGTGTTGAACTAAGTTGTTGCGAAGACATGGCGATAAGAATCATTAAAAATAATAAATAAGAGTTAGGGTCATGTGTCGTGCTGAAAACAACGAAAAAAACTCACAGGAGGTGAGTAAAAATGGCAGAAAACATGAAGCGAGTAGCAAACACGGTAAGTGTGAATGATGTGATTGATCAAGCAAAATTCACTAAATTTCACTTAAGCATTGTATTGTGGTGTTTATTTATTGTCCTATTTGACGGATATGATTTAGCAATTAACGGTGTCGTTCTGCCTCTACTTATGCAAGAGTGGGGCATGAGTGCTGTTCAAGCAGGCATGCTTGCAAGTACAGCACTCGCTGGCATGATGTTTGGAGCCATGCTGTTTGGGATGCTTGCAGACAAAATTGGTCGTAAAAAAGTTATCTTGATTTGTGTTTCTTTATTTAGTGCTTTTACATTTTTAGGTGGATTTACCACTAATCCAACAGAATTTGGTATTTTACGTTTTATTGCTGGTTTAGGGATTGGTGGTGTATTACCAAACTTAGTCGCTCTAACGTCTGAATATGCACCTAAACGTTTAAAAAGCACACTGGTAACCACCATGTTTAGTGGTTATGCGGTGGGCGGTATTATGGCTGCATTATGCGGTACATGGTTTACACCAAGTTTTGGTTGGGAAATTATGTTCTTCATTGCAGGTATTCCATTACTTTTTGTTCCATTTTTTTGGAAGTTCTTACCTGAGTCTTTAACTTTCCTCGTTAAAGAACAAAAAGTGAATGAAGCACGTCGTTTTATAAAGCAAGTCGAGCCAACTGCAGACATACAAGAAGATACTGAACTGGTTCTAGCTAGCGCTGATCAGACCCAAAGTGCATCAGTAAAAGCTTTATTTACAGAAAATCGTGCCACAGGAACATTCTTATTTTGGATTGCTTTCTTTATGTGCTTACTCATGCTTTACGCACTTGGAAGCTGGCTACCAAAACTGATGATGGCAGCGGGATATTCTTTAGGTAGCAGTTTAATGTTCTTATTAGCGCTGAATATTGGTGCCGTGATCGGAACCATTAGCGGTGGTATTTTGGCAGACCGTTTTGACTTTAAACCTGTTCTTATGAGTATGTTAACTGTCGGTGTACTATCTTTGGTTGGTTTGGGCTTTAATTCTCCAACCCCTGTTATTTATTTACTTGTCAGTTTAGCAGGTGCCTCATCTATTGGTACCAGTATCTTGTTATATAGCTATGTTGCTCAATACTATCCTGTTGCAGTACGTTCTACTGGTATTGGTTGGGCTTCTGCTGTAGGGCGTACAGGTGCAATTGTTGGCCCAATCGTGATTGGTATGCTGCTTGGTATGGAGTTACCACATAAATGGAACTTTATCGCGGTTGCAATGCCAGGTATTATTGGGATCATCGCTATTTCAATGATTCGTAAGCCACAACCTACTCGCGTTATGGTGAAAAAATTAAAAACAGCCAAAATTTAAACTCTCGTAATTGACTCAGTCAGTTAAAAAGCTCCTTACTTAAAGGGGCTTTTTCATATCTTTAGTATGAAATTAAATCAATATTCAATTGGTCAAAAGAATAAGCGGATTAAAAGAGCTTAAATATTGGGTAAATTAAAAAATAAACATCAATTATTCAAAAGTTTATACTAATAATAGTGTGACATATCACGCAAATAAATGACATTTCCGAGAGCATAGCAGAATATCAATTAGTCTTATTGTGCCTTAAATCCTGCTTGCGTATATTGCCTGACATTGAAGATTGACTTCAGTCTTCAACAAGATGTTATGGACAAGTACTCATGGGAGATGAGAACGATGACAACGGAAAAAATAGATGTAAATTCTGTAGTCGATAATGCGAAATTCACGCCTTTCCACTTCAATGTAGTTGCTTGGTGTTTACTCATTATCTTATTTGATGGCTATGATCTCGCAATCAATGGTGTAGTTTTACCGTTATTGATGCAAGACTGGGGCTTAAGTGCAGTGCAGGCCGGAATGCTTGCAAGTACCGCACTGGCCGGCATGATGTTTGGTGCGATGATCTTTGGTTCCCTAGCGGACAAGATCGGTCGTAAGAAAGTGATCATGATCTGTATTGTATTATTTAGTGGTTTAACTTTTGCTGGCGGCTTTGCTTCAAACCCAACCGAATTCGGTATTTTACGTTTCCTTGCCGGTCTTGGTATTGGTGGCGTAATGCCAAACCTGGTGGCATTGACTTCGGAATATGCCCCACAAAAAATGCGTAGTACGCTGGTGACCACCATGTTTAGTGGTTATGCGGTCGGTGGCGTAATGGCTGCGTTATTGGGTTCATGGTTTACCCCAAGTTTTGGTTGGCAAATCATGTTCTTTATCGCGGGTATTCCACTGTTTTTATTACCAGTGATCTGGAAATTCCTGCCTGAGTCGCTCGCATTTATTGTGAAACAGAACAAGCAGCCAGAAGCTCGTCGTATTGTACGTCGCTTGGCGCCAAATCTGACAGTTACCGAGAATACAACTTTCACTTTGCCACAGGAAAATGTGCCTGAAGCCGCTAACGTGGTGAGTTTGTTCCGTCGTGGTCGTGCGGTCAATACTTTACTGTTCTGGGTCGCGTTCTTTACTTGTCTGTTAACCATGTATGCACTGAGCAGCTGGTTACCGAAGTTAATGATGGCAGCGGGCTACTCGATGGACAACAGCTTGATGTTCATGATGGTGATGAACGTTGGTGCGGTTGTGGGTATTGTCGGTGGTGGTATTCTTGCGGATCGTTTCCACCTGAAACCGGTACTGATGTTCCTGGGTATGATGGGTGCGATTGTGATGAGCTCAATGGGCTTTGCATCTAACCAATTCTTACTTTACATCTTGGTGTTCCTGGCAGGTGCAGCGTCGATTGGTTCACAAATGTTGCTATATAGCTATGTTGCGCAGTTCTATCCACTTGCGGTACGTTCGACAGGGATTGGCTGGTCTTCTGCGATCGGTCGTATGGGTGCGATTGTAGGGCCGATCCTGATTGGTGGTTTACTTGGTATGAACCTGCCTGCTTACTTTAACTTTATGGCAGTCGGTTTACCGGTTCTGATTACTGCAATTGCTGTTGCATTAATCATGCATGACAATGAATCTGAAAAGATTGGTTCAATTGAGCCTGCAGTGTCTAAAGCTTAAAGCTAAGTTTTTAAATAAGAAGCCTCCGAAAGGAGGCTTTTTTATATTTAAAATCAGAATAATAGTATTCTATAAAGAGAATCAGTTTTATAAAAAGAGATATAACTTTTATGAGAATATTAATTTTAGGTGCAATATTTTTAGCAAATTCTTTTGTGTATGCTCAAAAAATAAATAGTTATGAATGTGTAATAGAAGAAATATCTAATAGTTATGATGTGAAAAATTTAGAGAATCATTACCTTGGTCAAACTTTCAATGTTAATCGTAGTACAGGAATCATAAGTGGGGCTTTGAAAAATGATTACGTTAATAAACCAATTATTATTGATCCAGGCTCCAAAGATAATAGTTTTAAAGTCATTAACTATTTAAAAATAGGGGAAGGATTAGGAAGAGGAAGCAATGTATATTCCCTTATTGTTGAGGAGTACCAAAGTAAACCTATCAAATCCTTTACTTATATGGACAATGCAATGGTATTTCGCGGTAATTGTAAAAATAAATAATGGATTTTGATTCTTCTCCAAGTAGTTCTCTCTTCAAACATTAAATACATAGTTTTACCGTATTTTCCTATACATATTCATAGCTATAGTTTTTTATTTAGTAGAGCGCGTTAGAATCAATCATAGATATTGAATAAATAGGATTACTCAGATGAACATCAACTCACTCTCCCCAATCCCTGAAGATGATGATGAACTGCATCTTCCTGAACTAGTGTACTGGGCATCTTTAGGCGACATCGAACAGGTCGAGCAGGGCTTGCAAGAAGGTCTGGACGTCAACTCTGCCGATGACGAAGGCTACAGCGCTTTACAGGCCGCTGCTGAAAATGATCATCTAGACGTAGTCAAGCTTCTGGTTAGCAAAGGTGCGGATATTGCCCATCGCAGTCCACATACGGCACTAGAACTGGCCGAAATGGCAGGCAATAAAGAAGTGATGGCTTATCTAAAAAGCTTGATCGGAACTGTTTAAAGCAAAAAGAGAACCTCAATCATGAGGTTCTCTTTTTATGGTAGGAACTTAGGCAGCATCGCCTTCAAGTTCTTTTAAAATGGCTTCATTAAAGGCCGGAAGATCATCCGGATTCCGTGAAGTAATCAGTACCCAGCCGCCGGTATTACAGCGATGCACTTCTTCATCGACCCATTTACCGCCGGCATTTTCCAGATCCAGCTTGATGCTCTTATACGAGGTCAGATTCTTGTCTTTAATTCGATCTGCATCAATTAAGGCCCATGGCCCATGACAGATCGCCGCAATCGGTTTGTGATTGTCGGCAAAATGCTGAATAATTTTCTGGGCATCCTGATTAATTCTTAAAGTATCTGCGTTGACTGTACCACCTGGAATCACCAAAAGATCATAATCATCCAGATCGACGTGTTCAAGACTGGTATCCGGCGTATATTGGGTGGCAGCTTTGGTATCACCTTTGACCGTCGCGACATCTTCATTTTTTTCTGCAGCATGAATCACTTCAAAACCTTTGGACTTTAAAAAATTTAAAGGCTCAGTCAGTTCATCATGTTCAATACCTTGATTGGATGTAATAAAGAGGACCTTTTTTACCATGATTGCTGTTCCCAAAAAATGTGAGGATTTTTAGCTTAACAACAAGCCGATTTTTACAATGTTGGAGTTTTAACTCGGAACTGTTAAGCAATGATAAATAAAGCAATGCACAGAAAAAGAAATAGCAGAAAAAAAGCCCCAACATCCTGTTGGGGCTTTTTCCGTATCTCGTGATTTAGGTATAACTCCTGTCGTACCTCACGTCCTGATGCTTGCTTATTCTTGTTGTTTTTAGGTTTTCGGAGCATCCTGCTCTCTATGTGTCTAAAGTAATACACAAGCAGATTTTGTACCAGCAGCAGATTGCGCTTATTGTTGTACGCTTTGACTTACATGAACGCAGAGAAATTGAGCACGACCAGCTGCTGAATTCTTGGCATTAAAAATGTACATCTAAGCCAATATATGGGCCTTTAAATTCCAGCTGTAAATCTGGACGTTGCTCCTGTTCAAAATCTACCTTCATTATGCGATAACCGATTTTGGCACCGACATCGACCAGCAGATTATCAATAAAATCATATTGTAACTCAGCCTGTACATCGGTCTTTTTGCTATCGCTGCCATGACTGTAAACGGCTTCTGCTTTGGCACTCAGTCCGGTAAATGGCAATTTAACCCCTGCAGTTGCATAGAGCAGTGGAGTGTATTCATCCAGATCGTATTGTGTGAAAGCCCCGGTATTCAGGTTTTTTGCCGTACCCTCCAGATTGCTTAAGCCTGCGCCTATATCGGCATGTACCACGGTATCCAGCAATTCGTAATACAGAATATAGTCAATATTCTTCAGTTTGATTTCTGAGGCATTGATCGGAGTGCTTTGTTCGCTGTTGCTGTCCAGATTGACGTATTTGATTTTGGCATTTGGCAACAGTGGCACTGGATGTTCAAAAGCCACGGACAGCTGCGCCGTACCTTGTCGATCCAGATCATGTTTCATACTGCTATTTTCGCTATAACCGTTAAAATTCCAGTAGCTGAGATCGGCTTTTGCCCCGATGAAATCTGCATGACTGAGCGTGCTTAATCCAAAACTGAAGAATAATGTGGCGAGTATTTTTGTCTGCATGACAGTGAGTCCCTAAAGCTTTATTAAAATTGAGCGTGTCTGGTTACTTAAAAACATCTTCTTAATATTTATCAGCAAGTGCATGATATAGAGAATTTCAAAAATGTATATCCTGAGATTTTGAAGGACTAAAAAATGCGATCTACAGCAGTACAACAGTGTAAAGACTATTCATTCTATGTGGCTGGTCAGGCGGTTCAGACCGGAGAATGGCTAGAGGTTAAACATAAATATACGCAAGCACTCTATGCACGTGTCGCTTTGGCCGATGCCAAAAGTCTGGAGCAGGCCATCCAGTCTGCCCTAGACACCGAGGCAGAGATGGCGGCTTTAGAACCCTTTCAAAAACAGAAAATTCTACTGCATTGTGTGCGCCGTTTTCATGAAATTCGTGAAGAACTGACTGAAATTCTGATTGCAGAAGGCGGTAAACCGCGCAAAGCGGCAGAAGCCGAAGTCGAGCGTCTGATTAATACCTTTCAAATTGCCGCAGATGCCGTGACTCAAATCGATCAGGGACGTATGCTGCCTTTGGCTGTAACCGCGGCAGCATCGGGGTATCAGGGTATGGTTAAGCAGGTGCCGATTGGCGCAGTGTCTTTAATCAGCCCTTTTAATTTTCCCTTAAATCTGACCGCCCACAAAATTGCACCGGCAATTGCTGCCGGTTGTCCTTTCGTGTTGAAACCCGCCAGTCTGACGCCGATTTCTGCCTTGAAAATTGCCGAGATTCTGGCGGAAACCGATTTGCCGAAAGGCGCATTTTCAGTTTTACCCTGTCCGCGCGAGCTGGCCGATGTGCTGGTCACCGATGACCGTTTTAAATTACTCAGTTTTACCGGTTCCGATGTGGTGGGTTGGGATATGAAAGCGCGAGCTGGCCGCAAAAAAGTGGTTCTGGAGCTGGGCGGTAATGCCGCAGTGATGATCGAGCCGGATACCGAAATTAATGATGCCTTGATTACCCGTCTGGTTGGCGGTGCTTATGGTCATGCCGGGCAGGTCTGTATCAGTGTGCAGCGCATTCTGGTGCATCAGGATATTTATGCCGAAGTCAGAGATAAACTGCTTGCAAAACTCAAACATCTGAAAGCCACCGATCCAAATCTGAGCACAACTTTGGTGGGGCCGATGATCAAGGAAGCAGAAGCCAAACGCCTGAAAAAATGGCTGGAAAAAGCACTGAAAAAGGATGCCAGAATTCTGGTAGGTGGTGAGCTGGATGGAGTGATGTTCGCACCGACTTTATTGGAAAACGTGGATCATAATCTGGAAATTTACCGTGATGAAGTCTTTGGTCCGGTGGCGATGATTGAACCTTATCCTGATTTTGAAGCGGGAATTGCCTGTATCAATCGTAGCCGTTTTGGCTTGCAGGCCGGAGTTTATACCCAGAACTTGAACAAGATGCTGTATGCCTGGGATCATCTGCATGTCGGCGGGGTCATTATCAATGACATTCCATCTTTCCGGGTGGACAACATGCCTTATGGCGGGGTCAAAGATTCAGGTCTGGGTCGTGAAGGAATTCAGTCAGCCATTCGCGACATGCAGGAAGAGCGCATGCTGGTGATTAAAGCCTAAGTTTAGAATACTCATCGCTTCGATATCACAGGCAGCTTGTTTTAAATCTGCTTGTGATATTTAAACCGGTTTTTAAAGAGGTCAAAATTCCATGAGAGAATTTGATTTCCCATATCACGGCTTGGTCATGTGCCTTAGTATGAGCCGTTTCATCTTCAAATAATGATCTAAAAACAGATGCTGGATCAGAGTCTTGGAATACATTTTTTGAAACAGCGACCCTGTAGTAAAACTTAAGAAAAATATATTCCAAAAAGTTTGTCAATATATAACTTGTTTAATCTGCCTTATTTTGCAGAATTATTGAACGCTTAATTCGAATAGATTATAAATAACGAATATTTTAAGCAGAATTTACAGAAAAAATTTAAAAAAGTCAGTATTGTTAAATCATCTACAAGGTCAGTTTTTCGATCAGACTTTAAGCAAGATGTAAGACCTGCTGACCTGTTTGTACATTAGAATTCGACGCCCACAAGGTGCCCTCTAATTCAAACACCCAAAATTATTGAAAATGCTTCTTTTTTTGCTTGCGCCATAACCATAACAAGCAGCATCTGAAGGGGTTAAAAGTTTAGGTGTTCTATGACAGAAACTCGTGAGAATTGGTCCGCACGATCAGGATTCATTATTGCAGCAATTGGTTCCGCCGTTGGCTTGGGGAATATCTGGCGTTTCCCTTATGTTGCCTATGAAAATGGTGGCGGGGCATTCCTGATCCCTTATCTGATTGCGATTTTCGCAGCAGGTTTACCTTTATTGTTTTTAGACTATGCGGTCGGACACAAGTTCCGCAAAGCGCCGCCTATGGCCTATAAAAAACTCATGAATGCCGAATCTCTGGGTTGGTGGCAGGTCATGGTCACTCTGGTGATCGGGATTTACTATGCCAGCGTCTTGTCCTGGGCCGGCAGTTATATGTTCTATTCCTTTGGACAGCAGTGGGGCACAGATACCCAAGGCTTCTTCTTCAATACTTACCTACAAAATGGTGAGGGTCTGACTCTCGGTTTTGTACCTGTGCTGTTCTTTGGTCTAGTGGTCGTTTGGGGAGCAGTCATGCTGATTCTTTACGGTGGAGTACGCCGTGGGGTGGAACTGGCGAATAAAATCTTTATGCCATTGCTGGTGATTTTATTCACGATCCTGGTGATTCAGGCAGTCCGTTTACCGGGTGCAGTCGATGGCTTAAATGCTTTCTTCACGCCAAACTGGGAAGCGATGGCTAACTATAAAGTCTGGTTAGCGGCCTTTGGTCATATCTTCTTCTCACTTTCAGTGGGCTTCGGGATCATGTTGACCTATGCCTCTTACTTGAAACGCAAAACTAACCTGACCGGTTCAGGCATTGTGGTGGCATTGGCCAACTCGTCTTTTGAAATTCTGGCGGGTATTGGTGTCTTTGCCGCGCTTGGTTTTATGGCATTCAGCTCAGGTGCGAAAGTTGAAGATGTGGTATCTGGCGGTATTGGTCTGGCCTTTATTGCGTTTCCGAAAATCATTTCCAGTTTAGGTGCAGGTGGTGACCTGTTCGGTTTCCTGTTCTTCGCTTCGTTGACGGTTGCCGGTATTACCTCGATGGTCAGTATCCTGCAAGTTCCGATTGCTGCGTTCCAAGACAAACTGGGCTGGTCAAAGAATAAGTCAGTAACGATTATTGCTGGTGGTTCAGCGGTGATTTCTACCCTGATGTTCTCGACACATAGTGCGATTACCTTTGTCGATATCATCGATTACTTTGCCAATAACATCGGTATTGTCGGTGGTGGTCTGTTATCGATTATTCTGTTGTCGTGGTTCCGTCGTCCATTAATGAAACAGCTGGAAGGCCATGTGAATGAGTTTGCCAGCGTGAAACTGGGTGCCAGCTGGAACTTCATGCTGACGGTGATCACGCCTTTGTCATTATTGCTGGCATTGGGCCTGACCCTGAAATCGATTATGGCAGAAGGTTATGGTGGCTATGCTGCCAGTACCCTATGGATGGTAGGTGGAGGAGTGATGGCATTCTTTATTCTGGGTGCCATTCTGTTCAGCCTGATCAAAGACCGTCACAGCTAGGAGAGCGACTATGAATACATCTGCACTAATCATGATGATCATCTCCATCGTTTTATTATGGGGTGGTCTGGTACTGGCTGTGATTCATCTGGCAAAGAATCCGGAAGAACCAGAAGACTAAAAATCTTCACATAAACCTACTGTTGCCATAAACGGAAGTCATTATCATCCTTGATGATAATGACTTTTTTAATGGCTGATGCTTTGACATGATTTCCGTTTCAGATGGACAAGTCTATACAGCCTTTGCCGTGACTTTATTTGCCGGGCTGGCCACCGTGGTGGGTGGGGGACTGGTATTATTCTTAAAAAAACCTAATTTCCGTTTGCTGGCCTTTGGTCTGGCCTTTGCTGCCGGGGCCATGATCTATGTCTCTTTAACCGAAATTCTGAACAAATCGATCGTGTCCTTTAGCTTAGATTTTGATGAAAAAACCGGTTTTGCCTTTGGCACTTTTGCTTTTTTACTGGGCGTAATTCTGGTGTTGTTGCTGGATCGTTTTGTGCCAAACCCACATGACACTATTGAGACCCATTCTGCCAAGGGCGTCAGTTCACCCCAATTACTGCGTACCGGCATGCTGACCCTGTTTGCGATTAGCGCACATAACCTGCCGGAAGGGCTGGCGACGTTTTTTGCCACGCTGGAAAGTCCTGCTTTGGGTGCGCCATTGGCAGTCGCGATTGCGATTCATAATGTACCAGAAGGCGTGGCGATTGCCCTGCCGGTCTATATGGCCACCGGCCGTAAAGATTATGCGCTCTGGGCCAGTCTGGTTTCGGGTTTGGCCGAACCATTGGGGGCAGCGCTCGGTTATTTTATTCTGGCACCTTATATGAGTGAAACCGTCTATGGTCTGATCTTTGGCGTGATTGGCGGGGTGATGGTTTATCTGGCGCTGGATGAATTATTGCCGACGGCAAAGCGCTATTCTGAAGGGCATGAAACAGTCTATGGATTGGTGAGCGGCATGGCGGCATTGGCCAGCAGTCTGGTGATTTTTAAGTTTATTCAATAAGCCATATATTCACTAAATCACGCGCCATAAAAAAAGCAGCTTGCGCTGCCTTTCATTTTAAACACATGACTTATGCAGTTTTTTCTATACGGCAATAGAAGAAGCCATCGCCTTGATCTGCTTTCGGCAACAACTGACGACCATGAATCTGTTCGATACCCCAATCGGCTTCGATCTTGATTTCTTTGGCATCGGCATGTTGAGCAAAGAATTCGACCATCTGCTGTTCGTTTTCGGCTTTCAAAATTGAACAGGTGATGTACAGCAAAGTACCACCGACTTTCAGTTGCTGCCACATATTTTCCAGAATCTGCTTTTGCAGCTGTACCGTTTGCGGAATATCTGTGGAATGACGCAGTAAACGGATGTCCGGATGACGACGGATCACACCAATTGCAGAACACGGTGCATCCAGCACGATACAATCCACCGGCTCCGGCGCTGTCCAGGTGATCGCATCAGCCGCGATAATTTCAACGTCGGCATATTCAGTTAATAGTAAACGTTCCAGATTTTCTGCCACACGGACTAAACGTTTGGCATCCTGGTCAATCGCATACAGCTTTTTCGGGCTATATTTTTCCAGGATATGCGCGGTCTTACCACCCGGAGCGGCGCAGGCATCGACCACGACTTTGCCTTCAAGGTCAGGAACTAAAGTTGCACACAGCTGGGCATGTTCATCCTGAACCGAGAAACCGCCGGCTTCATAGCCCGGCAGGTTTGGAATATGGACATTCTGTTCCAGCACGATGCCAACTTTAGAAAGAGTACAGGCACGTGCTTCATAACCTTCTTCTTCCAGAATTTCCAGATATTCATCACGGCTGACCTGATTGACATTGACACGCAAGGTGAGTGGTGCAATCTGTTTCAAGTCATGTGACAGTTCGGCAAGCTGTTCCGGCCAGTCTTTCTTTAAACGCTTGTAAAGCCAGCTTGGCAGGCCATGCGCCTGATTTAAAGCCAGATCAAATTCTTCTGTTTCACGTGAAACACGACGCAGAACGGCATTCACCAGACCGCTTAAAGGTTCAAAGCCCAGCTGTTTGGCAGCAGTGACGGTTTCTGAAATTGCAGCATGCGCCGGAATACGGGTACATAAAATCTGATACAAACCCAGATATAAGCAGCTTTCTAAAGCTTGGTTATCGAGGGGTTTGGTTAACAGCGGCAGGGTAATGGCTTTCAGGCCATGCCACTGACGTAAACAGCCCAAAGTTAACTCGTGATATAGACCACGATCACGTTCAGACACGATGTTGATATGTTGATTGAGTACAGAAGCAAGTGATTGGCCATTTTGTACAGCCAATAGGGTTTTTACAACTTGCGCGCGCAAATTCAAGTTTTTAGCTGATGATTGAATTTGGCTCATGCGAATTTATATCCTACCGATAGTTTTTGAGTTTGATTAATTTGAACAGCATTCAGGGCTTTGCCGCCTGGCCATTGCAGATTGGTGATACAGATGGCATTTTGATCGCCACACATTACATGCACGCCGTCTTTATCCAGAGCAATTACTTCACCAGGCACGGCATTGCTTGTCTTTTGCGTAGAAAGCGAGGAATTCCAGATGCGTAAATTGTTGCTGTCATCCAGTGGGGTAAATGCCACCGGCCATGGATTAAAAGCACGAATATTACGGTCAATGGCTGCTGCAGGCTGGGTCCAGTCAATTTGTGCTTCAGCTTTTGATAGTTTATGCGCGTAAACCGTCAGGCTTTCATCCTGGACTTCGCGAATCTCAAGATAGTGCTGTAAGGTCTGTTCCGATTCAAGCACGGCCACAATCGCCTCAGCACCTTGCAGCGCCAGTTTGTCATGCAGGCTGGCAGAAGTATCCTCAGCGCTAATCGGGCACAATGTTTTATACATCATATCCCCGGTATCCAGACCGGCTGCCATTTTCATAATGGTTACACCGGTCTCGGCATCGCCAGTGGCAATGGCACGCTGAATCGGGGCTGCACCGCGCCAGCGTGGCAACAGCGAACCATGAATATTCAGGCAACCATATTTTGGCGTATCCAGAACCACTTGTGGCAGGATCAGGCCATAAGCCGCTACTACCATCACATCTGCATTTAAGGCTTTAAGTTCCGCTTGCGCTGCCAGACCTTCTTCAGTCGAAGATTTGAAGTGAAGCGGTTGGTAGACCGGAATATTATTTTCTAAAGCCAGCTGCTTGACTGCAGAAGCTGTTAGTTTTTGTCCACGTCCAGCTTTGCGGTCCGGTTGAGTGTAGACCGCAACAATTTCATGTTCGGTTTTAAGCAGTGCAGCCAATGCTGTGGCTGCAAATTCTGGTGTGCCCGCAAATATGATCTTCACACATGAAATTCCAAATAAACTTAAAAGCTATTATAAGCCAAAAGCCAAATTTCAGCCTAATCCTTACCAAAACTTATCCGAGAAGCTTGATGAGTGCTTGAATTTTGGTGGAATTTTTATATAAAAAAAACTCATGCAAATTGTAAAAATTATTCATGAAAGTTTTGTATTGTCCTGATGATGATGGCGGTATAGTAGATTTCATTAAGAAATTTTTATCGTCAGATCATCAAAACCTCTCTATAGACATTTTTGCCTGCATCTACACCCAAAAGGCCATCTTGTAAATCAAGGGCTTGTAGTATGATAGGTTTAAAATTCAACTGATTTAAGCTCCTTGTCAGTATGATTTAGCCAGAGTGGATCTGCCCGATTCATTGCAAGCTCAAACTTTGTTGGAAATATAAAATGCCTGACTATCGTTCAAAAACATCGACACACGGAAGAAATATGGCTGGCGCACGCGGTTTATGGCGTGCCACCGGCATGAAAGATGAAGATTTCGGTAAACCGATTATTGCGGTGGTGAACTCGTTCACCCAGTTTGTACCAGGGCATGTGCATCTTAAAGACTTGGGTCAGCTGGTGGCACGTCAAATTGAAGCGTCAGGCGGCGTGGCCAAAGAATTCAATACTATTGCGGTCGATGACGGCATCGCGATGGGTCATGACGGTATGTTGTATTCATTGCCTTCGCGTGACCTGATTGCAGACTCGGTCGAGTACATGGTCAATGCCCATTGTGCCGATGCGATGGTGTGTATCTCGAACTGTGACAAGATCACCCCAGGCATGTTAATGGCTGCGATGCGCCTGAACATTCCGGTGGTATTTGTCTCTGGCGGTCCAATGGAAGCGGGCAAGGTCAAAATCCGTGGCAATGAAAAAGCCATCGACCTGGTTGATGCCATGATTGTTGCAGCAGATGACAGCTTCACTGATGAAGAAGTCGCTGAATATGAGCGTTCAGCTTGCCCAACCTGTGGTTCATGTTCAGGCATGTTCACTGCAAACTCGATGAACTGTTTGACTGAAGCACTTGGTTTATCGCTTCCGGGTAATGGTTCAACCCTGGCAACCCACGCAAATCGTAAAAAATTATTCGAGCGTGCGGGTCAACTGATTGTTGAAATCACTAAACGTCATTATGAGCAAAATGACTACAGCTTGTTGCCACGTTCAATCGCAACCAAAGCAGCGTTTGAAAATGCCATGACTTTAGACATTTCCATGGGTGGTTCAACCAATACTGTTCTGCATTTGTTGGCAGCAGCACACGAAGCTGAAGTCGACTTTACTATGACCGATATCGACCGTTTGTCACGTAATGTGCCGGTACTATGTAAAGTTGCGCCGGCGAAACAGGATGTCCATATGGAAGATGTACACCGTGCCGGTGGCATCATGTCGATTCTGGGCGAACTGGATCGTGCAGGCTTACTGGATACTTCTGTTCCAACGGTCCATGAAAAAACTTTAAAAGATGCCTTGGATAAATGGGACATCATCCGTACTGAAGATGAAGACATCTATCAATTCTTTAAGTCAGCGCCGGGCGGTGTACCAACGCAAACCGCATTCTCGCAAGACCGTTACTATGCCCGTTTAGATGGTGACCGTGACAATGGCGTGATCCGTAATGCAGCCAATGCATTCTCGCAAGATGGTGGCCTGGCAGTACTTTATGGCAATATCGCACTAGAAGGCTGTATCGTAAAAACAGCGGGTGTGGATGACTCAATCCTGAAATTCAACGGGACTGCACGTGTGTTTGAAAGCCAGGATGCTGCGGTTGAAGCCATTCTTGGCGGCAAAATCACTGCGGGTGATGTTGTCGTGATTCGCTACGAAGGTCCACGTGGTGGTCCGGGCATGCAGGAAATGCTGTACCCGACCAGTTATCTCAAATCGAAAGGTTTGGGTAAAGACTGTGCACTTTTAACAGATGGCCGTTTCTCGGGTGGTTCATCTGGTCTGTCGATTGGTCACGTGTCTCCTGAAGCAGCGGAAGGTGGTGCGATTGGTCTGGTTGAAGATGGTGACCGTATCGAAATTGATATTCCAAACCGTACCATTCACCTGGCAGTGGATGATGCAACCATGGCAGCACGTCGTGAAGCCCAAGAAGCCAAAGGCTGGCAGCCTGCTGAACAGCGTCCTCGTAAAGTGTCTAAAGCACTCAAAGCGTATGCGATGCATACCACCAGTGCCTCGAAAGGTGCAGTACGTGATATCTAATTTGTAATTTTACAGATTTAAAAAGCACTCCAGATGGGGTGCTTTTTTTTATTTGAAATTTATAGATTCAATAAGACGGGGGTCTTAAAGGAAATTGTTTAATTGCAGTTTATAACCTTCGGTTCGACCTACTTTTGTTTCGGCAAAAGTAGGCAAAACTACTATCATCTGCAAAACTCGTCCGAAACTAGCATTTTTCACTTATATCGCAGAAACAGTAAATATTAATTGTAGTCCTGCCTCGGACAGTTGCAGATGACTTTGGCATGTATCGAATATTATAGAAGCAGCTGAAAGCTGTATTGCTTTGTTTTAATTCTATACAATGACCTTAAAATAAATTGTCCAAGACCGAAGCTTAAAATTGGTCATCGCCCAGGAAGAGAATAATGAGTAAAGATAATATCCGCGAGCATTCAGCCCCCGTTTATGAAGGCATTGAAAATGCACCGGCGCGTTCCATGATGCGTGCTACCGGTTTTAAAGATGCCGATTTTAAACGGCCATTTATTGGTATCGCTTCGACCTGGGCCAATGTCACACCATGTAATATGCATATTGATGGTCTGGCCAGAACAGTCGAGCAGGGCGTCAGTGCCGCGGGTGGTAAGGGCATTATCTTTAATACCATTACGATTTCAGATGGTATTTCCAATGGCACGGAAGGTATGAAATATTCACTGCTATCACGTGAAGTGATCGCAGACTCCATTGAAACGGTCGTGGGTTGCCAGGCTTATGATGGAGTCATCGCGATTGGTGGCTGTGATAAAAACATGCCGGGTTGCATCATGGGGTTGGCCCGCTTAAACCGTCCAGGGTTGTTTATTTATGGTGGAACCATCAAACCCGGCGAAGGCCATACCGACATGATTTCGGTATTTGAAGCAGTCGGTCAATATGCCAAAGGTGAAATTAACGCGATTCAAGTCAAGCATATTGAAGAAGTATCCTTGCCGGGTCCGGGCTCTTGTGGCGGCATGTATACGGCCAACTCGATGGCCTCTGCAATTGAAGCACTCGGTATGAGCTTGCCGGGCTCCTCGGCACAGGAAGCGATTTCGGATGACAAGCAAATCGACTGTGCCCGTGCCGGTGAAGCAGTCATGAATCTGTTACGACTGGATATCAAGCCACGTGACATCATGACCAAGGCTGCTTTTGAAAATTCGATCAAGGTCTTGATTGCGCTGGGTGGTTCGACCAATGGCGTGTTGCATCTGCTAGCCATGGCGCATACCGCAGGGGTTGAATTGAGTCTGGATGACTTTGTCCGAATTGGCAAAGATATTCCGGTGGTGGCCGATGTGCGTCCATCCGGGAAATATTTAATGTCAGAACTGATTGCGATTGGTGGGATTCAACCACTGATGAAGCGCATGCTGGATGCCGGCATGCTGGATGGGTCCTGTTTAACGGTCACAGGTAAGACGCTGGCAGAAAACCTGGCCGATGTGCAGGACTATCCGGAAGGTCAGCAGATTATTCTGCCTTTTGATGCGCCCGTGAAAAAAGATTCCCATCTGGTGATTTTGAAAGGCAATCTGTCGCCGAAGGGCGCTGTGGCCAAGATTACCGGTAAGGAAGGTCTGCATTTTGCTGGCCCGGCACGGGTCTTTGAAGGCGAGCAGGGTGCCATGCGCGGGATTCTGGATGGCGAAGTCCAGCCGGGTGAAGTGGTGGTGATTCGTGGCGTCGGCCCTAAAGGTGGTCCGGGCATGCCGGAAATGCTGAAACCGACTTCTGCGATTATTGGTAAAGGTCTGGGCGCTTCGGTGGCTTTAATTACTGACGGACGCTTCTCTGGCGGCAGTCATGGTTTCGTGATTGGTCATGTGACGCCAGAAGCTTATGAGGGCGGCCCGATTGGTCTGGTGCAAAATGGTGATCAGATTTCGATTAATGCCGAAACTCGGGAAATGACCTGGCATGTCGCGGAAGAAGAAATTGCTGCACGTCAAGCGGCCTGGACCAAACCTCAGCCAAACTATACCCACGGTGCGCTGGCTAAATTCGCCAAACTGACTTCAGGTGCAGAAACCGGGGCGGTCACTGACCTGAATCTTGACCTCTAATCCATTGTTAAACATTGAACATTTGCTTATGACTTGATATAAGTTTTTACAGCATGCAGGGCTTTGGCTTCTGCGATCTTAAAAATAGATTATTCTGCGCAGCTTCTCATATGTTGAGCTGCGCACCGTCATTGTTGTCGAGGCCGATCTCATGTCCCTGTTACGCCGTTGGTTTGATCCAATCCGATCGAGTTGGTTTTACCAAAAACCGACCCGTCAAACGGTGTTATCTATTCAAGATGGGCTGAGTATCCATTTAAGACTGGATGATGTGTACAGTTATCTGGCGGTACAGCAGTTGCCCCAGCTCGAAGAAATTTTAAGTCCAGAACTCAAGCCGCTAAAAGTCATCATTTCCAGTGAGCATGCCGAAGCGCCGAACCAGATGTCTTTTGATGAATGGCAGCACTACACGATTAATGATGCAAAAATCTTGTCAAAACAGCATCGTTTCAGTTTTCATGATACGCCGGAATTACCGAGCGCTGAGGCCTTAAAACAGGCCGAACTGATTTTGCGGCATACGCCGCTGCGGGGACAGGATTTCCTGTATTTACTGGAAGATGTATTCCATATGCTCTGGCAAAAACAGACCGGAAAATTGCGCACCTTATATGCCATGGCCAGCCGCCATCATCAGCCACAGGATTTTCCTGAACGTATTTTTGATCAGACCCCGATTCTGGCCAGCTATTTTAATTTAGGCGGACGCCAGTATCAGGCGGTCGATGATCTGTTACGTCTGACCCGACGTCTGGAGCAGCAAAAACTGCTGACCGGTAATCCGATTTTTATGATCGATCACATTGAATGGCGTGAGCATCTAATCAGTGATGCTGAAGAGCTGAACGAGATCCAGTCGATGGATCCGGAACTGGACTTGTATATCGCGCTGGAAGATCCGATTTCCTGGCTATTACTGGCCTATATCAAGGAAGAACTGGCGGATTATTATAATATCCAGCTAAATGTCTATCCCTTGTCCTATCGTGGCCGAGATGACTTTGACTGGAGTCTGGCCACCCGTTTATCCAAACGGACGGAAGTAGAATTTACCCCGTTCTGCCGACCGACCGAGCAGGCGATTGCGCCAATGGCACAGTTATTTTATAGCTGCCCCGAGGAACAGCGGATTGAGGCGATGTACCAGATCTTGCAGGCTGTCTGGACCCGTGGTGAAGACCTGTCTTATGTACCCCATTTCAAACATTTGCAGCAACAGTTAAATATTGTCGATTTGACCCAGGACGATATTCTGGCCAAGCTGCAGGACAATGATATGCTCTGTGAAATGAAGTCCCAGCCGAATTTCCCGGTACTGGAACTGCGCATAGATGATCAAAGTTATACATTTAATAGCTTATATCGGGTCTGGATGATTGAAAGTATTTTCAGTAATGTGTTAGAAGAAAAGTATAAGAGTAATAATCAAACTGAAAGTGAACTGAAAAAACATGGAAAAGATCAAAGCTGAATCACTAGAACATGCACGTCAACAGATCGATGCCATTGATACAGCTTTAGTTGAGCTGATCGCTGCGCGTCAATTTTATGTTGATCAAACCACCCGTTTCAAAAAAACCGAAACCGATTTGCAGTCACCGGAACGTATGGAACAGATTGTAGAAAATGTCAGGGCGCTGGCACAGCAACAGGGCGTCGATCAGGAATTTATCGAACATCTCTATCGTGAAATGTTTCATTATTTTATTCAACGTGAACTGAAAGAGTTTCGTCCTTAACCAGGCACATGCTTTAATAGAAGCCTTGTGGGGCTTCTTTTCATTTCTTTCATCGCAAAGTTGAAAAATATAAAGATAAAAAAAGCAGCCATTCGGCTGCTCAATACTTTTATTTCGAGTTTTATTTTTTATCGGCCAGGCTAAAGAACCAGTTCAGGATCAGTGCAGCAAACGTTGCCGTACCAATACCACCCAGATTGAAGCTGCCAAAAGTCAGGGCAAAATCACCCGTACCTAAAATAATGGTCACCGCAGCCACCATCAGGTTCTTGTTCTGCGAGAAATCGACCTTGTTCTCAATCCAGATTTTGGCACCAGCAATGGTAATCAAACCAAAGACTACAATCGAAGCACCGGTCAGAATCGCTGTCGGAATCGTGTGAATAATCGCACCAAACTTAGGCGATAAACCCAGGAACACAGCAAAGACACCCGCGACTGCAAAGATGATGGTCGAGTAAACCCGTGTCACGGCCATCACACCAATGTTTTCACCATAGGTAGTCATACCCGGCGCACCTACACCACCGGCTAAAGTGGTTGCAACACCATCTGCCACAAAGGCTTTACCAATATGCGGATCCAGGTTTTCACCGGTCATCGCGCCTACGGCTTTAATATGCCCCAGATTTTCAGCCACCAGAATCAAGGCAATTGGCGCAATGATCAGCATCGCATTCAATTCAAAGGTCGGTGCATGGAAAGTCGGTAAACCGAACCAGGCTGCTTGCTGAATGGGAAGGAAATTGATCGCAGTGCCATAACCCATGACATTGCTGAGTACGAAGTAAATCAGATAAGCCAATAACAGGCCGACCAATAACAGCAGGCGCTGTAATAAGCCACGGGTGAATACGGCAATTGAACCCATGCACAGCACAGTGACCAGGGACATCCACATATTGAAGGTATTGCCCATCACGCTTTTCACTGTGACTGGAGCAAGGTTCAGGCCAATGATCATCACCACAGCACCGGTCACCACCGGTGGCATCAGCTTTTCAATCCAGCGGGTGCCGGTCGCCATGACCAGAAAGCCCATCAGCGCATAGAAGATGCCACACGCGATAATCCCGCCTGCTGCAACGCCAATATTTGGATTCAGCCCGCCACCACCCGCATAACCTGTTGCTGCGATGACCACACCAATAAAGGCAAAGCTTGAACCTAGATAACTTGGAACCCGGCCACCGGTGATTAAAAAGAACAGAATGGTACAGACCCCTGACATTAAAATCGCCAGGTTAGGATCAAAGCCCATTAAAAAAGGTGCCAGTACAGTTGCGCCAAACATGGCAAAAGCATGTTGTACACCCAAAATGACCGTTTGTGCGGGTGGCAAATACTCTGCGGTACCTACTGGTCGTGCATCGATACTGCCCTCATAAGGGCGCCATTTGGGAAACCAACTGGACATAAAATGAGCACTCAAAAGATAAATTGTGCACATCATACTCTTGTTCTTTAGAAGATTTAATCACTTAAACAAAATTTTTGTTCAAATTAATTCTATGACTTTATTTAAGATTTTACCGGGCGGTAAAAGAATACTGGGTTAAAATTAAAGTGAAATCAGTAGATTAATTTCTTATTATGAATAGGGGTATCTATAAATAAATCTGATTTACTATATAAAATAAAATATTTCCTGGCTATTGACTGGTCAATAAAAAAGCACATCACCAGGATGTGCTTTCAAATGGGCATTTTTGCTTAGCCAGTATTACGCAAACCGGCTGCAATACCGGCAATACTGACCATCAGCGCATGATCTACCGGGGTGTTTTCGGCCTGTTGCTGTTCAAGATATAAACGGCGACGTTTCATCAGTTCAGCTTGCAGCAAGTGCAAGGGTAACAGATATGGTTTACGTACCTTCATGGACTGATCCAGTACGCCATTGCTGCTGAGCAGTTTCGATTCACCTTTCAAGCTTAACAGGGTTTGTACGGCATCCTGCAAACGCTGGCGCAACGCTGTCCCCAGAATTTTCAGATCTTCATCCTGAGTCAGATGCGATTCATAATATAGCGCCACATGCGCGTCGGCTTTGGACAATACCATTTCCAGCATATCAATCAGGGTCTGGAAATATGGCCACTCGGCCAGCATCTCATCGAGTACATTACGTTGTCCCTGATCCAGAACTTCATTCAGTGCGGCACCAGTACCGAGCCAGGCAGGCAACATCAGGCGAATCTGGGTCCAGGCAAATACCCACGGAATCGCACGTAGGGATTCAATCCCGCCACTGACTTTACGTTTGGCTGGGCGTGAACCCAACGGCAGCATTTGTAGTTCTAGTTCTGGCGTTACCGTACGCAGGTATTTCACGAAGTGTGGATTTTCCCGTACGGTCTGGCGATAGACCTGAACAGACAGTTCAGTCATTTGATGCATCAGGTCGCGCCATTCCTGTTTTGGCTCAGGTGGCGGGAGCAGGGTCGCTTCCAGGGTTGCAGCGGTATAAATTTCCAGATTTTGCAGCGCGATTTCTTCCAGCCCGAATTTAAAGCGGATCATTTCACCCTGTTCAGTCACCCGGATCGCACCGGAAATAGAACCTGGTGGCTGAGAGAACAAGGCTTGCTGGGTTGGCGCACCACCACGGCTGATTGAACCGCCACGACCATGAAACAGGGTCAATTGCACGTCATGTTGCTGGGCAACCGCGGTCAGTTCTTCCTGGGCACGATACTGTGCCCAGTTGGCCGACATAAAGCCGGCATCTTTGGCAGAATCCGAATAGCCAATCATGACCTCATGTTTGCCCTGAATATGCTGTTTGTACCAGTGCATATTGAACAGGGTCGACATGGTTGCGGCTGCGCCATCCAGATCTTTTAAGGTTTCAAACAGGGGAACCACCCGTAACGCCTGCTCGATGCCGGCTTCTTTTTGTAAAAGCAGTACGGCCAGCACATCACTTGGATATTCTGCCATGGAAATAATATAGGCACCCAGAGACTCGCTCGGCTGTTCGGCCAGTGTGCGCATGGTGGCAAAGACTTCCTGTACATCCGGATGTTCAATCAGGCTGCCGGCCGGTTCATTCAGATGTTTCGGCAGTAACGGACGTTTGCTTTGCAATTCCTGCAGTAAAAAGTTTTGACGGGCCTGTTCGGTCCAGGTTTCAAAATTGCCCAGTCCCAAATATTCAGTAATGGCCGAAATTGCCTGACGGTGACGCCCGGATTCCTGACGGATATCCAGTTTTAGCAGTTCGATGCCAAAACTGTTGACCCGGTAAATAAAGTCCAGCAGGCTGCCATTGGCAATTTCAGCCAGATTGCAGTCCATCAGCGAGCGGTAACAGGTCAGGAGCGGTTGTAAAAGTTCGTCTTTACTTTTAATCACCAGACTGTCATCGGCATCATTGCCTTTTAATTTTTCTGCCAGCCAGTGCCGAGTCGCTTTCAGGCGGGTACGGGTGTCACGTAAATATTCACGATAGGGTTCAGGATGGGGCTGGCCCAAAGCTTCGGAAATTTCCGGACTGCATTGCTGAATGGACAGTTCCCAGCGCAGGTTTTCAATATCGCGTACATAGAGATCGGCTGCTTTCCAGCGCGACAGCCACAGTACTTCCTGAGTGACGGTGTGGGTGACATTCGGGTTGCCATCGCGGTCACCCCCCATCCATGAGGCAAAACGTACTGGTGCGACATCTAAGGGCAGGTTCTGGCCGCATTGCGCCTGAACCATGCCATTTAGTTCGCGGATAAATTTCGGGACCGCATTCCACAGGGTCTGTTCAATGGTGGTAAAACCCCATTTGGCTTCATCGATCGGAGTCGGGCGATGCTGACGGATTTCATCGGTTTGCCAGGCGGAGCTGATCAGCTGTTTCAGATCGGCCAGGACTGCCTGGCGTTCACGTGGCGTCAGTTTCTGCTGGTCGAATTTGGACAGGGCATTATTGATGCCATCATATTTTTGAATCAGGGTACGGCGGCTGACTTCTGTGGGATGCGCGGTCAGGACCAGTTCAATTTTCAGTTCACAGATTTGCTGATACAGCGTATCGGCAGAAATTTCCTGCTGTTTAAATTTTTCAAATAAAGGCACCAGAGGATTGGGCGATTCTGCAGTGTCATCAAACTCGCTCTGACGGCGACGACGTACCACATGATATTGTTCGGCAATATTGGCAAAGTTTAAAAAGTGGGTAAAGGCACGGGTCAGCGGCAGGATTTCGGCATCTTCCAGGCTCAAAAACAGTTGTTCCAGTTGTTTTTCTGCTTCGACCTGTCCATCGCGAGCGCCTTTGGACAGGGCACGGATCTGCTCGATCTGATTAAACAAATCCTGCCCGGCATGTAATTTTAAGGTTTCCCCAAGCAAATTACCCAGTAAGCGTACGTCTTCGCGTAGTGGTGCATCAATCTGTTGAATCATTTTTTATTCCCTCACATGCATGCTTTGACTATACCGCGACTGCATGACAATCCAAGTCCCCTAGAGACAAAAGTTGCAGAACATAGGCTGCTTTTTTAGCAACTTTTAGGCCATATACGGTGATCGGTGATCAATCCAAAGGAAAGGATTTAATCCGAAAGGGCATATTTCAGCATAAACAGTTCAATGGCCTCGCTAATAATCTGTTGCTGTTCTGCGCTTGAAGGGGGAGGGCTGAGACCCAGTAGGATTTTCTGATGACGGGTTCCGGTCAGCAGGGACACGATCAGCTCGGTCTGTTTTTCTGGAAGATCGACCTGAATAAAGCGGTATTGCTGGGCCAGGTTAAAAAAATCATTCCAGACTGCATCCAGTTTGCTATGCGAGGCCTGATAAAACTGTTCTGCCAGAGGACTTTGCTGCGATGCCAGTTCCATCAGTAGCAGGTCCAGCTTGATCGCTTCTGGTAAATGAATAATATTTAAAGCGCGCTGACAGGCCTGATAAAACTCCTGCGCAAAGTCACTGCTCGGCTGCAAGAGCTGAGGATGTTCATGCAGAATGGCTTCACAGGTATCCTCAATCGCACAGCTAAACAGGGTCGCCTTGTCCTGAAAATGATTATACACCGTCAGCTTGGTTACACCTGCCTCACGTGCAATCTGGTTCATGCTGGAGGCATGATAGCCATGCGCTAAAAACAGCGCTTTGGCCACACTCAGGATGCGCTGACGCTTTTCCAGATCCTTGGGTCGTCCTACAGGTATTTGCACAATTTTTTCCAAAAAAAGTCACCACGGTCATTGCTTTGAAGCTTGAGTTTTAATTAGTGTACCGGGTGGTATATTAATTAAAAACAAGCAATTCAATATATCAGCATAGTTTGCCCTAAAAAAGACGATCAGATAAGAGCGAATAAGATGAGCAGGATTTACAGCGTATTGGCTGGCATGGTGGTGCTTTGCAGCGTGACCTTAAGCGGGTGCAGCAAAGATACTGCTGCAGCAGAACAGGAAGTTCCCTTTGTCATGGTGGCCACACCCACCTCTTCACGGCATGAATTAAAAAGTTATGCTGGTGATGTGCAGGCGCGCCAGCAAACGGCGCTGGCATTTCGGGTGGCTGGACAGGTGACCCAGCGCTTCGCCGATGTGGGTGACCAGGTCAAAGTCGGGCAAGTCCTGGCAACTCTGGATGTCAAAGATGCCCAGCTGCAGCTGAATGCAGCACGTGCCCAGCTGGAAAGCGCGCAGTCTGCCACTAAGATTGCTCAGGATGAATTACAACGTTTCAAGCAGTTATTGCCATCCAATGCCGTGAGCCGCTCACAATATGATGCGATCGAAAATCAGTACAAGACCGCCATGTCAAATCTGAAGCAGGCACAATCCAACTATGATACCGCTAAAAACCAGACTGCTTATAACCAGCTGATTGCCACCAGAAACGGCGTGATCACGGCACGCAATATTGAAACAGGACAGGTGGTCGCTGCCGGGCAGGCGGCGTATGAACTGGCGATTGCCGGCGAACGTGAAGTGGTGATTGGCGTACCGGAACAGGCGATTGCTGAAATCAGGGTGGGGCAAGCGGCCCTAGTCACCTTATGGTCCAAACCTGAAGAAAAATTTGCCGCCATTGTCCGCGAGATTTCACCGGCAGCGGACCAGTCGCGTACCTTTCGGGTTAAAGTTTCCTTACGTGAAGGCAATGGCCAGATCCAGCTGGGGCAAAGTGCCCGGGTGTTTTTTCAGCACAGCCGCGACAATATGCTCAGTGTGCCGCTATCCAGTGTCTCGGCAACGGATCAGCAGGCTTATGTCATGGTGGTCCAGCCCGATCATACCTTACGTAAAGTCCCGGTCCAGCTCGGTGCCTATGGCCGGGACAGTGTTCCTGTACTCAGTGGGCTCAAGCCGGAAGACTATGTGGTGATTGGTGGCGTACATCTGCTGCGTAACCAGCAAAAAATCAATCCGATTGATCGTGAAAACCGTCGTGTGACCATTCAGGCAGGGAGTTAAGCATGAACTTTAACCTGTCGGAATGGGCTTTAAAAAATAAAGGTCTGGTGCTGTATTTCATGATCCTGCTGGGTCTGATCGGCATCGTCTCTTATTCCAAACTGTCACAAAGTGAAGATCCACCTTTTACCTTTAAAGTCATGGTAATCCAGACCTATTGGCCGGGTGCCAGTGCCAAAGAAGTATCCCTACAGGTCACTGACCGGATTGAAAAGGAACTGATGACCACGGGACAGTATGAGCGCATCATGGCCTATTCGCGTCCGGGTGAATCCATGGTGACTTTTGTTGCCAAGGATTCCCTGGCTTCGAAAGATGTCGCTGATGTCTGGTATAACGTGCGCAAGAAGGTGGGCGATATCCGACATGAATTGCCACAAGGGGTACAAGGGCCGTTCTTTAATGATGAATTCGGCGATACCTTTGGCAATATTTATGTGCTCAAGGGTAAAGATTTTGACTATGCGACCCTCAAGGAATACGCCGACCGCTTACAGCTGCAACTGCAACGGGTCAAAGATGTTGCCAAAGTTGAGCTGATTGGCCTACAAGACCAGAAAATCTGGATTGAGATTTCCAATACCAAGGCCATTCAGCTGGGCGTTCCAGTCATGGCGATTCAGCAAGCCCTGCAGCAGCAAAATGCCACCACCCAGTCCGGTTTTTTTGAAACCGGTTCAGACCGGATTCAGGTGCGGGTCAGTGGTGCATTAAACAGTGTTGAAGAATTAAGACAGATGCCGCTGCTGGTCAATGGCAAAACTATTCAGCTGGGAGATGTCGCAGAAGTCTATCGAGGCTTTAGTGATCCGGCACAGCCCCGGATGCGCTTTATGGGCGAAAACGGCATTGGTATTGCTGTATCGATGCGCAAGGGTGGGGACATCATTGCCTTGGGTAAAAATCTGGAACAGGAATTCGCCCGCCTGCAAAAAGCTCTGCCACTCGGCATGGAGCTGCAAAAAGTCTCCGATCAGCCAGTGGCAGTCGAACGCAGCATTAACGAATTTATGAAAGTGCTGGCAGAGGCAGTAATTATTGTGCTGCTGGTCAGTTTCTTCTCGCTGGGTTTTCGTACCGGACTGGTGGTGGCCTTTTCGATTCCGCTAGTATTGGCAATGACCTTTGCCGGCATGCATTTATTTGATGTCGGCCTGCATAAAATTTCCTTGGGTGCCCTGATTCTGGCACTTGGTCTTCTGGTCGATGATGCCATTATTGCCATTGAAATGATGGCGATTAAAATGGAGCAGGGCTATAGCCGGCTTGAAGCGGCAGGCTTTACCTGGAAAACCACCGCCTTTCCAATGCTGACCGGCACCCTGATTACCGCCGCCGGATTTTTACCGATTGCCACAGCAGCATCGAGTACCGGTGAATATACCCGTTCTATTTTTCAGGTGGTCACGATTGCACTGTTGATGTCCTGGATTGCCGCGGTGTTATTTGTGCCTTATCTGGGCGATAAACTGCTGCCCAATTTCAACAAAGACTTGATACAAAAAGCGCCGTGGTATCAGCGCCTTTGGGCGCGTTTGCGCAAGCAGCCCGAACCTCAGCCGGTCGTACATCATGCCGGCGAACAGCATGACCCTTATCAAACCCGGTTTTATCAAGGTTTTCGCCGTTGGGTAAATACCTGTGTGACCTATCGTAAGACCGTGATTACAGCAACGGTAGGAATTTTTATTCTCTCCATTTTAATGTTTAAGCTGGTGCCACAGCAATTTTTCCCGCCCTCGAATCGGGCTGAAATTCTGGTGGATCTCAAACTCGAAGAAGGCGCCTCTCTGAAAGCCACCGAAGCTGCGGTGAAAAAAGTTGAAGCCTTTTTGTCGAAACAGCAGGGCATTGATAACTATGTGGCCTATGTCGGAATTGGTTCTCCGCGTTTCTATTTACCGCTGGATCAGCAGCTGCCGCAAACCAGTTTTGCCCAGTTTGTGGTGCTGGCATCCTCTTTGGAAGATCGTAACGAAATCCGTCAATCCTTGAGTGACCAGATTCGGCTGTTATTACCGGAAGTCCGTACCCGGGTGTCCCTGCTGGAAAATGGCCCTCCAGTCGGTTATCCATTGCAGTTCCGGGTCTCTGGTGAAGATCTGGGACTGGTTCGTGAATGGGCGCAGAAAGTCGCCGCAACCGTGGGCGAAAATCCGAATACCACCAATGTACATCTAGACTGGGGTGAGCCGAGCAAAGTCATCAAACTGGAGATCGATCAGGATCGTGCCCGTCAGTTGGGCGTGACTAGCAGCGAACTGGCCAATGTGCTGAACAGCTCGATTTTGGGGGCCGGCATTGATCAGTATCGGGAAAAGCGTGAACTGATTGAAATCCGTTTACGTGGTGCGCAGGCTGAACGCGTTGATGTCGCTTCTTTAAGCAGTCTGGCGATACCGACGTCACGTGGTACTTCGGTACCGTTGGCACAGCTTGCCAACATTGAATATAGCTTTGAAGAAGGCTTGATCTGGCATCGGAATCGTTTACCGACCATCACTGTGCGTGCCGATATTCGCACGGCCTTACAGCCGGCCACTGTGGTGAATGAATTACATGATTCACTGCACCAACTTCGAGCTGAGTTGCCGAATGGCTATCTGCTGCAAGTGGGGGGTACAGTTGAAGAATCGGCTCGTGGACAGAACTCGGTGAATGCCGGCATGCCTTTATTCCTCGCAGTCGTCATGACCCTGCTGATGATTCAGCTCAAGAGCATCTCACGGGCCTTTATTGTGTTCCTGACCGCACCTTTAGGCATTATCGGAGTGGTGTTATTCCTGTTAATTTTCAATAAACCTTTCGGTTTTGTTGCGATGCTCGGAACGATTGCCTTATCCGGAATGATCATGCGCAACTCGCTGATTCTGATTGACCAGATCGAGCAGGATATTCAGGCCGGAGAGTCGCAGTGGGATGCCATCATCAATGCCACAGTACGCCGTTGTCGTCCGATCGTATTGACCGCACTGGCTGCAGTTCTGGCCATGATTCCCTTGTCCCGTAGTATTTTCTTCGGGCCAATGGCGGTGGCGATTATGGGTGGTTTGATTGTGGCGACATTATTGACCCTGTTTTTCCTGCCTGCACTATATGCACAGTGGTTTAAAGTGAAAAAAAGTTTAAATTCTGTTTAAATTTGTCATAATTTCAGGTGCGAAATTTGGAAATTTTCAATATAGTAGCACCTGAGATTTTTATAATTTAAAAAAATAAGTAATTGCTGCATTGGCCGAGCTGCCAATACGGTAACGAGGTTGAACCGAACATGACTCAAGATACATTAACCAAGATGCGACGTTCCGTAGCGATGGCTTATGTCTTCATGTTTTTGGCCTTATTTACCCTGTTTAGTGGACTATTGGCTTACTGGTTCGCACGTAAAGTCACTCAAGTTGATTATGCTGAAGTCTGGTTACAGGCACAGGCGCTGTGGATCATGCGTAATATCGTGATTTATACCATTTTGGCGATCTTTGCTGCACTGTGGTTTATTCCCCTGTTTTTCTTTGCCTGGGACAGCCAGTTATGGGTCAAAGCCTGTGTGGTGACCGGAGTGATTTTCAGCTTTATTGCTTTTATTTTCCTGATCAATGCCTGGTTTAAAGGCATCCATAAATTCTCTCAAAACAAAGCTGTGTTCTAAAGCGTATAATTTTTTTCATATTTCCCCTTGTAAAACTCGGTTTGACCCCAATTTCAGACCTCAGTTAAATATTAAACAAAATTCCGTGAGGAGCATCGCCAGACATGGCTAAACGTGATTATTATGAGGTTTTGGGCGTCGCTAAAACCGCTAGTGATGATGAAATCAAAAAAGCCTACCGTAAGTTGGCGATGAAATATCATCCAGACCGTAACCCGGACAATGCTGAAGCTGAAGAGAAATTCAAAGAAGCAGCAGAGGCCTATGAAGTGCTCTCTGATGGTGAAAAGCGCAGCATGTACGACCGTATGGGCCATCAGGCCTTTGAAGGTGGTATGGGCGGCGGCGGTGGCGGCTTCGGCGGTGGTTTCAGCGCAGAAGACATTTTCAGCCAGTTCGGTGATATTTTCGGTGGTGCTTTTGGTGGCGGCGGTGGTCGTGGCCAGCAGCGCGCGCGCCGAGGTTCCGACTTACGCTATGTCATGGAACTGACCCTGGAAGAAGCGGTCAAGGGCGTCAAGAAAACCATTACCTTTACTGCACCGGCACCGTGTGATGCCTGTGATGGTAAGGGTTCAAAAAATCCAAATGATGTGGAAACCTGCCGTACCTGTCATGGTGCCGGTCAAGTGCGTATGCAGCAAGGTTTCTTCTCGGTACAGCAAACCTGTAGCACCTGTCGTGGTCAGGGCAAGATCATCAAGAACCCATGTAATAAATGTCATGGTTCGGGTGTGTCGGATCGTCAGCAAACTCTGGAAGTCACTATTCCTGCGGGTGTGGACAATGGCGACCGCGTTCGCTTGACCGGTAAGGGTGAAGCAATCCGTGATGGTCAGTCAGGTGACTTGTACGTAGAAGTGGTGGTGCGTGAGCATGAAATCTTCCAGCGTGATGGTGCTGACCTGTATATGGATGTGCCGGTATCGATTGCTGATGCAGCCCTAGGTAAGGAAGTTCAGATTCCTACGCTGGATGGCCGTGTTAGCCTGAAAATTCCGGAAGGTACGCAAACAGGTAAACTGTTCCGCTTACGTGGTAAGGGTGTTAAACCGGTACGTACCAGCATGCAAGGTGACTTGCTGTGCCGTATTGTGGTAGAAACTCCAGTGAATTTAAGTGCACGTCAACGTGAACTGTTAAAAGAACTGCAAGAAACCATGGATGGTGAAGACAGCAAATCATCACCAAAGAAAAAATCATTCTTTGATCGTTTGTTTGATTAATTGAATGAAAGTAAAGAAGGACGCTGCGGCGTCCTTTTTTATTATGTAGATAAGATACTCTAGATTAGAAGATGCTATTTATTAGTTGATAGCTATCTTATTGTTTGATAGGTATCGCTTAAACATAAAAACCGCCTAAAAAGCGGTTTCTGTTTTTATATTTGACTATCTAAATAGAAAGTATGAGTCCAAATTTGGAGGGTGATAGATATTTTGTAAGTGAGAAAAAAGCATCATTCCCGAAATTAAAAAGGCCAATATTGTTATTACAGAGCTATATAATCGCATTCATTACTTATCAAATTTACCAGTATAGCAAATTACTCTTATTTTGTTATCATGACAATGAAAGCTTAATCTTATTGAAATCACTATAAATTTTTAAAATTTCATTTTTTAATAAATAAAATAAATATATATATAAGAAAACTTGATTAATTAAATTTTTCGTGTATAGTTAACTTAACTAGAAAAAAGTCTTGTTTCGGTAAATCTTCTTTAAGTATCGCAGTTTTAGTCATAATCCTTCGTTTTTTTCAGATTTGAAGTCTCATTCTTTATTATTTCAAAGTTATATTCAGTCAATAAATTGACTAAAAATTATTAAAAAATTAGTAGGATATATTATGTCAAACTCAAATGTTGTTAAAGGTACTGTAAAGTGGTTCAACGAAACTAAAGGTTTTGGTTTCATTCAACAAGAATCAGGTCCAGATGTTTTTGCTCATTTCAGCGAAATCGCCAGTTCAGGTTTTAAAACCTTAATGGAAGGCCAACTGGTTGAATTCAGTGTAGCTCAAGGTCAAAAAGGACCGAATGCTGTAAATATTGTTGCTATCTAAGCAAGAATAAACAGTAAAAAAAGCACTTAATAAGTGCTTTTTTTATCGTTCAAAATTTAATTTTAAGTTATTTTCCAAATTGGAAAAATCTTTAGAAAAACAGGATTCAAGTTGTTAAAAATAAATGATTTAATTGCAAAATCTAAAAATGGTACTGAAATTATTGTTTCGTTAATTCCTCTCAATAAAATGCAAAATACACGTCAGGGTTTAAAAAGAATTGAAGTGGGTAAAAGAGTTCTTCTTTCATCTGGAGTTGAGGTAGATTTAAACTTAGATGGCCGTACATTCTATACTTCTCTAAATCAATTATTTAAGCTAAATCATAAAGTTATTTAAAGATAAAATTAAGAAACATCAATTTTTAGTGGATATTTTGCCACTTTAACTATTATTAAAGGTATAGATATGCTTAAACAAAGTATCAGTGTGAAGGATCAGTTTGGGGCTCAACACGCTATTCAAGCAACAGTCGATCATCATTTTTCTAAAACACAATCTCATTCCAATATAAAACATATCACTGTAGATGGTGAAGATATTCGTCCCAGTTTTGAAATGTGCTTTCAAAGTACCTTAAGTGGAAAAATTTTCAAAATTGTATAGACCAGGCAAATTTTGCTTTAGGTATTATTATTTTTAATAAGTTCCCTAAGAGCTAGATAATTCATTTGCTCAATCTAAGGACTGATTTTTGTATAAAGCAAAATTGAGTCCTTTTAATCTCAATAAGACTTAAAATCTTATCTGCTCATCAATTCAAAAGTAGATATTCATAATTAAAATTTAGTAAAAAGTCTTGCATAAGAATCCTGTTAATCTAACTGAGATTTAAATCATCAAGATTTTGAGCTCAATTAATAATGGCGAGACTAAACAGGAAAAACTGTATTGGCAAGTCGTCTGTTTAACTTCACAAATCAGTAATCTCAGTAAATCAATGCAAAATCATAGCGATAAAATTATGAATAAGCTTATTTCAGTTATATGAGTAATTGCTAAAAACTATATGACGAGTCAAGTTGATGTATATCGTATAGCTTTGACGGAAGTGATTGCCTAACTTCTTAAGCTTGATTAAAACTCTTATCAATATCAGTGATTTCACTCTTTGAGTATTTTCATTGATTTTTATGCAATGCATCTTAGTGTTATTCTGCAGTTTTGCTATAGTAAGAGCAATTTTGGATCAACATCAGGACTATGTTATGTCAGCTACACCACGCATTGGGATCTTGGGTGCCGGCGGTCGTATGGGGCGTATCCTTATTCAGGCGGTGCATGAAGCAGGTTATCAATTGGCGGCCGCGGTAGAACGCCCTGAAAGTACACTATTAGGCGCAGATGCGGGTGAACTTGCCGGAATTGGTGCAACAGGTGTCAAGGTCGTGGGTAGCCTGACCGATGTAGTTAAAGACTGTGATGTCGTGATTGATTTCACTGCGCCAGCAGCGACCGTCAATCATCTGAAAATCTGCCGTGAAGCAGGGGTCGCAATCGTGATTGGTACCACCGGTATGAATGACGAGCAAAAAGCCTATTTGAATCAATCTGCGACGGAAACTCCTGTAGTTTATGCAGCGAATTATTCAGTGGGTGTGAACGTTTCAATCAAACTGCTTGAACTGGCCTCTAAAGTATTTGGCGATACGGTTGATATCGAAGTGATTGAAGCACATCACCGTCACAAAGTAGATGCGCCATCGGGTACAGCTTTGATGTGGGGTGAGGCGATTGCGGAAACTTTGGGCCGTGACCTGAAAGAAGATGCGGTGTATTGCCGTGAAGGTCATACCGGTCCGCGTGAGCGTAAAAGTATTGGTTTCCAGACCATTCGCGGTGGCGATATTGTCGGTGAACATACTGCAATGTTTATTGCTGATGGGGAACGTGTGGAAATTACTCATAAAGCGACTAACCGGATGAACTTTGCTTCTGGTGCGGTACGTGCTGCAGCTTGGGTCGTCGGTCGTGAAGCGCGTAAATATGATATGAAGGACGTGCTTGGTTTTAACGATATTCAGGTCTAAAACCGAGTTAAAATCATTTATAAAAAAATCTAAAACTAAAATAAGACGAATAAAAAATGCAAAAAATGATTTTCCTGCTCTGTGCAGTGGCGCTTGGCGCCATTGCGCAGGCCAAGCCTGTCGGGACGCCTAAACTCAGTATTCATAAAAATAATATCAAGGTCTGGACATACCAGAATGAACAAAACCCGGTCTTTCTCTATAAAGCTGAAACCACTTATACTGCACCGCTTGAAAATGCCGTGTCCTTGATTCTGAACGTCGAGCATGCAGTGCAGTGGGTTCCCTATATGGGTAGCATCAAGGTCCTGTCCCGCGATGATAAAAAAGGCGACTTTACCCTGTATATGGTGCTGGATTTTCCATTTCCCTTAAAAGACCGTGACCTGATTGTACAGGGCAAGATGATCAAGGAAGCCAATGGCCAGATCACCATCAAAAATAAAGCCATCCAAAGTGCCTATCCTTTAAACCCGGATTATGTGCGTTTAACCGATTATCAGGGCGACTGGACTTTTCAGAAACTGGCCAATAATAAAGTCAAGGTCTCTACCTATGGTTATGCCAATCCGGAAGGTTCCATTCCTTTGAGCTTCGTAAATATGTTTGTGCAACAGCAACCTTATCAGATGCTGCAGAAAATGAAGACCGAGCTGGCCAAGCCTTCATCTATTGCGGTCTTGCCTGAAGCTCTACAATAAAAAAGACCCAATTTCTGGGTCTTTTTAACAGCTGAAAATAAGCAGGATTTAAGCTGTAAAATCTGCTTTAAGCACAATCCGGTAACGGGCTTTGCCAGAATGCAGATGTTCAATCGCTTGGTTCAGTTGTGACATCGGGAAGACTTCAATTTGCGGAGCAATATTTTTACGTGCAGCAAATTGGAGTAACTGACGTAATGCCGCCGGCGAACCTGTCGGTGAACCGGTAACTGACTTGGCTCCACCAATCAGCATGCCAGCCGGAATCTGCATCGGCTCAAGTGGTAAACCCAGCATATGCACAGTGCCATTCGGTGCCAAAGTTGCCAGATAAGCCTGCCAGTTCAAGGTGACATTGACAGTACTCAGTAATAAATCAAACTTGCCACGCTGGGCTTTTAATGCAGCGACATCACGACTGTTCACTACATGGTCAGCGCCCATGCCTTTCAGTTCTTCGCTTTTATCCAGATTTGAGGTGAAAGCGGTAATCTCACAACCCCAGGCTTTCAGCAGCTTGATGGCCATATGCCCTAAACCGCCAATACCAATTACGCCAACATGATGAATGGCCTGAATCTGATGTTTCAGAATCGGATCGAATACGGTAATCCCACCGCAGAGCAAAGGGCCGGCACTTTCAGGATCTAGATCGTCAGGTAGGGGAATGACCCATTGCCAGCCGGCACGCACTTTGTCGGCAAAACCACCGGCATGTCCGACAATGGTAGCCACCTGACCGCCAGTACACATCACCTGCTGGCCCGAAATACACGGATCGCAATATTGGCAGCTTTCCGCTGTCCAGCCGATGCCAACGCGTTGACCCACTTTCAGGCCTTTGGCTTCTGTACCCAGATGGGTAATGGTGCCAATAATCTCATGTCCAGCCACGACCGGATAGACCGACGAACCCCAGTCATTATTAATGACCGAAATATCCGAATGACAGAGTCCGCAGTATTCCACTTTCACTTCGACCTGATGCGGCTGGAACTCTCCGGCATCAAACTGATAAGGTTCGAGTTGCGCACCTGCGGACATGGCAGCATAAGCTTGAATAATATTATTCGACATGATTTTCAGCTCTTATTTAAATGCGAGGATATTGTTTTAAAGTCACAATGATTTTCATGGTCATCGACCATACCGACGGCTTGCATAAAGGCATAGCAAATGGTGGGTCCAATAAATTTAAAACCAGCCTGTTTGAGTGCTTTAGACATCTTCCGGCTCTCAATGGTTTGAGCGGGTGCCTGACGATAATCCATAACATCATTATTCAGTCGCGGTTGCTGGGTAAAAGACCAGAGCCATTCCACCAGATTGATCCCTTGCTGCTGTAGCTTAAGCCATGCTTGGGCATTTTCCCGAATGGCATTGAGTTTGCCGCGATGCCGTATCAGGCTAGCATCTTCAAGTTTTATTTGGAGTTGTTGATCTGTAAGTGAGGCGATAGATTCGATCGAATATTGAAAAAAATGTTTACGATAAGCTTCACGTTTTCTGAGCACGGTAATCCAAGCCAGACCGGCCTGCTGTCCTTCCAGACACAGCATTTCAAACAGGCGATTTTCATCCAGCAGGGCCTGTCCCCATTCCTGGTCATGATAGGCGATATACAGCGGATCATCGGAACACCAGCCACAGCGTTGCACAGTCATGTGATGCTCCTTGTTTTTATGCTTTTATAATTTAAACATAGTCCATTGATCTTGCTGATTGTCCCAGTACGACAGTTCAGCCTGATCCAGATCGCTAAATAGAATCCACATATCTTTACCGGCCTTGTCGGCATAACCAGTACTGATCAGAAGCGCATCCTCGGTAATTTCCATCACCCAGCCCTGGTAAGTTTGACCATTCAATACAATTTTTTGTTGATTGCCTGATTCAGCAAATTCTACCAGACGATTGATCAACGCTTCTGACATGTAAATATCCTAAAATTAACGTAAATAGGGATAGGGATTGACCACACCGCGACCCTTACCCTGTAAATAAATTCCATAATGTAGATGTGGTGCAGTGTGCCGGGCATTACCGCTGTTGCCGACATAACCGATCAGCTGGCCTTTTTTGACATAGTCGCCCACTTTTAAGCCACGTTTATGTCCATCCAGATGCGCATAATAATGCCAGGAGCCGCCCGGGCCAAGAATCCAGACTACTTTACCACCCAAATTGTTGTTACGTAAATCTGCAATCAGGCCCTCAGTCGCGCTAAAGACTTCGGTTCCACGTGGAGCCATGATATCAATGCCTTCATGTAAACGTCCGCGACTGCGCGAAGCGCCCCAGGTATCTGATAATTCACGTGCCTGTACGCGTGCCACCGGGATGGGCAGAGAGGACGGCACTCGCATACTTTTCAGTTTTTGCACGACGATAGGATTGAGCTGTACAGCAGGGGGGGGTTTCGGTGTACTGCTACAGGCGGTTAGTAATATGGCAATTAAAGCCACCCAGGTCAAAGCAAGATATTGGCGCACGCTATTCATCCTTAAATATTGGCAATGCTCATTCTGAGCTGATCGGTTTTTTGCTTTGTCCAGACTATGTCATACATTTACCGCAGAGATCAATTTTTTCATCGCTGTTGGCAGACCGCAATCAATGGCTGTCTCTGGACGCATCCAGTTGCCTTGCAGTTCAATCGCCAGATGTTCCTGCTGATCCACTGCAAAAACGATTGCTTCAAGCTGCCAGGTGAAGTGGGTGAAACTATGGCTGATCTGGACTTTTTTGAGGATATTTTTCAGGCCAAGTTGCTGGCATTGCTGTTCAAATTCATGTGCATTTTCAATAATCGGCAGACACCAGAGACCGCCCCACAGACCGCTATTGGGGCGTTGTTGCCAAAGCCAATCTGTACCAGATTGGATTAGCAAGACCTGAGCAGAGCGCACCGGAACTGGTTTTTTGGCTTTCTTAAACGGTAACTCATTTTCCAGTCCTTGCTGGTGAGCCTTGCAATGCTGCTGCATCGGGCAATACAGACACAAAGGCTTTTTCGGGGTACATACAGTTGCACCCAGATCCATAATCGCCTGGGTATAGTCATGATTACGTTCAACCGGACATAATTCTTCGGCCAGTTGCCATAAAGCACGTTCATGGACGGGTTTGGACAGGTCATCTTCAATCGCGAAGAAACGTGACAAGACCCGTTTCACATTGCCATCCATAATCACGCCATATTGACGTAAACCCAGTGACATCAGGGCACCAGCAGTGGAACGGCCAATGCCGGGCAAGGCCATCCATTCTTCCAGAGTATGAGGGAACTGCTGCTGTGCTGTCACGATGCCGGCAGCTTTATGCAGATTGCGGGCGCGGGCATAATAGCCGAGACCTGCCCAGTAGGGTGCGACCTCATCCCATGAGGCATATCCTAGGTCCTGAACAGTCGGAAAACGCTGGATAAATCGTTCGAAATATTGCAGTACAGTTTTGACCTGAGTTTGCTGCAACATGATTTCAGAGACCCAGACTTTATACGGATCATCTGTTACCTGCCAGGGCAAGTCATGACGACCATGCACATCAAACCATTCCAACAGGGCATCTGAAAATACGAACATGAATACCTAGCAACCGAATAAGCAGCAGCTAGTATAGCGGAATCAGCAGGGTGGGAATGTGAAAAGTGAGATAAAAACGTAGATGTTCATCGAGCTTGATAGAACTTAGCTTTCATAAAAATAAATGCTCCGGAGAGCATTTATTTTTGATCAAAAATCCGGTTAATCGTTAATTCCCCAGCGCTCATCCAGCTTCAAGGTCTTGCCTGCATAACGCGGAATAATATGAATATGCAGATGTTCAACCTTTTCCTGAAATACTTCACCATCAATAAAACCGACATGAAAACCGGCAGGCTGGTAGCGTAATTGCAGTTCATTGCGTGCCTGTTCCAATAAAGACATCAAACTTTTACGTTCTTTGTCAGTCACTTCAAAAAATGAGGCCACATGCCGCAATGGAATGATCACACAATGACCTTCGGACAATGAATTTGGTTCAGGCAACACCACACCATAATCATTTTTGGCAATGACATCATATTCGTCAAAATTGCAGTAGGGGCAGTTGGTTTCAGCCATCATACACATTCTCCTCTGGTAGGATTTATCTTCTTTTCTTCATGAAGTATCTAAAATATTCAGCCTGTGAACAAGCCGGATAGTTGTTTCTATTTATGCCAAATGGCAGTCTAGCAAGGCATACATTGCTGCCAGACCTTTTTGTTCCGCTTCTGCATTGTAACCAAGATCCACACCATTGGATTTGGCCCGTTCATCCGCAAGCGGGTTGCTAAAGCCATGTTTGGCATTTTCAAAAACAATCACTTCATGCTCGACTTTGGCTGCATGCATTTCCTCACGGAAACCGGCCACATCATCCAGGGTCACCATGCTGTCCAGTTCACCATGTAGCACCAGGATTTCCGCCTGTACCTGACCTTCCTGAGCCGGTGCTTTCGGAGACAGGTTGGCATGGAAAGTGGCCACCGCTTTTAAAGGTGCATTGGCACGTGCCAGATCCAGTACGACTTTGCCGCCATAGCAGAAACCAATCGCTGCAAGTTTCTCTGCATTGACTTCATCCTGGGCTGCCAAAGCATTCAAGGCTGCTGTTGCACGATTCACGATAGTGTCAGGATCTTCAAAAGTCTGCATCATCCACTGATAGGCCCGATCAGAGTTGGTAGTGACTTTTTTGTCCCCATACATGTCGATGGCCAAGGCCGCATAGCCATGTGCTGCAAGTTCACGGGCACGCTGTTCAGTATATTCATTTCGACCCCACCATTCTGGTGCGACCAGTACACCGGCAACAGGAGGATCTGTTTCTGGTGCAGCAAAATAACCAATTAATGGACTGCCATCCTGCGCAGTGTAATGAATTTCGCGAGTCTTGATTGCTGCCATGCTGACGTCCTCTATTGTTGTTGAATTGCTTGATTAAAACATAACATAGCAAAACTGATCGGAATGTGACATGAAAACCTGCGATTTAAGGATACTTAAGCCCATAAAAAAAGAGAGGCCAATATAGAACCTCTCCGATTTTAGATCGGGAAAAATAGGACTTATTATTTAATAATTTCCAGTAATTCCACATCAAAAATTAAAGTACTGTTCGGTTCAATTACATCCCCTGAACCAATCTGTCCATAGGCCAGTTCGGCCGGAATGAAGAAACGATATTTGGCACCTTCTTTCATCAGCTGTAAACCTTCGGTCCAGCCGGTAATGACTTGGGTGGTACGAAATACCACGGGTTGATTACGGGCAATCGAGCTGTCAAAAACCGTACCATCGATCAAACGGCCTTCATAATGTACGCGGACATTACTGTTTGCGCTCGGCGATTTACCTTTTCCTTCCTGAAGAATCTGATATTGCAAACCTGATTTTGTGGTTTTTATCCCCGGTTTTTTTGCATTTTCAGCCAGGAAAGCCTGACCAATTTTGGCATTTTCATCAGCCTGCTTTTTCAGGGTAATCAGCTCTTTGGCTTCAGCCTGACGCTTAAATTGGGTCAAGACTCGCGCCATGTCTTCCTCACTTAAAGTCGCCTGTTTCCCAGCGGCTGCCGCTTTTAAACCGGCACTGAAGGCATCCAGATCAATGCCTTGTAAGGAATCTGCATTACTTTTTCCCATCAGATAGCCAAAGCTGTAGCCGACCTGTTCAGCCTCAGGGCTTTTATTGGTGACTTCCTTGGCAAACAGGCTGCCAGAACTCAGCAGTAAAACCATCAAACTTGTTTGTATTTTCATGATTAATTCTCAAAATAAAGGAGAGCGCGTTGCTCTCCTTTTTGTGGATTATTTTACTTCGATGAGTTCCACATCAAAAATCAAAGTACTGTGTGGAGGAATCGTACCTGGCACGCCCTGTTCACCATAACCCAGTTTAGATGGGATATACAGGGTTGCTTTACCGCCTTCTTTCATCAGTTGCAGACCTTCGGTCCAGCCTGGAATGACCTGATTAAGTGGGAACTCAATTGGCTCGCCACGTTCAACCGAACTGTCAAACACGGTACCATCCACCAGTTTGCCAGTGTAATGAACTTTCACGATGGAAGTGGCTGCAGGCTGCTTGCCTGTCCCTTCTTTGGTCACTAAATATTGCAAACCAGATGTGGTAGTTTTTACCCCAGCTTTTTTGGCATTTTCAGTCAGGAAAGTATCACTTGATGCCTGAGCCTGTTTGGCACTATCCACTTGCTTCTGCTGCATGTCTTTCTGGAACTGCTCATAAGCTGCTTGTAATTCTTCTTCAGTATAAGCAGGAGCGGTACGGGCATGACCTTCGCGAACACCTGTCACAAAGCTGTTAATATCCAGCTCAGGTGGAGTTTGATGAGCGACTTCATAACCGAGTGCATAGCTAATTTTAGAAACAGCAGAGGCATCTTTAGATGCTTTCGTGGTTTGAGCAGCTGGGTTTTGAGTTGCATAGTAAACAGGTACTAGCGCGGCACCGCCTAAAAGAACAGCGACAGCAATCGGTAAGGCCTTGCTCATGTATTATTTCCTAATGGTAATTTGTCCAAAAAAGCTAGAAATGATCTTAACAGAATTTTATAAGACATACGCTATGATAGATAGATTTGCTATATTTAATATATTCAAAAAAGTAATATAAATGTAAAAGTTACCCTCCTATAATAAGGAAGGTAACTCTTGTTTTGTATAAGAACTATAAAACTTTAAGGATTATTTCTAACCATATTTAAAATAATCCCCTGGATGCTATGCCCCGAGTTTTTAAAAGACTCTAATGCCATTTCAATCTCTTGTTCTGAAGTGTAACTATAGTGTGTTACTAATATATTGGTATTAATATGGTTTGCCAATATTTGGCTGTCTGAAACATCCAAAATAGCTGTTCCATCTACCAGAATAAAATCGTAAGTATCTTTTAATTGATCCAGCAGTCTCGCCATTTCTGGCTTGCTCAGTAAACTAACTGGATTAATTTCTTCTTTACCATTAGAAATCAAATCAAGTTTGGCTTGTTGAGTCGGAGTAATAATAGAACCTAAAGCTGCTGTACCATTTAAATAGTCACTCAGACCTATTGCAGTCTCAATATTGAAATAATCTTTCAATTGGCCTTGCCTTAAATCAGAATCAATCAAGACAACTTTCAAATTCATCTGAGCTAAAATAATGGCAAGATTTGCTGTCAGAGTAGAAGTACCAATATTTTTTGTAGTACCTAACATTTGTACGACAGGTTGTCCTGAAAGTTGTGCCGCATATTGAATCGAAGTAGCAATTTTTCGCATTTGTTCAATTGGCAGGGCTGAAGGCTCCAAAATTGCTAATGGATGCACATACTGTTTAGAATTCTTATTTAAGGAATCATATTGATTAACTTTCCCTAAATTTCTTAAGGTATGCTTAGTCGTGATAGGTTCAATATTGCGTATACCAGAGTGTAAGAAATTACGTACTAAGGCA
Organism: Acinetobacter lwoffii; assembly: GCF_015602705.1. Lineage (NCBI taxonomy): Bacteria > Pseudomonadati > Pseudomonadota > Gammaproteobacteria > Moraxellales > Moraxellaceae > Acinetobacter > Acinetobacter lwoffii. Next base: position 71,666 of record NZ_CP059081.1, read on the forward strand.
ATCAATACACCAATAAATCCACCAAGGAAAATAGAGAGCACTAAAATGATTAGCTTTTTAGGTTTAACAGGGTTAACAGGTTCTACTGCATAATCCACAATGCTTACTTTACCTAATTCACCAGCCTTAGCGACATTAAGACTCTGATACGTTGTTAATAAACCAGTATAAAGCTGGTTTTTAATTTCAACATCTCGGTAATATTGCAGGTATAAACGCTGGATTTCTGGAAGTTGCTTAACTTTATTGTTAACTTCATTGATTTTTGAATTGAGAGTCGTTAATTGAGCATTTATAGCCTGCATCGCTGGGTGTTCAGCAGTGTACTGAGCCCCGAGTTCGGCCTGTTTTTGTTGAAGCTGAACTTTCTGAATTTCAAGTTCCATACCTTGTTTAAGGTATAATTCAGACTCACCTTTTACATCTACTGTGCCATATTTTTGTCTGAACTGATTAAACTGACGTTCGGAGTTATTTAAGTCTTCTTTCAGCTCTGGAAGCTGTTTTTCTAAAAAGGCAACTTGTTGATCTTTATCGGTAACACTTCGGCTAATATCTTGTTGCTTATAAATATTTAAAACCGTATTAAGGAGGTTCGGAATATTTTCTGGATTTTCACCTTGATAAGTGAGTTCTAATATACCTGTTCCTTTACCTTTTTCTTGAGCATCAAAGTTTGCCAAGATATTTGACATTGCAATAGGCAGAGAGTTTTTCTGAAGGATAAATTGTTGTCCCGATTTTATATTTCCAGAAATACTAATATTCCAGGATCCATCACGTAAAGCTTGGTTTAACTCTCCTTTTTTCAGAAGTTGCTCAGTTTTATAGTCATGAATAGTGTATTTATTGTCTTCAACAGTTAGGAGTAAGGCTTTATTTTCATAAAATTTGGGTACTTGAAACTGGGCGATTACAAGTCTCTGACCTTCTTTTTTTAATAAAATATCTTGGGTAGTATACGTTTTGATATAGTTATTATCAGATACAATTTTTTGAAAAAAATTTTCTTTAGGTTGAATTTGAATATCAAGATTTAAATCTTTAATTGCCTGACCTAAGATTGCACGAGATTTTAATAACTCAATTTCACTTTGTGTAGAAGAGTTTCCCATGCCCCCTAATCCGGCCAGACTCGCCATGGCTGCCATATCTGAACTTAGCCCAGCTAAGGGACTTGATGTATTGGATTTAATCTGTACCAATGCATCAGTTTGATAGATAGTTTCAGTAGTACGTAAATATATAATTGCACTAACTATTGATAACAGGATACAGAGACTAATTAATTTCCATTGGGCTATAAGTGAAAAAAATAATTCCTTTAAATCAATAGTATCGTCTTGTACGTTTGAGTTCATTCGTTTATTACTACAAATAATTAAAAATTTTATATCAAAACTTTGATTTTTTAGATTAAGCTTGAAACTGTCTCTTCAATGTTCTGATGATTGATAATGATTAAAATCAGTTTATTTATAAGATAAGAATCATATTAATTACCCAGCTGGTCAAAGCTATATAGAGCACTTGAGAAAGGTACAATCTGATTAACAATACGCTGCCAACGTACTAAGCCGGTAGCATCTATATAAACAATATCATTACTACGCATTTTAAATTGATTTGCCAAGCCAAAATCACCGATACTGCTTAAATCAATATGATAAATTTCTGTTATAGGCTGATTGGACTGATTACGAATAATATAAATTTTACTACGGCTAGCAGACATTGGATTTAAGCCTAAACTTTCACCAATAACATCGCTCAAGCTCATCCCTTGATCACGTATAGGCAGCGATTGATTTTTACCAGCTTCCCCCAGTACATAAATTTTCTGATTTTCTCGACTATTTATATATAAGGTGTCATTAGGCTGAATCAGTAAATTATGTAAGGAAAATCCATTTTTTTCTAATTCAATACTATTTAACTGATAGGTTTGTCCATTTCTTACTAAAGTAATTGAAGTGCTATCACCTTGCTCAGTATTAATTCCACCAGCCATGCCGAGAGCTGTGTAGACACTTGCTGGTTGATCACTTAAGAAGAATTGTCCTCCTTGTTTGACATTCCCTTGTACAGAGAAACGTTGCCCTTGATAAGAAAGGACACGAGCAATAACATCTGGTGTTTTTAAATAACGTGACAGCTGGCTACGTAGTTCAGAATTTACTTGAGTAAGTGATTTACCTGCTGCCTTATAACGACCAATGATTGGAAATTGTATATAACCTTCTTGGTTAATTTGATAACCATTCGCGCGTGCAGATTCTACGCCACTTACACTCGAGGAAGATGGGGTAAGTTCTGGATAAGCCCATAAATAAATTGAAAGAATATCGCCTGGACTCAAAACATAATTTTTATGAGGCTTATTGAATAGTGTGGCTAAGTCTTGAGAAGCAAGCTGAGCAGGTTGTAAGGCAAAAAGATTATCTTGAGTGATTTTGATGAGATTGACACGTGTACCTGCATCTGTTTGAAAGAAACCTTCAGCTGGTAGATCATAGGTTTGCAGGCCAGAAGTGATTGCACACCCGCTCATTCCTAAACCAAGTGCTAACAAAAAGCTGTAACGGTAATAACTCACTCTAAATCCTGTCTTATAAAAATAATGTTTAGATAATCGGAGGCAAAAGTGTATGCCAGACTATGAATATATTCTGCTTGTAATTCTATACTAAGTTTCGGAACAAGCCTAGTTTGATTCTCTATATTTATCTGCTGAGATAAATAGAAGGTATCTCCAAAAATATGATTCACTTTCTTAAATAAAAGTATAATAAAATACTCAGTAAAGTGATTCCATTTATCACTTTAGTTTATATTGTTAGATTCATCAAAATTCAAGGTTTAGATTGATGCTAAAGCTCTCGGAAGTGAAAGTTGCCATTATTGGATTAGGCTATGTTGGTTTGCCGTTAGCCGTTGAATTTGGTAAAAAAATTCCAGTTATGGGCTTTGATATTTATCAAAAACGTATTGATGAACTGAAATCTGGTAAAGATCATACTTTAGAAGTCTCTCTTGAAGAACTTGCTCTATCGACACAGCTGGATTACAGCTCAAATTTAGAAGATTTAAAAGATTGTAATTTCTTCATTGTGACTGTGCCAACACCAATCGATAAATTTAAACAACCTGATTTAATGCCACTAGTAAAAGCTTCTCAAAGTATTGGTAAGGTATTGAAAAAAGGTGATATCGTCGTTTACGAATCAACTGTTTACCCAGGAGCAACCGAAGAAGTATGTATTCCTGAACTTGAAAAAGTGTCAGGTTTGACATTTAACCAAGACTTCTTTGTAGGTTATAGCCCTGAGCGGATTAATCCGGGTGATAAACTTCATCGTGTGACCAATATTCTTAAAATTACTTCAGGTTCCACTCCAGAAGTCGCTGATTTTGTCGATGAAGTCTATAACTTGATCATTGAAGCAGGCACGCATCAAGCATCAAGCATTAAAGTTGCTGAAGCAGCAAAAGTAATTGAGAATACTCAGCGTGACGTCAACATTGCTCTCATCAATGAGCTAGCTGTGATTTTTAATAAAATGGATATTGATACAGAAGCAGTACTCCAAGCTGCAGGGACGAAATGGAACTTCTTGCCATTCCGTCCAGGTCTGGTCGGTGGTCACTGTATTGGGGTCGATCCGTACTACTTAACCCATAAAGCGCAGTCGATTGGTTACCATCCTGAAATTATTTTAGCGGGGCGTCGCTTAAATGATGGCATGGGTGCTTATGTCGTGACTCAATTGGTCAAAGGCATGATCAAGAAAAAGATTCATGTCGAAGGTGCAAAAGTTTTGGTATTGGGCTTAAGTTTTAAAGAAAACTGCCCAGACATTCGTAATACTAAAATCATTGATATTGTGCATGAACTTCAGGAATATCACATTCAAGCCGATGTCTATGATCCATGGGTGGATGCATCAGAAGCAGAGCATGAATATGGGATTACCCCAGTTCAAACACTTGAAAACGGTCAATATGACGCTGTGATTTTGGCAGTTGCACATGACCAGTTTAAGGCGATGGATGTTGAAGCGATTCGCGGACTCGGCAAGGCTAATCATGTGTTATATGACCTTAAATATGTATTGAGTCAGTCTGAATCTGACCTTCGTTTATAATAGGACATACTTCATGAATCAGTATCAACGGGTATGTACAAGCCTTCAAGCACAACCGAAAACATGGTTGGTCACTGGGGTTGCAGGCTTTATCGGCTCAAACCTTCTAGAAACTTTACTCAAACTTGATCAAACGGTAGTGGGTTTAGATAGCTTTGCCACCGGTCATCAGTATAATTTGGATGAAGTTCAAGCTTCTGTTACAGCTGAGCAGTGGGCGAAATTCAACTTTATTGAAGGCGATATTCGGCAGTTTGCAGATTGCCAAAAAGCTTGTGCAGACGTGGATTATGTATTGCATCAAGCGGCACTTGGTTCTGTACCACGTTCAATAGCAGATCCTATTTTAACAAACAGTGCAAATATCACAGGATTCTTGAACATGATGGTCGCTGCGCGCGATGCAAATGTATCAAGTTTCACTTATGCGGCAAGTAGTTCAACCTATGGCGATCATCCTGCATTGCCAAAAGTTGAAGAAAATATCGGCAATCCATTGTCACCTTATGCGGTGACCAAGTACGTGAATGAACTGTATGCTGATGTGTTTGCACGGAGCTATGGTTTTAAAGCCATTGGTCTGCGTTATTTTAACGTGTTTGGCAAACGCCAAGATCCAAACGGTGCTTATGCAGCGGTGATTCCAAAATGGACAGCATCCATGATTGCTGGCGAAGATGTTTTCATCAATGGTGATGGTGAAACCAGTCGTGATTTCTGCTTTATCGACAATACCGTACAAGCCAATATTTTGGCTGCGACCGCATCGGACGAGGCTAAAAATCAGGTCTATAACGTGGCTGTGGGTGACCGTACCACGCTCAATGATTTGTATCGTGCCATTCAATCTGCACTTGCGGAAAATGATGTGCAGTTTGAGCGTGATCCTGTGTACCGTGATTTTCGTGCAGGGGATGTGCGACATTCACAAGCCAGTATTGCCAAAATTCAGCAACATTTGGGTTATGCACCTGAGTTTAAAATTGCTGAAGGCATTCAATTGGCGATGCGTTGGTATGTAAATAACTTAAAATGATCTTGAACAGATGATTGCGAAACTGTTCGCAAAGTATCAGTCGATTGGGCTGATTACATTAAGTTTACTGGCAGGTGCGATAATGACATTTATCGCACTTCCTGTTTTAACACGCCTATATTCGGTTGCGGACTTTGGTACTTATGGCATTGCTTTAGCGATTGTCAGTGTTTTATCGACGGTGGCGAATTTACGCCTTGATCAAGCCTTATTGGTGGCAGAACAACAGGATAAAAAAAGCCTGATGTTTGAAGGGGCGGTGTTCTCAACAGCTATCGCTATCATCAGTGGCATCGTCATTAGTTTTATTTTAAATGTTGAAATGGCTTTTGCTGTGGCGACTGGTGTGCTTGCCAATACGCTGATTCAAAGTCTGTATAACTATCAATTTGCCGCACACAAAGAATATTTTTGTGCAGGTTTAAATATTTTTAGAAGTGCAATCGTGGTGTTGGTTCAACTGTCTTTGCCACTTGTCATGCAGATTAGTTTGGTGAATAGCTATAACGTCAGTTCGATCATCATGATTGTGGCGGTGCTGATTTATGTATTGAAACATCAACTGTATCAAGTTAGTTGGCAGGCATTTAAAAATTACAAAGATTTCATCTATGCCAATACACCACATGCCTTGCTGAATAGTTTTTCACATAACTTGCCCTATTATGTGGTGTCGCATTTTGTCGGTGTGCAGGCGATGGGTTTTTATGGCATTGTCGAGCGGACTTTGCGTGTACCGATTAATCTGATTTCGCAAACTTTACGCCAATTCTTTATTCGCAAATTTAAAAGCACAGAATCCAATCAAAATGCCTTAAAAGCCAGTGTGCTTTTAAGCATCGTTTCACTGCCTTTATTTGCGATATTTTTTATTCTGCCTGAATCTGTTTATTTATGGGTTTTTGGCAGTGAATGGGTCGGCATCTCAGCATATTTTCAAATTCTAGCATTGGGCTATTGGGCGATTTTTTGTAATCCACCCAGCTCTGCTTTTTTAATTGCCAAGCGCAACAGCCAAGTGTTATTTAAATTGCAAATTGTGGAACTGATCATCAAGTTCGCATTATTTGCGGGACTATATGTTTTATTTGACGATAAAATTTATATGCTATTGGCAGTGCCTGTTGCACTGATCATCTATAACTTTGCCATTTTATTTGTGGTGTGGAGAAACAAAAACTGATGTTTTTTAAACTATTAAAACTGATGAATTGGTTCACTGCACAATGTCGTCAGCAATTTTATAACATGGCATTTAGCACCAAATTTCGCTATTTCGGCAAAGGTTGTACGGTCGATATTAGCGGACAGGTCAAGATCGGCAACAATGTCTATATTGGTGATCATGTCAGTATGATCGTTGAAAGAGGCGCATTCTTAGAAATTGCCGATAATAGTTTTATTGGTGAAAACTGCTATATCAAATGCTTTGGTGGCAAGGTTGTCATTGGCAAAGATGTCAGTATTAATTCCAAGTCGTATATCAATGGCTGTGGCGGTGTCACAATTGGTAATAACACCCGTATTGGTACGCAAAGCATCATCATTGCGAGTAATCATAAGTTTGGTGAGCCTGATCTTTTGGTCAAAGATGCGATTACCAAACTCGGTGTCAGTTTAGGTGAAAACATTTGGCTTGGCGCACGAGTGACAGTTTTGGATGGTGTTAGCATTCCAAGCAATAGTGTGATTGGTGCCTGTAGTTTAGTGTCTAAACCATTGGATGATGCTGGGGTGTATGTCGGTAGTCCAGTCAAAAAAATTAAAGCACTTTAAAGCAAGTTTCATGTGACTTGGACTTTCATATCCTAAAGCGCATTTTCAGCGTAAAATATTCAACGATTTTACCTCCTTTTTACAACCTGATATAGGTTATGTATATGGCATTTCTTGTTTCTGCTTTTCGACAGCTGTTTGATTTGGCTTATTTTGTGACCAAAGGCAGTGTGGCATATGCACGTAAAAAGGGTGTCAAATTGGGTGAAAATTGCCGAATCTATATTAAAAATTGGGGCTCAGAACCGTTTTTAGTCACTATTGGCGATCATGTCACGGTCACCTCAGGCGTGAAGTTTATCACCCATGATGGCAGTACCTGTTTGGTTAAAGATGAGCACGGTAAACGCTATCAACGCTTTGCGCCGATTCAGGTTGGTTCGCATGTGTTTATTGGTGTAAATAGCATTATTATGCCGGGTGTCAACATTGGCTCGAATGTGGTGATTGGCGCAGGTTCATTGGTGACCAAAGACATTCCTGATCATAGTGTGGCGATTGGTGTACCGGCCAAAGTGGTCTCGAACTTTGCCGATTATCAAGCCAAAATTCAAACTACTTGCGCCAGTGATAGTGATTTGGTTGGCATCACGGATTACCATGAGCGTGTAGAACGTGCCATGGCGATTCAATCCTCAAAAAACTCACATTAATATTCTCCCATTTCATGTTATTTAGGTCAGATTATGTTGAATAAAGTCATGTTCTTTTTGCCAAGCTTGGGCGGTGGCGGTGCAGAACGTACAGTCATTCAATTGGCCAATAGCTTTGCCGAACAAGGCCTGAATATACATTTGGGCGTGTGCGATCTGCATGGTGATAAAGCCAAACTGTTGCCTGAAGTCAGCCTTAAAATTGAGTTAATCAATTTTAATTGTGGTCGAGTGATGAATAGCATCACGCCATTAAAAATAAAAATGAAAGCCGAACAATATGATTGTATTGTTGCGACACAAACCCATACCAATATTGTCGCAGGCATTGCCAAAAAGTTGGCAGGCGTTCAAACACGGTTGATTTTCCGTGAAGTCTCTACGCCGTCGAAAAATATAAAATTACAGGGCATTGGCAAGTTTGTACTGAAAACTTTAGTGAACTGGACTTATCCGATGGCACAGCAAGTGGTTTGTGTGTCTAAGGGCGTGGAAGCAGATTTCCGAGAATATTACAGCTATAAATCCAATAATATCAGCACTATTTATAACCCAGTACTCGATGATACTTATTTTGAAAAACTCAAAGCACCTGTCACGCACAAATTTTTCAATGAAGCCAACAAAGTCATTTTAGCTGTCGGGCGTTTGACCGAAGCCAAGAACTTTGGTTTTTTGATTCGTTCATTTAAAACCTTACACGATCAGCATGCCGATACACGCCTGATTATTTTAGGCGAAGGTGAATTACGCACTGAGTTTGAAGCCTTAATTACGGAATTGGGTTTAAACGATGTGGTGGATTTATCAGGCTTTGATGCCAATCCTTATGCTTATTTTAAATATGCCTCGCTGTTTGTCTTAAGCTCGAATTGGGAAGGCTTGCCGGGTGTCCTGATTCAAGCCTTGGCATCTAAAGTGAAAGTCGTGAGTACCGATTGCCCAAGTGGTCCTATGGAAATCTTGCACAGCGCCAAGTTTGGTTTATTGGTCGAATGTAATGATCAAGTTGGTCTTATCCAAGCTATGAATCAAGCCATTTTTGCTGATTATATTCAATATGCAGATGCTGATTTCGACATGCATATTCAGCAGTTCCATAAAAAAACTATCCTGAAACAGTACTTAAAAATGATGGAGTCTGCATCATGAGCAAACCGTTAATGGTGCATGTGATTACCAACTTTGCAGGTGTTGGCGGTGCCGAGATGATGTTGGCACGTTTGATTCAATTTACTGAAGATCAGTATCAGCATGTGATCATCAGTTTGATGAAAACTTCAGAGGTGTATCAAACTACCTTAGATCGTTGTCAGGTACATTATGCTTTGGGTTGGAATGGTCTAAATACCTTAGGTACGATTCAAAAACTGCGTGGTTTACTCAAACAATTACAACCAAAAACGGTGCAATGTTGGATGTATCACGCCAATGCACTTACGAGTTTAAGTGTTATTGGTTTGGCCAAAAAAACTAATGTGGTGTGGGGGATTCATCACTCATTGGCATCTCCAAAAGATGAATCGATCAGCACCAAAATTGCACTCGGTTTAAGTAAATTTTTATCGAAACAACCGAGTAGCATTATTTACTGTGCCCATTCATCTAAACAGCAACATACTGATTTTGGTTTTGAAAATGCCCATCATCAGGTGATTGCCAATGGGGTATTTCTCGATAAATTTCAGCCGAATGAGCAGTTGCACCAACCGACCGTGATTGGTTTTGCAGGACGTTATCACACGGCTAAAGGTTACCCGTATTTGTTTGAATGCATGAGCTTACTGAAAGATGAAAACATCATTTTTAAAATCGCAGGGAGCGGTGCGAGCTTAGACAATGTGGAAGTCAAAGCCCTGTTTGAGCAGTATCAACTAGACCCTCAAAAAGTTCATTTACTCAATCAAATTTCAGATATGTCTGCCTTTTATCAATCGATTGATGCATTTTTAATGACTTCAATTACCGAAGGTTTCCCGAATGTGTTGGTCGAAGCCATGGCATCAGGTTTACCGTGTATCAGTACTGATGTCGGTGATGCCAAATATATTGTGCAGGATTTAGGCAGTATTGTTCCACCACGTAATGCCCAAGCTTTGGCAGAGGCGATTATGGCTTATTCACAAAAGTCACCAGCAGAAAAACAAGCCTTAAAACAAGCGACCCGTAAACGAGTTGAGCAGAATTTCAGTATTGCAACCGTCAGTCGTCAATATATTCAGGTGTGGAGCCAACAGGTATGAAATTTTTAATGATCAGTAGTTTTTTGCCGTCGGTATTGAATTTTCGGGGCAAATTATTAGAAGCGATTTCTGCTCATGGTTATGAAATTCATATCATGACACCTGAGTTTGCAAATTTTCCTGAAGAAATGCAAAAACTACAATCACTTGGCTATCACTTGCATGAAATTCCGATGCAACGTACCGGTACCAATCCACTGGCAGATTTAAAACTCCTCAAAAACCTGTATCAACAAATTCGTCACATTCGACCCGATTATGTGTTGTCGTATACCATTAAACCGGTGATTTATGGCACGCTCGCATCATGGTTGGCAAAAGTCCCACATCGTTTTGCTTTAATTACTGGTCTAGGCTATGCCTTTCAAAATGTCGAATCAGGCAAGCGTAGTCTGTTTCAGAAAATGGTACATGGCTTATATGCCCAAACTTTAAAACATAGCGACAAAGTGTTTTTTCAAAACCCTGACGATTTAAAACTGTTCCAAGACATGCATTTGCTTGAAGTCAACAAACCCGCTGTAGTGGTGAATGGTTCAGGTGTCAATGTACAAGACTTTGATGTGATGGATTTACCTAAAAATGCAGAAGGGCAGGTCAAAGCATCATTTTTACTCATTGCCCGATTATTGGGTGATAAGGGTGTACGTGAATATGCTGAATCGGCACGCATTATCAAAGCCCAATATCCAGAAGCGGAGTTTCATTTGATCGGTTGGATTGATGATAATCCCTCAGCCATTTCCCAGGCAGAACTCGATGCTTGGATTGCCGATGGTCGCTTAAAATATTGGGGTAAACTCAGTGATGTACGTCTAGCCATTGCGGAAAGTTCGGTGTATGTATTGCCATCTTATCGTGAAGGTACACCGCGTACGGTTTTAGAGGCCATGGCCATGGGACGTGCAGTGATTACCACCGATGCGCCGGGTTGTCGTGAAACGGTTTCGAATGGCGTGAATGGCTATCTCGTTGGGGTGAAATCGGTTGATGATCTGGTACAAGCCATGCAGTACTTTATTGAAGATCCAAAATTGATTGAGTCTATGGGGCAGCGTTCGCGGGAAATCGCTTTAAATAAATATGATGTACATCAGGTGAATCAGCATATGCTGACAGAGATGCAACTAATTTCTCAGCCATGACCGAAATGAAGCGGCTAGATAGGATAAATAATTCAGAGATGATCTTATGATTTTGAAATATATCAAAAGTGACTTGTATCGATATACGGGCAAAATCAGCTTTCAACTATTTTTAAAAAACTATTTATTTAATCGTGGTTTTAACTTTTCATTTTGGTTGCGTTTAGCCAGTTCTAAATCGTTCTGGGCAAAATTTGCCTATCCCGTTTATTATTACAAAAAGAAGAAATATGGAATCGATATTCATATTACGACCCAGATCGGCTATGGCTTATATATCGGTCATGGCGGACCACTGGTTGTAAATCCTTCCACGATCATTGGGAATAATGTGAATTTATCGCAATTTACCACTATTGGGGCAAATGGTGGTCGTCAGGCTGCTGAAATTGGAGATAACGTTTATATTGGGCCACAGGTCTGTATTATTGACCATGTTAAAATTGGTGCTAATGCAACGATTGGCGCGGGGAGTGTCGTCACCAAAGATATTCCTGAAGGGGCCACCGCAGCAGGTAATTATGCGAAAGTGTTGAATATGAATAATCCGGGCGGATTGGTGAATAGACGTTGGACAAATCTATAAAGGTGCAGATGATGTTAAAACGTATCATTGATATTACGGTTGCCTCAACCGCTTTAATCCTGTTATCACCGGTATATTTCGCTGTCGCTCACAAAGTGAGAAAGAATTTAGGTTCACCTGTGTTATTTCGTCAGGTACGTCCGGGTTTACACGGCAAGCCATTTGAGATGATCAAGTTCCGTACCATGAAGGATGCATTGGATGCTGAGGGTAATCCATTACCGGACAGTGAGCGTTTAACCCCATTTGGTAAAATACTGCGTGCCACCAGTTTGGATGAAATGCCTGAACTGTGGAATGTGATTAAAGGTGATATGAGTATTGTCGGTCCACGTCCATTACTGATGGAATATCTGCCTTTATATAATAGCGAGCAAGCCAAACGCCACAACGTGCGTCCGGGCATTACTGGTTATGCACAGGTGAATGGTCGTAATGCCATTTCATGGGAAAAGAAATTCGAGCTGGATACATGGTATGTGGAAAACCAGTCACTATGGCTCGATTTTAAAATTATGCTGAAAACAATAAAAAAAGTCATTGCCAAAGATGATATCAGTGCCGAAGGCGAGGCGACCATGAGCAAATTTACCGGCACACCGGAACAAAAATAATGACCAAACTCTTTGCGATTTATGGTGCTTCAGGTTGTGGGCGCAGTTTGATGCCTGTTGCACGTCAGCAATTGACGCGTGAAAAAAGTATGTTTGAAATTGTCTTTATTGATGATGCTTTAACAGAGTTTGATGTGGTAAATGGTCATCGTGCCATGAATTACTCAGCATTTTTAAATGAATCAGCCTCTGAAAAATACGTGCAAATTGCGATTGCCAATAGTCGTGTACGACAAAAAATAGCGAATCGTTTAGAACTCGATGGGATTCAGCTTTGGTCGATCTGCGCGGATAATGTGATTTTAATGGATGAGGTAAAAATCGCAGAAGGTTCGGCTTTAAGTCCATTTGTTACGATTACCTCGAATATTAAAATCGGTAAATGCTTTCACGCCAATTTATATAGCTATGTGGAGCATGATTGTGTGATTGGGGATTTCGTTACCTTTGCACCAGGCGTAAAATGCAACGGCAATATTCATATTCACGACCACGCCTATATTGGCACAGGTGCCATGATTAAGCAGGGCACACCTGATCAGCCTTTAATCATTGGCAAAGGTGCGATTATCGGGATGGGCGCCGTGGTCACCAAAAGTGTGCCTGCAGGCGTTACTGTGGTTGGGAATCCTGCCCGTATTGTGATGCAAAAATAGATTTTTAAACTCGATTTTTAGACTGGGAAAATTCCATGTTAAACAGTGCATTTGAGCCTTGGCCAAGCTTTACCCAAGCAGAAGCCGATGCGGTGTCAAAAGTCCTTTTGTCCAATAAAGTCAATTATTGGACAGGTCAGGAATGCCGTGAATTTGAAAAGGAATTTGCACAGTTTGCAGGAACCCAACATGCCGTTGCTGTAGCCAATGGTACTGTGGCACTGGATTTAGCCCTGAAAGCTTTAGGTGTTGGTGCGGGCGATGATGTGATTGTCACTTCACGTACTTTCTTGGCTTCAGCAAGCTCGATTGTAACTGCAGGTGCCAATCCTATTTTTGCTGATGTGGAACTCGATTCGCAAAATATCTCACACCGTACTATTGAAGCAGTGATTACGCCGAATACCAAAGCGATTATTTGTGTGCATTTGGCAGGTTGGATGTGTGATATGGATCCGATCATGCAATTGGCTGAGGAAAAAGGCATCTTCGTGATTGAAGATTGTGCTCAAGCGCATGGGGCAATGTATAAAGGCAAATCGGCAGGTTCAATTGGGCATATTGGTGCTTGGTCATTTTGCCAAGATAAGATTATGACCACAGGTGGTGAAGGGGGCATGGTCACCACCCAAGATGAAAGTCTTTGGAAAAAAATGTGGTCGTATAAAGATCACGGCAAAAACTTTGATAGCGTGTATCACACACAACATCCACCGGGTTTTCGTTGGTTACACGATTCATTTGGCACCAATTGGCGCATGATGGAAATGCAAGCGGTGATTGGCCGATTGCAATTGAAACAAATGCCCGAATGGACAGTAAAACGCAATGCCCATATGGCACGTATCCAAGCAGTCTTTGAAAATAGCTCTTATTTTACTGTTCCTCAACCATCGACTGATTATGTACATGCTGCTTATAAATGCTATGTACAGGTCAATGTTGATGCCTTACCTGAGGGTTGGTCACGTGATCGCATCATGGCAGAAATCAGTGCGCAAGCCGTGCCTTGCTTTAGTGGCTCATGCTCAGAAGTGTATTTAGAAAAAGCTTTTGAGGGTACACCGTGGCGTCCAGAGACACGTTTAGCCAATGCAAAAGCCCTAGGTGAAAGTAGTCTGATGTTCTTGGTGCATCCGACTTTATCTGAGCAAAGCCTGCAAAAAACTGTCGATGCGATTCAAAGCGTGATTACGCAGATTCAAACTGAAAACAGCGTATAATCACGCTGTGCTATTTCAGCAGATATAACCGAGCTTCAATGAAAGATTTTATTCGTTCCATTGCTTCCTTACCGCGCCGCCAAAAACAAGTGGTTTTGGTGACCATGGATGTGTGCATGCTGCCACTGATGATGTGGCTTGCCTATGCCATTCGTTTGGCACGTCCAAATGTCACGGTGATGCAAGGACTTGAGGCTTGGTTTATCTATGTTGCGATCTTTGGCGTATCGGTTTTTGCTGTGCTCGGGATTTACCGTGCCATCGTGCGCTCATTTAACGAAGATTATCTACTGCGCATTTCGATTGGCACATTCGTTCAAATTGTCGCTTTGTACGCCATTAAAAAATTAGATATTGCGTTTATTCCAATGAGTATTCCGCTCATGTATGGCTTTATGCTGTTTTCATACATGTGGTGGAGTCGTGGGGTCATTCGCTATGCGACCTTAAAAACTTTTGCGAAAAAACAAACCCGTAAACGTGTGGCAATTTATGGCGCAGGGCTTGCAGGACAACAAATTGCGGCGGCGTTAAACCGTTCCGATGATTATCTGCCGGTGTGCTTTATTGATGATAAAAAATCACTGCGTGGTCAATCTTTAAGTGGTTTAAAAATCTATTCACCGAAAAAAGCGCAAAAGAAACTCGGTAAATTTGGTATTGAAGAAGTCTTGCTTGCCATGCCATCGGTGGGTCGTGCCCGTAAAAAGGAAATTATTGAATCCTTTGAAGCTACTGATGTGAAAATCATGGAATTGCCAGGGGTGACTCAACTGGTCGATGGCAAGGTCAAAGTCTCTGATATTCGTGAAGTTGATATTATTGATTTACTTGGACGTGATCCTGTACCACCGAAGCCAGAACTCTTAGAAAAAAATATTAAAAATAAAGTGGTGATGGTGACTGGGGCAGGGGGATCGATTGGCTCTGAACTCTGCCGTCAGATTGTGAAACATCAACCTAAAATGCTGGTGTTGTTTGAAATGTCTGAATTTGCACTGTACTCGATAGATCGTGAACTACAATCTTCAGGCATTGAGGTTATTCCAGTTCTAGGCTCTGTCACCAATCAGCAAAAATTGGAACGTATATTGCAACAATATGCTGTGCAAACGGTGTATCACGCTGCGGCTTATAAGCATGTGCCATTGGTTGAAGCTAATCCTTTTGAAGGAATTTATAATACTTCGATTGGAACACAACGCAGTGTTGATGCCGCTGTCGCTCAAGGTGTGGAAACTTTTGTGCTCATTTCGACCGATAAAGCGGTCCGTCCAACCAATGTGATGGGTGCATCGAAACGCATGGCTGAATTGTATTGTCAGGGTTTAGCATCAACTAATCCAAAAACGCAAATTAGTATCGTGCGTTTTGGTAATGTACTAGGTTCATCGGGTTCAGTTGTACCACTCTTTAAAAAGCAAATTGCTCAAGGGGGGCCAGTGACGGTGACCCATCCTGAAGTGACTCGTTACTTTATGACTATTCCTGAAGCTGCGCAGTTGGTGATTCAAGCAGGTGCAATGGGCACAGGTGGAGATGTGTTTTTGCTTGATATGGGTGAGTCAGTGAAGATTGTAGACTTGGCACGACAAATGATTCGTCTGAGTAGCTTCCGACCTGTTGATGAGCATGGGGTGGGTGATATAGAGATTCAGTTTACAGGTCTAAGACCGGGTGAAAAACTGTATGAAGAGTTGTTGATTGATCAAGAGAGTATTGAAAATACAGAACATGAGCGTATTTTAAAATCTTTTGAGAATTTTTATAATTTTGAAGAAATTGATACGGTTTTTCTAGAGTTGAATCGATCTTGTGATGCCTGTAACGTTTCGAAAATATTTGATTTTATGAAAAAATATGTAGATGGTTATAATAATAAAATATATAGAAAATAAAAATGATTATGACTAATAGATTAAAAATAAAGCAATTTTTTTTAATCCAAATGATATACTGTCAAGGATTAATATAGTGTACAGTCTTTGCACTATTATTATAAAAGGTTAATTTTATACAGGTTTTAGTATTTAATTTAATAGTAGGGAATAATGAAGGTATTAATTACAGGCGGTGCTGGTTTTATTGGTTCAGCAGTTATCCGTTATATTATTAGAAATACTGAAAATGAAGTTTTAAATATCGATAAGCTGACTTACGCAGGTAATTTAGAGTCGTTAAAAGAAGTTGAACAAAACCAAAACTATCAGTTCAAACAAGTGGATATTTGCGATACTGAGCAAATTACAAAAGCAATTGAAGCATTTCAACCCGATGCAATTATGCATTTGGCAGCAGAGTCGCATGTAGATCGCTCAATTGATGGCCCTGCAGCATTTATTCAAACTAATATTGTTGGAACTTATACCTTATTAGAAGCCGCTCGAAAGTATTGGATGAATCTTGAAGCCAAAGCTCAACAAAACTTTCGCTTTCATCATATTTCAACAGATGAAGTTTATGGAGACTTAGACGGCATGACGGATTTGTTTACAGAAACAACTTCATATGCGCCAAGCTCTCCATATTCTGCTTCTAAAGCCAGTTCAGATCATTTGGTACGCGCTTGGTACAGAACTTATGGTTTGCCTGTAATCGTCACTAATTGTTCAAATAATTACGGGCCATATCATTTTCCAGAAAAACTTATTCCATTGGTGATTTTAAATGCACTGGATGCTAAACCGTTGCCTGTATACGGTAATGGTCAGCAAATTCGGGACTGGTTATTTGTAGAAGACCATGCTCGCGCTTTGTATAAAGTGGTCACTGAGGGTGTAGTAGGCGAGACCTATAATATTGGTGGTCATAATGAAAAGCAGAATATTGAAGTAGTAAAAATTATTTGTAAGATTTTGGATGAGTTAAAACCGCAAGCAAGTGGTCAAGCGTATGAATCATTGATTACATTTGTAAAAGATCGCCCTGGTCATGACTTACGCTATGCAATTGATGCTACAAAAATTCAAAATGAATTAGGCTGGACGCCAACGGAAACATTTGAAACAGGAATCCGTAAAACAGTAAAGTGGTATTTAGATAATTTAGACTGGTGCCATCGAGTACAAGATGGCAGTTACCAACGTGAAAGATTGGGTGTAAATTCATAATGTCAAATATAATAAAAGGTATTATTTTAGCGGGTGGTTCTGGTACACGTTTATATCCAATTACCAAAGGTGTATCGAAACAACTACTTCCAATTTATGACAAACCGATGGTTTATTATCCACTTTCAGTGCTTATGCTTGCAGGTATTCGTGAAGTACTCATTATTAGTACCCCTGAAGATATTGAAGGTTTTAAGCGTTTATTGGGGGATGGTAGTCAATTTGGGATTCAGCTTGAATATGCAATTCAACCAAGTCCAGATGGTTTGGCACAGGCATTTATTATTGGTGAAAGCTTTATTGGTAAGAGTAATGTTTGTTTGGTACTAGGCGATAATATTTTTTATGGTCAAGGTTTTACCCCAATGTTACGTCAGGCAGTAGCACGTCAAAAAGGTGCAACAGTATTTGGCTATCAGGTGAAAGACCCTGAACGTTTTGGTGTGGTTGAGTTTGATGAGCAGAAACGTGCAATTTCTTTAGAAGAAAAACCTAAACAACCTAGGTCTCACTTTGCAGTTACAGGTTTGTATTTTTATGACAATGATGTGATTCAAATTGCTAAACAGGTAAAACCCTCTGAACGTGGAGAGTTGGAAATTACCACAGTAAACCAGATGTATTTAGAGCGCGGTGATTTAAATGTGGAATTGCTTGGACGTGGGTTTGCTTGGTTAGATACAGGGACACATTCAAGTTTATTAGAAGCCGCACAGTTTGTAGAAACCATTGAAAAGCGTCAGGGTTATAAAGTCGCTTGTTTGGAAGAAATTGCCTTGAATAATGGTTGGCTGAGTAAAGAACAGGTTTTAGAGATTGGTCAAAGCATGAGTAAGAATGATTATGGGCAATATCTAATTTCATTGGTGAATGAATTAAAATGAGTTTAGTAAAGTTAATTAACCTGCCAAACTTTGGTGATGACCGTGGTGGGTTGGTGGCCATTGAGTCCAATCAATCCATTCCTTTTGCCGTTAAGCGTTTATATTATATTTTTAATACAGTAGATAAACCTCGTGGTTTTCATGCACATATAGATTTAAAACAAGTGGCGATTTGTTTAAAAGGGAGTTGTCGCTTTATTTTAGATGATGGTCACCAAAAGGAAGAAATTGTATTAAACTCAGCTGCTCAGGGTTTACTTATTGAGGGTTTAACTTGGCGAGAAATGCATGATTTTTCAGTAGACTGTGTTCTTCTTGTGTTAGCGAGTGAACATTATGATGAAAATGATTACATTCGTGATTATAAAGATTTTTTGAAAAAGGTGATTAAATGAAAATTCATCCTTCTGCAATTATTTCACCTAAAGCAAAAATTGGTAATAATGTGGAAATCGGCCCCTCTACTATTGTGTATGACAACGTTGTTATAGGTGATAATTCAATTATTGGTGCATTTTGTGAAATTGGTATTGCTAATCATTTATCAAAAGGTGAACCTCTTGTAATTGGTGCAAACGCTAATATTAGATCACATAGTATTTTTTATGAAGGTTCATACTTTGGCGAAAGCTTGACTACAGGGCATCGAGTCACTGTGAGAGAGTTAGTTAAAGCTGGAAAAAACTTGCAAATAGGCACACTATCAGATTTGCAAGGGCATTGTGAAATTGGAGACTATGTTCGTTTCCATAGTAATGTACATATTGGGCAGAAAAGCAAAATTGGAAATTTTGTCTGGATTTTTCCTTACGTAGTTCTTACAAATGATCCACATCCGCCTAGTGACACGCTAATAGGCGTAACTGTTGAGGATTTTGCTGTAATCGCAACGATGTCTGTAATTTTGCCTGGTACAACTGTTGCAGAAGGTGTTTTAGTTGGTGCTCACTCTTCACTAAAAGGTCAAACCGAGGCAAATATGGTTTATGTAGGGTCGCCAGCCAAAAAAATATGTACAACTTCTAAAATAAAGTTACAAGACAGTAAAGAGGATGCATATCCTTGGCGAAAACATTTTCATCGTGGCTATCCTGCTGAAATTGTTAAAGAGTGGATTGCTGAATAATGGAATTAAAAAAATCATTTCCAATTACAGAAATTCAAATTGGTATGACAGCATCATATTCACAAACTATAACAGATGCAGATATCAAGGGGTTTTCTGGGCTTTCAGGTGATCATAATCCTGTACATGTCAATGAGCAGTATGCGAAAAAATCAAGATATAAGGGTCGCATAGCACATGGGTTATTAACGGCAAGTTTTTTTTCTGCGATTTTTGGGACAAAACTTCCTGGCGAAGGTTGTGTTTATGTTAGTCAGAATTTGCAATTTAAAAGGCCGGTTTATTTAGGAGATACAGTCGAGGCAAAAGTAACAGTTATAGCTGTGAATATCTCTACGAAACGAGTAACTTTCGAAACAGTATGTTCTGTAAGTGGGAAAGTTGTAACGATAGGTACAGCAGAAATCTTTATTCCTTAGGTGTTTTTTTAATGATTCCATTCTTAGATCTTCAAGCTATAAATGCTCAATATCGTGCTGAACTTTTAGAGACTTGTAATCGTGTTATTGATTCCGGTTGGTATATTGGTGGTAAAGAGCTAGAAAGTTTTGAAAAGAATTTTGCTGAATATTGTGGTACACAGTTTGCGATAGGTGTTGCAAACGGCTTGGATGCTTTGATTCTTACACTACGTGCATGGAAAGAGTTAGGCAAACTTAAAGATGGGGATGAAGTTATTGTTCCATCGAATACTTATATTGCCAGTATTCTTGCCATTACGGCTAACAATTTAACACCTGTATTAGTTGAACCTGATATTAATACTTATAATATTGACCCTACTCGGATTCAAAAGGCTATCACAGCTAAAACTCGTGTCATTTTGCCTGTCCATTTGTATGGTCGACTTGCGCCAATGCCTGAAATTATGGAAATTGCAAAAAAATATAATTTGTTGTTGGTGGAAGATTCAGCACAATCACATGGTGCAGAGTTAAATGGTAAAAAAGCTGGAAATTGGGGTGATGCTTCAGGTTTTAGTTTTTACCCTGGAAAAAATCTAGGTGCACTGGGAGATGCGGGAGCGATTACGACAAATGATGCAGAGTTAGCAATGATGCTCAAAGCATTGCGTAATTATGGCTCGCATGAAAAGTATAAAAATTTAGTTCCGGGTGTGAATAGCCGACTAGATGAAATTCAAGCAGCCATGCTGGATGTTAAACTTAAATATTTAGATCAAGAAACTCAGCATAGACGTCATATTGCGAGCTTGTATTTGAATGGAATAAAGAATCCACTAATTAAGCTTCCATTGGACGAGATCAATGCAGAAAAATATGTGCAGCATGTTTGGCATTTGTTTGTGATTCGTACGGAGCATCGTGAAGCTTTACAAAAATATTTGTTGGAACATGGTGTGCAAACATTAATTCATTATCCGATTCCTCCACACAAACAACAAGCATATAAAGAATGGAATGAAATGAGTTTTCCTATTTCAGAGCAGATACATAGTGAGGTGTTAAGTTTACCAATGGGGCCAACTCTGTCGGTAGTAGATGCGGAGCGTATTATCACTTTATGTAATCAATTTCAAGCTTAAAAGTATGAATTTGTTAAAGACAAGTGTATTAAATGGTGTGGCTGTTTTAATTAAAACAGCCACAATGTTTTTTTTAAATAAGATTTTAGCCGTGTACGTTGGCCCTGTCGGTTATGCAGCTATAGGGCAGTTTCAAAATTTTATACAAATGGTAACAACTTTTGCAGGAAGTGCAATTAATACAGCTGTGATTAAATATACTGCTGAATATCATGAAGATGAAGCTAAGCAAAAAGCAATTTGGAAAGCTGCGGGTAGTTTAGTCCTTATTTTTAGTTTTATTTTTACGTTTATAATTTTAATTTTTCAAAAACAATTATCACTTTATATTTTTCAGACAGTACACTATCAATCTGTTTTTGTTTGGTTTGCAGTTTTCTTGGTTTTATTTAATCTAAATGCACTTTTTTTAGCAATTTTGAATGGAAAAAAGGAGATTTTAAAGTTAGTCACTGCAAATATAATAGGTAGTATACTTTCTCTATTGGTAACGGGTATTTTAGCTGTTCAATACCATTTATATGGTGCTTTAATTGCACTCTCAATTTATCAATCCATTGCTTTTTTTACAACACTTTTTTTGTGTTATAAAGCCAATTGGTTCAAAATCTCATATGTATTTGGAAAAATTGAGCCGAAAATCGCTAAAAACTTTGCAGCTTTTGCACTTATGGCGTTAGTAAGTGCTATTTGTGTGCCTTTGTCGCAAATGGTCATCCGTTCTTATTTATCACAAGAGTTTGGTTTAAATTATGCTGGCTATTGGGAAGCCATGATTCGCTTAAGTGCAGCTTATTTAATGTTGGTTACGACAACCCTAAGCGTATATTACTTACCAAGACTAGCCGAATTGGCACATTTAGATGAAATAAAAAAAGAAGTATATTTAGGTTATAAATTTATCTTCCCTTTAGCTTTAGTTGGTGGCTTGGGGGTCTATATTTTGCGGGATTGGATTATTACCTTGTTGTTTAGTCATGAATTTATACCAATGCGTGATTTATTTTTATGGCAAATGATAGGTGATTCGCTTAAAATTGGCAGCTGGATATTGGCTTATTTGATGCTAAGTAAGGCAATGACGAAATTATTTGTAACTACAGAAATTATTTTTTCGCTTAGCTTGATTCTATTGACCTATATATTTACTCAAGTCTTTGGTTTTGAGGGTGTTTCAATAGCATATTTAGTAAATTATGCATTGTATTGGTTAATTATGTGTGTTTTTGTATTTAAAGGGCTTAAGGATAGTTAAACATGATTTATTTATTTTATTCAAGTAATATTATGGGAGGGGCTGAATATTTAATAATTAATTGTGCAAATATTTTAGTAGGTAAAGGTTTAGAAGTTGGTATAATTGATTATCCAAATGGGTGGGTTGTTTCCAATATATCTAATCCATTAATACAAAAAAGATATATTTTTCAAGGGGAAAAAATTAGATTGGATGAGGATGATATTATTATAACTACAGCTAATAATATGTATAAGTTAGATAATTTATTTTTTGAAAGCAATGCAAAGGTTTTATTTTGGACTGTTCAGCCATATAATGTAGTGTTAAAACTTCCGTATTTTTTAAGTACTAATAAATTTTTTAAAGTATTAGGTGAAATGTACCTAAATAAAAAAATAAAATATCATAAAAATAATTTAGAGTTAATCTTAAATAAAAATGGAATTGTTTCTATGGATGATGAGTGTAATAAGATTCTAAAAAATACATATAATATAAGTTATAAAAATTTTTTACCTATTTTTATAGATTTTAATAAGTTTCGAAAAGGAAACTATGTTTGTGAAGATAAAGATGTTATCAATATCGTTTGGCTAGGTAGAATAGATTTAGAGTTTAAGATATATATATTAAAAAAATTATTACTGGACTTGGAAAAAGTAAATTCTAAATTTAAGAGTAAATTTGTCTTTAATATCATTGGTTGCGGTCCTGGGTTGGAAAATCTTAAAAACTTTACTAAAGAGAATATTAGTTTTAAAGTAAATTTTTTATATGAATTAAAGGATAGTGAGCTAGATGTAGTTCTTGAAAAAAGTGATATTGGTTTTGCAATGGGAACTTCTGCACTCGATATTTCTGCTAAAAGAGTACCTACAATATTGGTTGATTTCTCATATAAAGATATTTTTTATTATAAATATAGATGGATATTTGAAACTAATAATTATACTTTAGGTAGGGATATTGATTTTTTATCGGACTCTGAAATAGATTCAATGAAAACATTAAACTCTATTTTTTCTGAATTGCAAGAAAATAATAAATTATTGGCAGATCTTTGTTTTAAATATACATATGAAAATCATTGTAGTATTAATGTTGGCTCAAAATTAATAAAATACGCTTTTAATACTGAATTAACTTTGAATGATATATATAAATATAGTTCAGTAAAACCTATATGGAGTAAATTTAATCATTATTTAAAGAGAGGAAGAGCGTAGTTTATGAAAAAAATATTATTGGTATTTGGAACTCGTCCAGAAGCAATTAAAATGGCGCCATTAGTCAAAGAGTTTCAGAAATTCAACACAGAGTTTAATACAAAAGTTTGTGTAACTGGTCAACATCGACAAATGCTTGATCAGGTTTTAGAAATTTTTGACATTCAACCAGATTATGATTTGAATATTATGAAAACTGGACAGGATCTATTTGATGTAACTTCAAATATTTTGTTAGGTTTGAAAAAAGTATTTGATGATTTCAATCCAGATTTGGTACTTGTTCATGGTGACACAACGACTAGTTTTGTTACAGGTTTGGCAGCTTTTTATACAAAAATTAAAGTTGGACATGTAGAGGCTGGACTTCGAACTTATAATATTCAGTCACCATGGCCAGAAGAAGGAAATAGACAATTAACAGGAATTTTAACAGATTATCATTTTGCTCCTACACTTAAGAGTAAAGAAAATTTGATCAATGAATTAAAGGATAAAAATAAAATCTTTATTACAGGCAATACTGTAATTGATGCTTTATTATATACAATTGAAAAGATTAATAATAGAAAGGAATTAAAAGAACAATTGATTATAAAACTACAAGAGTCTTATCCAGGTATACTAAATCGACAATTTATTTTGATGACAGGACATCGCCGGGAAAATTTTGGTAAAGGATTTATAAATATTTGTGAAGCATTGAAAGAAATTGCACTACGTTATCCCAGTTTAGATATCGTTTATCCGGTACATTTAAACCCTAATGTGCGTCAGATAGTCAATGAAATTTTGAATGGTATAAAAAACATTTATCTAATCGAACCGCTTCAATATCAAGAATTTATTTTTTTAATGAATGAATCTTTTTTTATCATTACAGATAGTGGTGGTATACAAGAAGAGGCCCCATCACTAGGTAAACCTGTCTTAGTAATAAGAGATACAACTGAAAGACCTGAAGCAGTTGACGCTGGTACAGTGAAGCTTGTTGGTACAAATAAAGATAAGATTGTAAAATCAGCAGTTCAGCTTATTGAAAATCAAAATGAATTTGAAAAGATGAGTAAGGCACATAATCCATATGGTAATGGAACCGCAAGTAAAAGAATTGTTGAGATTTTAAGAAATGTTTAAAATTATTTTTTTGAAAAATGAAAGAAATGATGCTACAGATTATTATGTTAGTTTAATTCAAAAAGCTATAGAAAATCATGGATATGAAGTTAAAGTGATCAGTGAATTCAGGGAAATTGAGAAAGATGATAAAGTTTTAACTATTTCATTAAAAGGTTTTTTTTTCACATGGTTAAGAAATCCACGTCAGTTTATTATACATTGGTTTCAGGGGGTTACTCCGGAAGAAGCGTTAATGTTATATAAAGATAGTTTCCAAAAAAGAATAAGATGGACTTATTTATCTTTTTTCGAAAAATTCGTACTTCACTATTCAAAATTTAACTTTTTTGTTTCTGAAGCAATGCTTAGGCATTATATAAACAAGTATAGATATAATCGCAATAATTATATGATAATGCCTTGTTATAATCAAAAGATTAATATCAGCGGTTTTAATAAAGATAAATATAAATATCCAACATTCGTATATGCAGGATCACTATCTGATTGGCAGTGTATAAATGAAACTCTAATAATTTTTAAAAATGTTCAAAAGGTTATCGCTAATGCTAAGATGTATTTATACACTGCTGAAAAAGATAAAGCTTTAAAATTAATTGATAATTTAAAGGTGCCTAATGTAATTATAGATTATATTCCATATAGTCAATTAAATAGAAAACTTGAAAAGATTAAATATGGATTTTTAATTCGCGAAGATGTTTTAGTTAATAATGTTTCTACCCCAACTAAAATGAATGGTTATCTTGCTAATGGGGTAATTCCAATTTTCTCAAATTGTATAGATGATTTTAATTTAAATTTGATAGGTGATTTTTTAATTAAAGTAGATCCTAAACTAGATGTTCATGAATATATTATCAAATTTGAGGATAGAAAAATTTATTCTGATAATGTTTTAAAGGATTTTAGTCAATATTTTGAAAGATATTATAATGATGACTATTATTTGAATTTAATTTTGATAAAGTTTTCAGAATTTAAAGTGATTTAAGATGAGAGTTAATATTAGAAATTTTTTTACAATTTTAATTATATTTATTACAACTATATGGTTGGTCTACATTTCATTATTTGTAATTAACAACCCCGATAAGTATAATTATTTAATAATTATGAACACTAGTACCTCTTTTTCTTTAGGTATAGAACCAACTGTATATTTTATTTCATCTATATCTAGAACAATGAGTTTAATTACTGGATTTGAGCCATTAGTTTTTTTTTATTTTCAGTATATTTTTTTAATACAATTATTTTTAATATTTTCCTTTTTAAATTTTTTTAAGAATTCAATAGTAAAGTCTGGATTATTGCTAATATTTTGGTTATGTACATACGGTATTATGCATTGTTTAATACAAATAAGATTTGGTTTGGCGAGTAGTATAGTTGTTTATATATTTAGTTTAATTTATCTTCATAAAGATAGTGCAAATAATTTTTTTTTAAAACCACTTATATTGGGCGTTGTTGCAATTTTTACACATTACTCAGTTATCTTTTCTATTTTTACAATTTTTCTGCAGTACTTAAGATTTAAAATTAATAAAAAGAATAGTTATTTAATATCTCATGTTGGTTTTTTATTGATTTTAATAATGTTTAAGCTTGGTGAGTTGTTTAATATATTGCCAATATTTCTTATGGCTAGAATTAGTGTATATATAAATAATATGGATTTGGAGCCAGTATCAGATTTAGCTCGACTTGTATCATTTTTTTGTTATTTTTCATTATTGTTAGCTCCAAATTTAAAAAATAAGGTATTAAATGATTTAAGAATATATGGTTCTTTAAGCTTTTTACCGTACTTTATTATACCTGAAATGGAAATATTGGTACGTTTAGGTATTCCTTTTCAATATTTATTGTTATCATATTTAGTTTTAACTTATTCGTATAAAAAGTTATTATTTTTTTCTACCTTGCCTTTATTGATATTTTTTTCATATAAAATTTATTCTGGTATTTCTGCTTTTATTTCATATATGTAAGTTGTAAATATAGTTTTGGAGATTATTAATTGACTATATATTTTATTACCAATGGCCTACATCGTATGGCTGGTACAGAACGTGCTATAGTACAGCTGTCACAGATATATGATAATGTTGTAATTTTGGTGCCAGGTCGAAAAGATATTGCGTTTGATGGTTTCAATCACTTAAATATTAAATCATTAGAAGTTGGTGATTTTCCTGAAGTTGGAAAATTAAGTAAAATTTTTCATAGAATAAAATATTTTTTTCTTTTAAAAAATAATTTTATCTTTTCTAAAGATGATATATTAATCTCCTTCTCATTTGATTTAAATATTTTAAATATTTTTTTATCTATGATGTTTGGGATTAATTCGATCATTTGTGAGCATATAGCTTATTCGTATCATAAAGGATTGCGAAATAGAATAAGAAAAATTTTTTATTCTATGAAGCATGTAAAACTTGTTTGCCTTACTGAAACAGATAAATTGAAATTTATACAAGATGATATTAACACTTTTGTAATTCCAAATTTTATTAATCCTGTAAAAAGTATTTATAACTCAGAATCTAAATCTATTTTGGCTGTTGGTCGGTTAGAGTATCAAAAAAACTTTCAATTTCTAATAAAAGCATTTGAATTGTCTGATTTACATAAAAAAGGTTGGGTTCTAGATATTGTGGGTGAAGGTTCTGAATATGAAGATATTATAAATCTCATAAATCTACTAAATATTAAAGAGTTTGTTAAAATTCATAAATTTACTAAGGACATTGGTTTTTATTATGCTAATGCTAGTTTGCTTTGTATGACAAGTAGATTTGAAGCTTTACCAATGGTTTTATTAGAAGGAATGAATTATTCTTTACCAGTTTTAGTTTCAAATTTTCCAACTGGCGCTAAAGAAATTTTGGGTGAAAGTAACTCACAAATTGTATTTGAATATGATGAAAATTTTTATGCAAAAAAACTTAAAGAACTATGTCTAGATAAAGATTTACGTAAGAACTATTCTTTGCAGAATTTGCAAATTATTAAAAATTACTATCCTGAAAATATTAATAAATATTGGTTAGATTTAATTTGATTTTTACTAATCTAGACTTTAGTTGAGTATTTCTAATTTTTTTTATTTACAATATGATGTGATTTTATGAAAATTGTACATGTCCAAATAAAACCTCAAATGTCAGGTGTTCAAAGAATTTCTTATGATATTCTGGCTAATTTAAATGATGGTAAACATGAACTTTACTTGATATGTGGGAGTTTGTCTGAACAAAGTACAGAATTTGTTGAAAAATTTACTTCCATTGGTGTGACAATAATTGAAGTTCCCTTTTTAAAGCGTCAAATAGGTAAACATGATTGGTATGCTTTTCAGCAACTGAGAAAGATTTTTAAACACTACAAATTTGATATAGTTCATACTAACTCAACAAAGCCTGGTATATTAGCTAGAATTGCTGCACGTTTAGTTGGCTGTAAAAATATTATTCATACAGTTCATGGCATTGCTTTTCATCAACATGTGAAATTTTTTCAAAGAATAATTTTTTATTTTGTGGAAATTTTTAGTGTTCTTTTTGGTCATAAAAATATAGTAGTGAATAATTATTATAAAAAATTTTATCCTTTTGGGAGCACCTCTACTATTTATAATGGTGTTGACTTTACCCTTCTTTCTCCTTGTGTAATAAAAAAAAAAGAAGTCCATAAATCTATACATTTTGCTTTTTTTGCACGCCTTGATGAGCAAAAAAACCCTTTAGAATTTATTGAAGCTATTTATTTACTTTCTAAATGTTCAGATATTTCAAATGACCGATTTTCTATAGCAGGAGATGGGGAATTGATGGAGGAATGTAAGACACTGATAAGTAAATATTGTCTCGAAGAAAAAGTAAAACTAATAGGATGGGTAAAAGATAAAAATTCTTTCTTAAATGATGTAGATGTTCTCTGTCAACCTTCAAAATGGGAAGCATTTGGTTTGGTATTTGTGGAAGCAGCATATTTTTCTATACCTGCAATAGCTAAGCGCGTAGAGGGAATACCTGAAGTTGTTAAAAATAATGAAACAGGTCTGTTGTATGATGGTGGTGCATATGAATTAATGGGTCTAATGCTAAAATTAAAGGAAGATAGGGCGTTGTGTAAGCTATTAGGGTATAATGCAAGAGAGTTTGTTATCAAAAACTTCAGTTTAGATAAAATGGTGTTAGCTTATAAAAAAATTTATTTTAAGTAATTGGTTAAAAAGGATTATTTTTAAACAATTCACACAAAATATTTATATGGTATTATATTGTAATTAACTTTGTTGAATGATAGTAAAGATTGATTATAAACAAAATTTTATAGCAAATTCTAGATTAAATGGGTATAGATTAGTGAAACGTTTAAGTGACTTAATTATTTCAATAGTAGCTTTAATTATTTTGTTTCCACTTTTTTTATTGGTTGCTTATAAAGTTCGAAAAAATCTAGGTGCACCTATTTTTTTCTATCAGGACCGACCAGGAAAAGATGGTAAAATTTTCAAAATGATTAAATTTAGATCAATGAAGGCTGCATTTGATAAAGAAGGTAATCCTTTACCGGATGAAGAGCGCATAACCCCATTCGGACAAAAGCTACGCTCGACCACTTTGGATGAAATGCCCCAACTTATCAATGTTTTAAAAGGTGATATGAGTATTGTGGGGCCCCGCCCACAAATGAAAGATTTTTTAGACTACTACACGCCTGAACAGATGCGTCGACATGAAGTTAGACCAGGGATGACCGGCCTAGCCCAAGTGAGTGGACGCAATAACTTGTCTTGGGAAGAAAAATTTGATCTGGATATTCAATATGTGGATACGCAATCCAATTGGTTAGATTTCAAAATCATGTTTAAAACTGCAAAAGTGATGCTAACTAAGGAGGGTATTAATGCTCCTAATCAGGCGGTAGGGGCTCCAAGATTCTCTCAGCAAAGAGCGGCAGATCTAAATTTTGTTAGAGAACAAGATAACTGATAAATTTTAAATTAAAGTTTTATTTAAATTCGAACTCAAGCAGTACTCCTTATGATCAAGAAAGCAATTCTTCCTGTAGCAGGACTCGGCACGCGTTTTTTACCTGCCAGTAAATCCATTCCTAAAGAAATGGTGACAGTCGTGGATCGCCCTGCGATTGAATATGTAGTACGTGAAGCAGTTGCTGCCGGGATTGAGCAGATTATTCTGGTGACCCATTCCTCCAAAGCATCGATTGAAAATTATTTTGATCGTAACTTTGAGCTTGAAACCACGCTTGAGCAAAAAAATAAGACCGACCTGCTTAAAGAAATTACTGAAATTTTGCCTGCGGGTGTGAGTGTGATTAGTGTACGCCAGCCACAGCCTCTAGGTCTGGGCCATGCGGTACTATGTGCCAAAGCTGTGATTGGTGATGATGACTTTGCGGTGCTATTACCGGATGTGCTAGTCAAGGATCAGGATCCGGAAAATGACTTGAGCTTGATGATTCAGCGTTTTAACGAATCTAAAGCCTCACAAATTATGGTTGAAGCGGTACCTGATAATTTAGTCGATCAATACGGGATTGTTGATGTGGCAGAATCACCTGCCGAAGGCGAAAGTATTGTCATGCAAGGGATTGTCGAGAAACCTGCGGTTGGGTCTGCACCTTCGAATTTGTCTGTGGTCGGACGTTATATTCTGCCGGCAAAAATCATGCAGCTTTTGGAACAGACCCCACGCGGGGCAGGCAATGAAATCCAGCTCACTGATGCGATTGCCATGCTGCAGCAAACCGAAGCCGTTGAAGCCTATCGCATGAAAGGCCAGACTTTTGACTGTGGTAGCAAGTTAGGTTATCTAAAGGCTGTTTTATATTATGGTATAGATCATCCTAAACTCGGTAGCGAGTTTAAAGCATTGATTCAGGAACTGGCTTTGTAAAAAAAATAATAAAAAGGAATAATATGAAAGTCGCAGTATTAGGCAAAACCTTGTTTTCGGGGGTCATTGCTGGCCTGTTATCTGAATGTGGTCATCAGGTGGTCTGGTGCAATAGCTTCAATGTAGATGAACCGGTTCGGACGTATTTTCAGGATGAGTCTTTACAGGACTTGCTGCAAAAACAGGAAAAATCCGGGTTTTTAAATTGTTGTGATTTTCAGCATCTGGATTTTAATCAGGATGCTTTTTTCTTTAGTTTTAATGCCACCGAAGAGCAACAAGCATTTCAAATGTTGGAGACGATCCGTCATGCCTGTTTTGCTCATCCCAAACTGATGGTAAATGCTTCAACCTTTGGCTTGCACGGGACTCAACGATTTCAGCAACTGTTGCCGAATGATGACTGGATTTATCTCCCAGATATTATTCAGGAAGGTAATGCGATTCGCAGTTTTGTTCGGGCGAGCCAGTTGATCGTTGGCTGTGATCATGAAGATGCGCAGGTTAAAATCCGGGAGCTATTACGCCCATTGTTCCCGCGCGCCCAGCAGTATTTATTTATGCCGGTATTGGATGCTGAATTTACCAAATTGAGTATTTCCGGCATGCTGGCGACCCGAATCAGTTATATGAATGATTTGGCAGGTGTGGCAGAAAAACTTGGAATTGATATTGAGCAGGTTCGGCAAGGCATGGCCGCGGATAACCGGATTGGTTCTGCCTATCTGTTCCCCGGCGTTGGTTTTGGTGGAGAGAATTTCTCCCATGATATCCGGACGCTTACTCACGCCGTGGCAGATTCAGGGGTAAAAAACCAGTTGCTGGAACAGGTCTGGGACATTAACGAACAGCAAAAAGAATTACTGTTTCGTAAACTCTGGAACTATTTCCGTGGAGACTTAAAGGGTAAAGTCATTGCGATTTGGGGTGCAGCCTTTAAAGAAAATACCCCGAGTATCCAGCAATCTCCAGTGCATGCCATGCTAACCGCCTTATGGGCACAAGGTGTGACAGTTAAACTGCATGATCCGCAAGCACTGGCCAATATTGAAAAAGTCTATGGTGCACGGGAAGATTTAATCCTGTGTCAAGATCAGTATCAGGCGGTTGAAGGGGCACATGCCTTGTGTCTGATTACGGCATGGAAACAGTATGGCAGTCCGGATTATCCTTACCTGATGAAGCTGATGCAGCATCCCCTGATTCTGGATGGGCGTAACCTGTATGATCCGACTTATATCAAGACACGTGGTTTTAATTATATTGGGGTGGGACGTTAATGTTGAATCATTTAAATCCAAATCTCGACACTGAAACTATGTATCAGAAATTAGTCTCGAACAAAGAACAACTACAAGCTGAGCATCTGCGAGAGCTATTTGCTGCGGATCCGCAGCGCTTTAACAAATATTCCATTCAGTTTGAACAACTGCTCTTTGACTATAGCAAGCACAGAATCAATCAAAACGTGATGCAGGGCCTGATCGACTGGGCAGATGCACAGAACCTTAGATCCTGGATTGGCTCGTTATTTTCAAATCAGAAAATCAACTATACCGAGCAGCGTGCGGCCATGCATTGGGCCTTACGCTTGCCCGAGCATGATCAGCAGCATGCTGATCTGGCGGCTGATGTACATACCCAGCTTGAGCGTATGTATGCTCTAGTCGAGCAGATTCATGCCGGGCAGCGTCGGGGTGCCACCGGAGAAGTAATTCAAGATGTGGTCAATATTGGTGTTGGTGGATCAGATCTGGGTCCCTTGATGGTCACGCATGCTTTATCTGATTTTAAATACCAGTCTGCCCAGCCACTCAACGTACATTTTGTTTCGACCATGGATGGCAGTCAGTTGTCTGAGTTATTACATCAGCTACGTCCGGAAACAACCCTTTTTATTATCTCGTCCAAATCCTTCGGAACTATTGATACCTTGACCAATGCCCAAACTGTACGTTTGTGGCTGGAAAAAGCCTTAGGTCAGCATCCTTATATCCTCAAGCATCATTTTATTGGGGTATCGACCAAACCTGAAAAAATGACGGCATGGGGCATTGCCCCGGAAAACCAGTTGCTGCTCTGGGATTGGGTCGGTGGGCGTTATTCACTCTGGTCCTGTATCGGGCTGCCAATTGCCTTGAGTATCGGGATTGAAGGCTTTAAGCAGCTGCTGGCGGGTGCCTATGCCGTTGACCAGCATTTCCAGTACCAGCCTTTTGAACGCAATATTCCGGTATTGATGGGATTGTTGGGAGCCTGGAATACCAATTTTCTGGATATCCAGACCCATGCAATTCTGCCTTATGATGGCCGGCTGAAATATTTTGCCTCCTATCTGCAACAGCTGGAAATGGAATCAAATGGTAAGTCAATTCAGCGCAATGGCGAAAAAGTCCAGTTCGATACCTGCCCAATCATCTGGGGAGAAGTAGGACCGAATGCCCAGCATGCCTTCTATCAGTTATTGCATCAGGGTACGCAGTCGGTCAGCTGTGATTTTATTGCGCCGGTAGAGCGTTATAACAGCCAGCAATATACCTATGCAGACAGTGCCGAAGCATTGGTAGAACAACATCATTTGGCCTTATCCAACTGTTTGGCACAATCGCGTTTACTGGCCTTTGGTAATGAAGCTCTGGATCAAACCGAATTGGCGAGCTTGTCAGCCTATAAGCAATATGAAGGTAATCAGCCAAGTACCACGCTATTGATGCAAGAGTTGAATCCCTATAGCTTGGGCATGCTCATTGCACTCTATGAACATAAGGTATTTGTTCAATCCGTGCTGTGGAACATCAACCCATTCGATCAGTGGGGCGTAGAAAAGGGCAAGGAAATTGCCAACCAGTTGCTGCCGATTCTGAATGGTGCACAGACAGATCTCAATGGATTAGATGGTTCCACCCAAGGCCTTATCAATATTTTATTAGGAAAGCAGCATGGCTAAAATTTTGGTCACCGGTGGAGCAGGCTATATCGGTTCACATACCTGTGTAGAATTGTTGAACGCCGGACATGAGGTCGTGGTACTGGATAATCTCTGCAATAGCTCCTCCGAGTCCTTAAGCCGGGTAGAAAAGCTGACCCAGAAAAGCCTGACACTTGTTGAAGGAGATATCCGGGATGGTCAGTTACTGGCTCAGGTCTTTCAACAACATTCGATTGATGCAGTGATTCATTTTGCCGGTCTTAAAGCCGTGGGTGAAAGCCAGCAGATTCCACTCGCTTATTTTGATAATAATATTGCCGGCTCGATCAGTCTGGTGCAGGCAATGCAGCGTGCTCAGGTATTCAAACTGGTATTCAGCTCTTCTGCCACGGTCTATGGTGAAAAAAATCCTCCTCCATATCAAGAAGATATGCCATTGAGTATGCCAAATAATAATTATGGATATACCAAGTTGGTTGTTGAGCAAATGTTAGAAAAAGTAGCACTTGCAGATGAAAATTGGTCGATTGCTTTCCTACGTTATTTTAATCCAGTGGGTGCGCATAAAAGTGGCCAAATTGGTGAAGATCCATTGGGTATTCCCAATAACCTGATGCCTTTTGTGACTCAGGTGGCAGTCGGTCATCGTGATAAGCTGTCTATTTTCGGTGATGATTATCCAACTCAGGATGGGACCTGTGAACGTGACTTTATTCATGTGGTAGATTTAGCCAAAGCTCATGTCCTGGCGATTCAGAACCGTTTAAATCATCAAGGCTGCCGGGCCTGGAATATTGGTACGGGCCAACCGATATCGGTATTAACCCTGAAAGATACCTTTGAGAAAGTTAATCAGATCCGGATTCCATTTGAGTTTACTGCACGACGTGCCGGTGATCTGGCAAGTTTCTATGCAGACAATGCTCGTGCAGTAAAAGAGTTGGGCTGGACACCCGAATATAGCTTGGAGGATATGCTTGCCGACAGCTGGAAATGGCAGAAGCAGAATCCAAACGGCTTTAAATAATTAATGCTTTAAAGCAATATCTAACTATTATTTCTATTTCATATGAATATATCGATTATGCGCAATTTAAAAAGAAAAGTTTTATCTCTTTGTCTGCTGCCGTGTTTCAGTGTTTTTACTTATGCTCAAGGCTTAGTATTAAATAATGAAGATTTACGCACGGATTTAAATTGGTTGAATCAACAAGGCGTGATTCAAATTAGTACCTCGACTTGGCCTTTAAGTGGGGAGGAGATTCAACGCGCATTATCCAAAGCTAAAATTGATAATCTAGTTCAGCAGAAAGTTCTTGATTCAGTGAAAGCCAGTTTGCATGCAGGAAATACACAGGTGAAGTTAGCTTTATTCGCTGAAACCGATCCACAAAAGATACCTCAAAAATTTGCAGATGATCAAAAATCCCAATATCAAGCTACGCTTGAATTGAATGCAGGTGGAGCTCAATGGGATGCTAAGCTTCGAGTTAGTGCGGAAAAAGACTCCATCATAGATCATGGACATGATATCAATATTGAAGGCTCATATATTGCTGGAAAATTGTGGGATCAATGGTTAATTGCTGGGCAGATTCCAACTTATTGGGGACCCGGGCATGATGGTAGTTTGATCCGAGGCGATGCGAGCCGTCCAGTCTATGGTTTGACTATACAGAGAGCAGAACAGCAGGCATTTGAGAGCAAATGGCTATCTTGGATTGGACCTTGGCAATATCAAGCATTTGCGGGTCAGTTAGATGACTATCTTGTTCGTGACACTAATTTATTAGGTTTGCGTTTAACTGCGCAACCTCTACCATATCTTGAACTCGGCGCATCACGTATATTCCAGATTGATGGTCAGGGGCGACCTGACAGTTTCAAAGCTTATTGGAATGCTTTTATTGGTAAAGATAATGAGTGTAATGCGGATGAGTGCAACGGGGAAGGAAATGCATCAAATCAGATTGCTGGTTTGGATGCGCGTTTAAACTTTCAGCAATGGTTCAACCTTCCTCTAAGCCTATATGGTCAGTTTGTTGGTGAAGATGAAGCAGGTTTACTTCCTGCGAAAAAAATGTATTTGGCTGGGGTGGATTATGCCTCCCAGTTAAACAATATGCCTTTCCAAGTTTATACAGAATGGTCGGATACGCGTACCAATGGAGAGGCATCAGGATACTCATATAATCACCATATTTATCAAGATGGTTATTACCAACATGGTTTTCCATTAGGTCATGCGATCGGGGGAGATGGACAGATGTACAGCATAGGTGGTGATATTCGCTTTGATAAAATGAACCGTTTAAATGGGCGGATCATGTTGGCTAAAGTCAATCAATCAGGGCTTGAAATTAATCATGCATTTCCTCAAGCTGATGAAGTAAAAGCGCTGGATTTAACGTGGACACATTATCTACAACCGGACACGCCGCTCAAAGTTAGGGGTTGGCTAAGCGACTCAGACCGAAATGGAAAGGATAGTGGGATGTCTTTAGGAGTTGAGATACCTTTGGATCGTGCATTATTCTAAAAAATCTTCTTAAAAGTTCAAAAGCTCTATTTAAATGACAAAATTTAAATAGAGCTTTTTATTTTTAAAGTGAGTTAACTCTGGATCAGCTGGGTTAATTCATCAACATAGTCCTGCATGGGGCGTGGATTATGATCACGGCGGCTTTCAATATTCAAACGCAATAACGGTTCAGTATTGGATGCACGCACATTAAAACGCCATGCACCAAAATCCAAACTGACCCCATCTGTCTGGTCGATAGCAGGGTTTTGATCGGCATAATGATCAAAGAGTTTTTGAATCGTGGTTTGAGTGTCTGCCACTTTAAAGTTGATCTCACCTGAACATGGGAATTTGGCAATCATTTCTTCCACGAGAGAGGATAATGATTTTCCTGTTTCAGATAGTACCGCTATCGCCAGTAACCATGGAATCATGCCGCTATCACAATAGGCAAAATCACGGAAATAGTGATGGGCACTCATTTCACCGCCATAGGCCGCATTGTGTTCACGCATTACATCTTTGATAAAGGCATGGCCTGACTTTGACTGAACCGTGATCCCTTGGTATTGTTCCACGATATCCAGCGTATTCCAGACCAGACGTGGATCATGCACAATTTTTTCACCAGACTGCTTCAGCAGGAATGCCTGAGCCAAAAGACCAACAATATAATAGCCTTCAATAAACTGGCCTTTTTCATCGAACAGGAAGCAGCGGTCAAAGTCGCCATCCCAGGCAATTCCTATATCCGCACCATGCTGAATGACTGCATCACTGGTACTATCCCGGTTTTCAACCAGAATTGGATTCGGGATGCCATTCGGGAAGTTACCATCAGCTTCATTATGAATTTTGATAAATTCAACCGGAATATTGAGCTCTTTAAATTTTACTTCGATTGCATCAATAACATGACCTGCTGCACCATTACCGGCATTCACCACCAGTTTCATCGGGCGGATTTTTGCTGGATCAATATAGGTCATCAGGTGGTCGATAAATTCTGGCAGGATATTATATTTTTCCGTATGACCTTTTTGGCTAACTTCAACGAACTGACCTGATTCTGCCAAAGCCTGAATCTCTTTAAGACCCGTATCGGCACTGATTGGACGCGCATTTTCACGCACCAGTTTCATACCATTATAATCCATCGGGTTATGACTGGCAGTCACTTCAATACCACCTTGGACATCCAGGTGGAAAGCTGCGAAATACACTTCTTCAGTCCCGGTCATGCCAAGATCCAGCACATTGACCCCAGCATCATTTAAACCGCGAATGGTCGCCTGTTTTAAGCCTTCACTGCTAAGACGTATGTCACAACCGATGACCACGGTTTTGGGCTGATAAATCTGTCCATAAGCACGGCCAATTTTGTAGGCAATATCTTCATTGAGTTCTGTACCCAGTTTGCCGCGAATATCATAGGCTTTAAAGCAAGTCAGTTTTGTCATTTAGAGGCTCTCCATTCAGAAGAAAAAAGGCCGGTTACCCAGCCTCGATTCAATTTTAATTATTCTACAGTAACCGATTTTGCCAGGTTACGTGGCTGATCCACATCCGTACCACGTAGCACTGCTACATGATAAGAGAGTAACTGCACCGGGATGCTATACACAATCGGTGCTAGCACTGCATTGACTGCCGGAATATGGACCACGTGCTTGCGCTCTTTGGCT
Organism: Acinetobacter lwoffii; assembly: GCF_015602705.1. Classification (NCBI taxonomy): domain Bacteria; kingdom Pseudomonadati; phylum Pseudomonadota; class Gammaproteobacteria; order Moraxellales; family Moraxellaceae; genus Acinetobacter; species Acinetobacter lwoffii. The sequence continues at coordinate 109,089 of NZ_CP059081.1, forward strand.
TTAATGCCACTGTGCTCATCAGCAAAAACAAATAGTTCACCACCACGTGCCTGAACTTCTTCCATATTGGATTTCAGTTTGTCCAGCATGTCATCCTGTGGCGCCAGAATCACCACCGGCATGTCATTGTCAACCAGTGCCAATGGCCCGTGTTTCAGTTCGCCTGCAGCATAACCTTCAGCATGAATATATGAAATTTCTTTCAGTTTGAGTGCACCTTCCAGAGCGATCGGGAAGTGCGTACCACGACCCAGGAACAGGCAGTGCTGCTTTTCAACAAACAGTTCTGAAAGACGTAAAATTTCATTATCATGACGTAAAGTGTCCAGAATCACTTTAGGCAAATGCCAGAGTTCTGTGCTGATCTTCGTCATCTGTTCTGTAGAAATGCTATTTTTGACCGAACCAATTTTTAATACCAACAGCATTAAAGCAGCAAGCTGGGTGGTAAAGGCTTTGGTTGAAGCTACACCAATTTCAGGACCTGCCAGCGTCAACAGACTATGCTGAGTTTCACGCACCATCGAAGAGGTCGCCACGTTACAGATGGTCATCGTGGTAATGTCCAGGCCTTTGGCTGCTGCACGTTTTTGCGTATCACGTAATGCAGCCAAGGTGTCGGCCGTTTCACCAGATTGGGAAATACACACATACAGCGTATTGTTCACAATCACCGGCGTGCGATAACGGAACTCGCTGGCAATTTCGACTTGGCAAGGCAGGTCAATCAGCTGTTCAAACCAATATTTGGCGATCATGCCGGCATGATAGCTGGTACCACAGGCAATAATCTGGATTTGCTGAATTTTTGAAAAGTCTTGTTCCGCACTAGCAAGAAAATCTTCACGCAGGTCATTGCCATTTAAAGCTTGGGAAATGGTCTGTTTAATCGCTTCAGGCTGCTCATAAATTTCTTTGAGCATATAGTGCTTGTATTCACCTTTAGACGCATTGCTGACCGCAGCATCCAGTTCCTTGACCGGACGATCTACCAGCTGACCATCGACAAAGACTTCAATGGTGGTGCGGGTCAAACGGGCAATATCACCTTCTTCCAGGTAGATAAAACGGTTAGTAATTGGAAGTAAGGCTAATTGATCTGAACTAATGAAGTTTTCACCAATCCCGACACCAATCACCAGTGGAGAACCTTCACGCACGGTAATCAGTTCATCCGGGTGGTCAGTATGTACGATGCCCAGTGCATAGGCACCTTTCAATTGCGGAACCACTTGGCGTACAGCTTCTAACAGGCTCGGGGTAGATTTCAGTGCATCATTGATCAGATGGGCCACCACTTCAGTATCAGTCTGTGAGGTAAACACATAGCCCAAAGCTTCAAGATCATCTTTGAGTTCCTGATAGTTTTCGATAATTCCGTTATGCACCACTGCCACATTTTCAGAAATATGCGGATGGGCATTTTCTTCAGTCGGTTTGCCATGGGTGGCCCAGCGTGTATGCGCAATGCCGAGTGAACCGCTAATCTGGGATTCATTCACCGCCTGTTCAAGGTTTGCGACCTTACCGACACGGCGTTCACGCAGGACCTGGCTATTATTAATCAGTGCCAAACCTGCTGAATCATAACCCCGGTATTCCAGGCGTTTTAAGCCTTCGATCAAAATATTGGTAATGCTACGTTCTGCAATGCCACCAACGATACCACACATATTTGTTCCCCTTATTTCTTGATTTTTTGCGGACGTGGATAGTTTTCTTTGGCAAATTGCTTAGAGCGCTCTACTGCCAAACAGTTGTCTTCCACATTACGGGTAATCGTTGAGCCTGCACCTACAGTGGCGCCATTGCCAATTTTCACAGGTGCCACTAATGAACTGTTCGAGCCAATAAAGGCCTGATCACCAATAATCGTTTTAAATTTATTTGCACCATCGTAATTACAGGTAATAGTCCCTGCACCGATGTTTGAGCCTGCACCAACTTCAGCATCACCCAGATAGGTAAAATGGTTGGCTTTAGAGCCTAGACCAATCGAGGTATTTTTAACTTCAACAAAGTTACCGATATGCACTTCATTGGCCAATTGTGCACCCGGACGGAGTCGTGCAAAAGGTCCAATCTGGGTATCTTCACCAACGATAGCATTGTCAAAAATGCTATATGGTTGAACCTTGGTGCCAGCTGCAATCTTGCTATTCTTAATGATACAGCCAGCGCCAATTTCAACGTTGTCGCCCAGCTCGCAATCACCTTCGATAATCACATTGATATCAATGCGGACATCCTGACCGACAGTTAAATTACCACGCAAGTCAAAGCGGCTTGGATCAATCAGATGTACACCTTGCTGCATTAGCTGTTTGGCTTGATAAGACTGGAACTGACGCTCTAAAGCAGCGAGCTGCACGCGGTCATTTACCCCTTCAACTTCAAAAGCCTGCTCAGGTTCTACCGATGCAACTTGTATACCATCTGCCAAAGCCATCGCGACAATATCAGTCAGGTAATATTCACCCTGCGCATTGTCATTGCTTAAATTTGGCAGCCATTGATGCAACTTGGCATTGCTGACGGCATAAATACCGGTATTGATTTCCTTGATCTGACGCTGTTCTTCGGAAGCATCCTTGTGCTCCACAATGGCCTGGATTTCACCATTTTCACGTACAATACGACCATAACCATTGGCATCCAGCAGGGTAAGCGTCACCAGACCAATACCGGTTTCTGCAGTGGCATCGAGTAATTTTTGCAAGGTCACAGGATTAATGCACGGTACATCGCCGGAAAGAATCAGCGAGACGCCGTCTTGTGGCAGGACAGGCAAGGTCATTTGTACGGCATGACCGGTACCCAGCTGTTCAGCCTGTTCGACCCATTTAATATCCTCTTGTGCAAATGCTGTCTGAACCCGATCACCGCCGTGACCATAAATCGTAATAATATTATCTGCGTTTAATTTTTTTGCCGTTTCAATGACATGACCCAGTAAAGGACGTCCTGCAAGGGGTTGTAATACTTTCGGTAAGCTAGAGCGCATGCGCGTTCCTTTACCTGCAGCAAGAATAATAACAGTCGTTGACATGTTCTAATCCTAAATATGGCTTATGCCACGATGAAGTAAAAATAAAGCAAAATACAAAGAGCAGCCCAAAGGCCGGCAATAATGTCATCCAGCATGATGCCGAAGCCACCGTCGACCTGTCGGTCAATCACACGGATCGGCCAAGGTTTCCAGATATCAAATAATCTGAATAGCGCAAAACCGATGAGCAACCATAACCAGTTCATCTGACCTAAGTAGATCAGGGGCAAAAATGTGATGGATTGTCCGGCAAATTCATCCCAGACGATGCGGCCATCATCATGTACACCCATGACTCTAGCAGTATGCCCGCAGATATATATGCCAACCAGGGACATGATGGCAATGGCAAAAACACTGTTTAGAAAACCAAGATGCAGCCAAATAGGAATAAATAAAAGTGCAAAGGCCGAACCAAAGGTACCGGGTGCTTTAGGTGCCAGACCAGAACCAAAACCAACCCCACTAAAGACAATCAGTCGGTCGATCCATGACATGGCTTTAAAATTAATCGCAGGTTTATGCAAAATGTTGATACCCATTAAATTGAAGTGAATGATCTACGCCATCTTTTTCAAAAGTTAAGCCGTGTTGCTGCTGAATTGTGCCGATCATACTAATCGAAACATCAAGTTGTTTTTGCAATAATTTTTCGTAATTTTGCGGGCTTATTGTAAAGCATAATTCGTAATCATCGCCACCAGCGAGGGCATATTGCCATTTTTGTTCATCACTTAAGGCATACAGGGCAGGACTGATCGGCAGGTTTTCGAGTTGCAGCTTTGCACCGACTTCAGAGGCTTTCAGGATATGTCCAAGATCTTGGGCCAAACCATCCGAGACATCAATCATGCTATGCGCCAGACCTTTTAGGGCAGCACCGAGCTGACAACGTGGCGTTGGATAGTCCAGACGTTTTTGTAGTGGATGACCAAGATGCTGTAGTGCAAAAGCTGCATCACCGACCGTTCCACTGACACAAATCAGATCACCCGGTTTTGCACCTGAGCGTGGAATGGCTTGACCAATATCAACCCAGCCTAATGCAGTAACAGAAAGGGTTAAATGAGGACTTTGAGTGGTATCACCACCGATTAAACTCACCCCAAATTGATCACAGCAATCGTACAGACCCTGACTAAAAGCTTTTAGCCAGTCATGATCAATTTGGGGTAGGCTCAACGCGAGTAAAATACTGTGCGGGGTTGCGCCCATCGCGGCAATATCAGATAAATTGACAGCCACAGATTTCCAGCCAATCGCATGCGGATCGGTGTCTATTGGAAAATGGCGTCCAGCAACCAGAGTGTCGGCACAGATGACCAGTTGTTGCTGTAGAGGAGGGGTGAGCAAGGCTGAATCGTCACCGACGCCTAAATCGACAGAATTGGTATTCTTGCGATTGAAATAGGTGTCGATAATCGAAAATTCAGCCATACAACGAATCTACGCTATTAGTTAGACTGCTGTTTTTCTGCTGCACGCAAAGTTGTCGCTAAACGATCCAATACACCATTGATGTATTTATGGCTATCGGCACCGCCAAAATGTTTAGCCAGCTCGATCGCTTCATCTAGAACCACGCGATATGGAATCTCAAGATGTTCTTTAAGTTCATATGCACCAAGACGAAGGGTCGCAAGTTCAACACCGTCAAGTGCTGAAAGTTCGCGATCGAGTACCGGGATTAAGAGCGCATCCAATGCTTCATGATTGGCAACCACTTGAGTCAACAATTCATGATAATAGCTCAGATCCACTTTGTGCATGGCATTTTCCACACGCGTACGTGCTTCAATCTCATGCACCGGATTGTGGCTCATTTGCCATTCATAAATTCCTTGTACAGCAAAGCGACGTGCTTTACGTTTTGCTGCATAAGTTGCTTGAAGTGTTTGCGACATAGCGTTAAATAGCCTTTAACAAGTTAACCATTTCAATCGCAGTCAGGGCAGCTTCGCTACCTTTATTGCCTGCTTTTGTTCCAGAGCGTTCAATCGCTTGTTCAATACTGTCCGTAGTGAGTACACCGTTAATTACAGGTAAGCCAGTGTCGAGGCCAACTACGCCCAAACCTTTGGCACATTCGCCTGCAACGAAATCGAAGTGAGGCGTGCTACCACGAATCACGGCGCCAAGCGCGATGATGGCATCGAAACGATCTGAAGCTGCCAGTTTTTTCGCAACGACAGGAAGTTCCCAGGCACCAGGTGCATGAACAACAGTGATATTATCCTCTGATACACCATGACGTTTCAATGTATCAATGGCACCTTCTAACAGATGTTCAACCACAAAGCTGTTAAAACGACCAACTAAAATCGCATAACGGTCTTCGTTCGCGAGATGTAACATACCTTCAATACGGCGAACTGCCATAACAACCTCGATGATTTCTTAAGATGTTTGTTGTGCGGTGATGTATTCTACCACTTCTAAGTTAAAGCCTGACAGGGCATTGAAACGCAATGGAGAGCTCAGCAGCTTCATTTTTTCAACGCCTAAATCACGCAAAATTTGTGCACCCACACCAATGGTCTGATACTGCTGAGACAGTGCAGAATTTGATTTTACATTTTTTGGTGCTTTAAGGGTATCTAATGCTGGACCCAGGTCCTGTAAATGGTGTTGGCCAATCCAGACCAAGACACCACGATCACTGTTGGAAATTTCTTTCAAGGCACGATCCAGGTTCCAGGCCGGCTCGCCATCCTGTTTCTTCAGTTTGAGCAAGTCGCGGGTCGGGTTAAAACCATGTACACGCACTGTGGTCACACCCTCTTTAGGCTCACCTTTGACCAAGGCCAAATGGATATCCGGGTTACCCAGTTCACGATAGCGGTACAGGTCAAAGCTGCCGTATTCAGTATCAATACTTTGCTGATCAATACGCTCAACCGTCTGTTCATTGGTCATGCGGTAATGAATCAGATCGGCAATAGTACCGATTTTCAGGCCATGCTTTTCAGCAAACACTTCAAGATCCGGACGGCGCGCCATGGTGCCATCTTCATTGATGATTTCACAAATGACTGATGCCGGTTCCAGTCCTGCCAAACGGGAAAGATCACAACCTGCCTCAGTATGTCCGGCACGGTGCAAGACACCGCCTGGTTGCGCCATCAGCGGGAAGATATGTCCTGGCTGTACAATATCTGCCGGTTTGGCATGAGCAGCCACAGCAGTTTGAATCGTGTGCGCACGTTCAGCCGGAGAAATACCGGTAGAAATACCTTCAGCCGCTTCAATCGACAGGGTGAAATTGGTCCCATGCTGGGCACCATTGGCATCCACCATTAACGGCAGATTCAACTGCTGGCAACGCTCTTTACTTAAAGTCAGGCAGACCAGACCACGTGCATGGGTGATCATGAAGTTGATGTCTTCAGGACGTACGTGTGTGGCAGCAATCACCAAATCGCCTTCATTTTCACGGTCTTCATCATCCATCAGGATGACCATTTTTCCTGCACGGATATCTGCTACAAGCTCTTCAACAGTATTGAGCGGCATCAACCTTCACCTTCTTTTTTGATCTTGATCAGACCGAATCATGACATTATTGGGTACATAGTCTAACGCTTTTTGCGCAATTTTGCCTATGCTTATTGCTTTCCCTCTAGTGGTTCATTGTTATACACAGTCTTGATAAACATGAAAAGCCGACTTTAAATGAAAGCCTGGGCTTTATGCAGGTTTTTTGAGCAATTAAAAAGCATAAAAAATGAGAAACTTAGGTGAAATCAACATAAGCTCAGACATTAAGGTGTTTTCAGAAAGTATTTTAATTTATTGTCAGTCATTCAAGGGAATTCTAGACGAACAATGCTGGAAAATTTTACCTAGTATTAAAATTTTTAAAAAATATCAGGTTAAAAGCGGACCGAAGCCCGCTTTTAATCATCAGGTTGTTTAGAAAAAACCTGCCGGTTTGGTTGAATAGCTCACCAACAGATTTTTGGTTTGTTGATAATGATCCAGCATCATTCTGTGATTCTCACGTCCAATGCCTGATTTTTTATAACCGCCGAAAGCTGCATGCGCAGGGTAGATATGATAACAGTTGGTCCAGACCCGACCGGCCTGAATGGCACGACCGGCACGATAGGAAGTATGCGCTGAGCGTGACCAGACACCGGCACCGAGTCCGTAAATCGTATCGTTGGCGATCTTGATCGCATCATCAAAGTCTTTAAAGGTGGTTACAGCCAGTACAGGCCCGAAGATTTCTTCCTGGAAGGTCTTCATGTCATTGGTACCTTTAAAGATGGTCGGTTCAATATAGAAACCTTGACCGACTTCCTGACGTGCTTCACCGCCGGTCAGGATCTGTGCACCTTCTTCACGGCCAGTGGCAATACAGCCCAGAATCTTGTCCTGCTGCTCCTGCGAAGCCTGCGCCCCGATCATGGTTTCCGTATCCAGCGGATGACCGGTTTTAATGCGTTGTACCCGTTCTACTGCGCGCGCTAAAAACTCATCGGCAATACTTTCCTGTACCAAGGCCCGGGAAGGGCAGGTACAGATTTCACCCTGGTTCAGGGCAAACATGGCAAAGCCTTCCAGTGCCTTGTCCAGATAATCGTCTTCCTGATCCATAATGTCGGCAAAGAACAAGTTTGGTGATTTACCGCCAAGTTCCAGAGTCACCGGAATAATATTTTCAGTCGCATATTGCATGATCAGCTGACCCACTGCGGTTGAACCGGTAAAGGCAATCTTGGCAATGCGTGGATTGGTCGCCAGTGGACGGCCGACTTCGACCCCATAGCCATTGACGATATTCAATACGCCCGGTGGTAAAATATCCTGAATCAGTTCAGCCAGAACCAGAATACTGACCGGGGTCTGTTCTGCAGGTTTCAGCACAATACAGTTGCCTGCAGCCAGGGCGGGTGCCAGTTTCCAGGCGGCCATCAGAATCGGGAAATTCCAGGGAATGATTTGTCCGACTACACCAAGCGGTTCATGGAAATGGTAGGCGATGGTATCTTCATCAATTTCAGAAATGCCGCCTTCCTGTGCACGGATACAGCCGGCAAAATAACGGAAATGGTCAATGGCCAATGGAATATCGGCAGCCAGTGTTTCACGAATTGGCTTACCATTGTCCCAGGTTTCTGCCACAGCCAGCAGTTCCAGATTTTGTTCCAGACGATCTGCAATTTTCAGCAGGATATTGGAGCGGGTGGTCGGTGATGACCGGTTCCATTGCTCTTTGGCTTTATGCGCTGCATCAAGCGCCAATTCAATGTCTTCTACAGAAGAGCGCGGCACTTTGGTAAAGACCTTGCCATCTACCGGAGAGATATTGTCAAAGTATTCGCCTTTGACCGGGGCGACCCATTCGCCACCAATAAAATTATCGTATTGTGCTTTAAATTGAATTTTTGAACCGTCAGTATTGGGGTCTGCATAACGCATAATCTATTCCTTTATATGATTGTTAGTGGTGCAGGTCGAGCGCATGTTGCCGATCAAAAAATATAGGCGCTTCTGCATTCAGCTCTACTATAAAGAGGGAAAAAGACGGGCGGTTGTTTGTTTACAGGCTTGCTACAAAAGACAATATTTTGAGACAAGCAGCAGAAAAATAAAATTTATAAATTCTAAAGCCTTAATTTTAAAAACAAGAGTTTATAACATTTATACACCATCGAAAGATTGGCATATTTTCAATGCACTTGATTACATTTCGACCTAGTCAGGATTTAAAAGAAGCCAAGCAGGAGAAATGAGGGGTAAGTTTCATTTCTCCTTCCGCGTTTATCTAAATCCCTTTGTCATGCAGCCATTGAAACAGTTGCTGATAAACCTGCTCACGCACAGACTGCTCTGAAAGCACCAGGTCATGTAAACCGTTCTGGATACTTTGAACCGTGACATCGCCTTTGATTTTTTTGGCATATTTTTGAATGTCTTTAATGCCTAGAATTACATCACTGCTCTGCGCCGCTTTGCCCCATTTTTTAGGATATAAAGTCTGATGTGAATGCATGATCAGTACCGGAACATCGAGCTGAACACCGCGATGAATTTCTTTCTGTGCCTCATGAATGGCACGAATAAAACTGATCCGAACCATCGGGTAGCGGGTCTTTTTCCAGTCCAGACTGAAGTCCCATTCGCCTTTTAAATCCTTATGCAGGCTGGTGGCATACCACTTATTCAGCTCGCTTGGGAATTTAAGGTTGGGAAAAATTTTGGCCAGTCTGCTCAATTGCGGGATGCCGAGCGCGCGTTTGATCGGATTCATGTTGAAGTCATAAAATGGACTATTGACCCAAAGTGCTTTGATTAAAGGATGCTGCGGATGATGTGCCGCATACAAGGTCGTGGTCAGGCCGCCGGTAGAATGACCGCAGAGCAGGGCCGCATCATGACCTTCGGCTGCGATAATATCCAGTGCCTGGGTGATTTCGGCATCATATTCAGACAGGTCATACACGTTATAATATTTTTGATGCGGCAGAATCGAACGGCCGTATTTTCTCAAATCCAGCGCATAAAAATCAAAACCATGCTGATTAAAGCGCTCTGCCATTTCGGTCTGAAAAAAATAATCGATAAAGCCGTGAATATATAGAACTGCTTTTTTTGTAGGTTGGGCTGCTTTTTTACGGATCAGGGTTGCTACGACTTTGCCCTCATAATCATCGGGAAAGTTTAAGGTCGCTTGCTCATAACCTGTCCCCAAAATATCGGGCTGATAAAGCGGTTGCAGTTCACTCATTGTTATACTCGTTGGTCTTATTAAATTTATGCTTTATCCTTGATGAGCTGAGGTTTTTTGTCAAACAGATCTTGCTGCCGATTTAAATTAAAAATACGAATAGGGATTAATTTTAGAAACCGTCCAAAACCTAGGCTGAAAATGAGTGTTATCAGATTATAAAATCCTGCTACAAGTATTATAAATTTGCTAAATGACCTAACAGCTTAAAATCAGGCTAAGCTATATAAAATAAACAAAGTGATGTGACTATTTTGGCAGAACTGCCGAAGATTGATTAGATGAGTTAAATAATGCCCAGAGAAAATTTGAACAGTAAACGCCCTTTATATATTCCTTATGCTGGAAATACTCTGCTAGAACTCCCACTACTCAATAAAGGCTCTGCATTTTCTGAAGAAGAGCGTAGAAGCTTTAACTTGCATGGCTTGATTCCTCATGTCACCGAGACGATTGAAGAACAAAGTCAGCGTTCTTATCAGCAGTATTGTGCTTTTAGCAGTGATATTAACAAGCATATTTATTTGCGGAATATTCAGGATACCAATGAGACCCTGTTTTATCATCTGATTGAAAATCACCTCAGTGAGATGATGCCGATTATCTATACCCCGACTGTGGGTGAGGCATGTCAGCGCTTTTCTGATATTTATCGCCGTCATCGTGGGATCTTTATTTCCTATCCTGACCGTGATCAGATCGACCAGATTATTCACAATATCAATAAAAAGAACGTGAAAGTGATTGTGATTACAGATGGTGAGCGCATTTTGGGTCTTGGAGATCAAGGCATCGGTGGTATGGGGATTCCCATTGGAAAACTGGCACTCTACACCGCATGTGGCGGGATCAGTCCGGCCTATACCTTACCGATTACTCTTGATGTCGGTACCAATAATCAGCAGTTGTTAAATGACCCGATTTATATGGGCTGGCGTGAACCACGAATCAGCGGCGATGAATACTATGCTTTTGTCGAGACGGTGATTCAGGCGATTCAACAGCGCTGGCCAGATGCCTTAATTCAGTTTGAAGACTTTGCACAGAAAAATGCCATGCCTTTGCTGGAAAAATATCGTGATCGAATCTGTTGTTTTAATGATGATATTCAGGGCACCGCAGCAGTGTCTGTCGGCAGCCTGATTGCTGCTTCGCGTGCAGCCGGTAAACACCTCAAAGATCAGGTGGTTACTTTCCTGGGTGCTGGTTCAGCTGGTTGCGGGATTGCAGAGCAGATCATTAAGCAAATGGTTGCTGAGGGTTTAAGTGATGCTGAAGCGCGTGCACGCGTGTTTATGGTCGACCGCTTTGGTCTGATCACAGAAAATCAGCCGAATTTATTGGATTTCCAGCGCAAACTGGCACAGCCTCTTGAAAATGTAGAAAGCTGGGCAGATGCTGAGAGCATGATTTCTCTGCTAGATGTGGTCAAACGTGCCAAGCCGACAGTATTGATTGGCGTATCTGGACAGCCAGGTTTATTCACTCAGGAAGTGATTGAAGCCATGGCTGAAAACAGTGTGCAACCGATTATTTTCCCTTTATCCAACCCGACTTCCCGCGTAGAAGCTGTTCCGGCTGACATCTTGCAATGGACTAATGGCAGAGCATTGATTGCAACGGGTAGCCCATTTGCACCAGTGAATTATCAGGGACAGATTCATCATATTTCCCAATGCAATAACTCTTATATTTTTCCGGGTATCGGTCTGGGCGTAGTTGCTTCAGGTGCAAAACGTGTCACGGATAATATGCTGATGGCTTCAAGTAATGCCTTGGCGGACTGTTCTCCGAAACTGAAAGATCCTCAGGCAGATTTATTGCCGAATCTGGATTGTTTACAGTCAATTTCGAAGCAGATTGCCTTAAAAGTAGCACTTGTTGCGATTGAAGATGGGGTAGCACCGAAAGTCAGTGTAGAAGAATTGCAGTTGGCTATTGAACGTAATTTTTGGACACCGCAATACCGTGATTATCAGCGGATAACCTTTTAATTGAACTCAAGATGAACGCTATGTCGTCGCTAGTGGTTTGCTCACCAGAGTTCATCTGATGCATGGATAGAATTTAAAAAAGCCCTGATCTTTTGATGAGGGCTTTTTTATTGCCGTAGGGGGGGTACTATGGTCACATCTTGGTTATAAAATCAGAAAGTACTTTAAGAATTTTTTATTGAGTGAAATAAAAATGAAAGGATCATTTAAAGAAAATAACATCAGCATAAAAAAAGCCCCGATCTTTCGATCAGGGCTTTTTTAGAATCTGGAGCGGGAAAGGAGACTCGAACTCCCAGACCCCAACCTTGGCAAGGTCACCGAGATTTATTCCATTAAATGATGTTAACTATAAGTATATGATTTAATTGATTGTGTATAGTTTTTAGTGGGTTGAAATTTTTAGCAATTTAGATCATTTAAGGGTATTTTGGTCACTTCATATTGGAAATTTTAGTCTATAAAAGTCACCTGTATTTTGGTGCGAATTTTCATGAGAAACAACAACATTATATAATTTAATATAATGATTCTTGATCCTCATGAAATTTTTTTATATTCAATTCAATAAATGAATATTATGCTCAATCCTATTTTGGATCATTTGGATAGTCTCTGCTTGAATTTGTCCAGGTAATAGATCATGAGCGATATTGCTGAATCGGATTGCAACCTTACAAATCGAACTAATAATTTCATCGACTTCTTGGGCAGAAAGTTCCGCTTCCTGAGTACCAAGTTTTACAAGAGCTTGTCGAGGAATATCCAGTGCCTCACCCATGATATCCATTTGATGATATCCACCTGGCCCTTCACAGAAAGTAACATCATAGGCAGGGGAGAGTTTCCATTGCCCATTTTGGGACATCAGAAATGAAAAGTTTTTGCAATGATCATCTCGATTATTGAAGACTACATTGAAAACAGCTCGCTTGAATGCAATTGCTTTTTCGCGAACATCGTTGGTGCAAAAGTGTGCAGCGCGAAGAAAGTTACTGTAGTCTAAACTCCCTGGTGATTTAAAATCAGCTCCGGTGAAGGCCGCTAAACTTTGCATAGGGATACGCATGCCATCGTGGCGGTCAAATCTCTTTGATGCAAATGCGGTTAATCCATTCGGAAGAGTAAAATATTGAGTGTCAGGGGTATCAATATGACAATGACGCAAACATTCTGCATAAACAGCTTCAATTGCACAAACTTCAGGATGCTCTTGCTGAGCGGGAAATTTGATCAGCCAAGCTTCATGTTGATGTGAGCTAACTGTTGAGAATTCGTTGGTGACAGGATCACGATAGATGAGCGCTTTTGGCCTTGCACCTTGTGGAGATCCACCCATAATTAATAAATGCTGTAAAAATTCTGCACCTTCTCCTTTGAGAACTTCCTGAACTTCTTGAGCGAGTTTAATCAGTGGGATATTTTCAGTTAATGCTAACTCAGTTGCTGAAGGTTCAAAGGATAATGCTCCCATCGCATGTGTATTAATATACGTGAGTCTTTCTAATGGCCCAATCCGTGCAGGATTAAATCCATTTTTTTTAAATAAGCGATCCATAAGAAGCATGCCCCAACCATCGGGCAAGGCATCATATATAGGACCTGGCAATCCCATTTGATGTGCAGGAAAGTTCGTTCTTAATGGGTCACCTTTTAACGGAAGTAGGTAAGAGGAAAGTTCTAAACCTTTACTGATCGCTTCTGCACTGTATTCAAAGGCGATTAATGGCCGACCTGTGATTGCGGTTGAGGAGACCAGTGTACCCCAAAGCCAATATTCACCCCATCCATTGTAGTAAACATTAAGTTTTTTGAGCATGGACTTATTTCCTTTTGATACGTTGGCGAGCCGTATTGCTCTCATAGCGGAGAATGTCATTTACACTGTTTAAATGAGGTTTGAAGAGTTCCTCTAATTCTTTTAATCGGCCCAATACCATGGCAACGCGTACTAAATTTTCAAATGAAACATTTCGACCGGCTTCCAGATTAGATACTGTATTCACACTAATACCAGCACGTGTAGCGACGTCTGCCTGAGTCATTTCCAGATAAAGTCGTTCTTTGCGAAGCCTTTCACATAATAACGTGACAACCTCTTCAGGCTTTTTGAATTTTAAATCCATAATATTGGGTCTTATATCTATATATATCTATTAAAACACAAAATAATGGATTTATAGAAATAAACCATTTGATGTAAGGAGGGTGCTTAATTGGCCTGATTAGATCTAATTAGACTAAAAAAGTCTAATTAGACATTTACAATTTAATAGAGTCTAACAACCTGCTTTAAGCTTAATCAGTTTCGCCTGATGTCGCGAGGAACCAGTATTTGCTATCAGGTTAATCTGGAATATTTGGCACAAGTGGTTTGGAGCAATGAGGTTGGGCAGGGTTTTATCTTTTCTGATAACTTATTGGGTACCGATTCACAACTTATTCATCATATTCTGAAAATATTTCTTCAATTTCATTGTGCTGCGGCAATTTATGCTTTTTATTCACTTCGAATTGTAAACTAATACTGCAAATTCTTGTTTAAATGATCATTAAATTTTGTGCTAACTTGGACAGACATTATTTGGCTAGTGGGACAAACAGTTATTGCTCTTTAAGATGATTAATTTTACCACTCACGCTTGGAAGTCTATATTAAATCATTACAGGAATGACTGGTAAACCACGAATAAGAATGCGTGGCAAACTTATCCAATAATTTGCATTAAAGATGAGAAACTATCATCAGATACATCAGTAACTTGAATACCCCAAGTGCTTTTGCATCTTTATCCTTGAAGCAGAACTTAATTCGCCTTTCATTTTCAGTCAGGCTGAAGTTTTCTGCCCGTAATGTTAAATCCTGTAATGTCTTTTTGAGCTCTGTTTTGCTCTGCTGAGAGAGTTCTAAATGAAGATATTTTTTGGGAAATAAGCTATGAATAAAAGAAAGAAGTTTCTTCAGTTGCCGTTTTTCATTGAGTTCAAAAATTAACTGGGCTGAATTGGGCTGAGCTTTTTCAAGATAAATTGAGTAGATTGTATGAAGCTGTTTTTTGTATTTACTTTGTACATTTGCATAACGCTCCTGAACATGTTGAATGACCTTTTTTTCCTCCTGATTGGTTGGCAACATGGTGACCAATGCATTCGGAGTTTTCCTTAAAAAATCTGTGGTAAATAACCTCGATGATTTTTTTTGGTTTACACAGGAGGTTTTCAAATGCTGGGCTTTAGCACGTAATTTTTGCGCGATTTGCAAAGGAATAGTTTCAGGTAACATAAGGTCTTGTTCTTTTTCTACTGCAAGAATGTGATGCAATAATTCAAAAGTCATCTCTGAGTCATGAGCTCCTAGCATCAGTGAATCAGGCGATTTCTGTTGACCTAGTTGAAATTGATGATCATGTTGCCTGTAACGGTCTTTAGTGAGTTGATGAAATAAAAACTGTTTGATCGCCCGCTGCTGAACAGGATATTTAATGGCATCATCATGTTTCAGAATGTTAAAATAGGCTTCTTTAGGAAGCGGGCTGTGCATTTGATTCAGCTGGTAGCTAATTGCTAGATGCATTAAATGCAGATAGCTTGAACAGGTCGTGTCAGGGGTTAGGTGCCCGGCAAAATGAGAAAGTGCATACCAGGTTTGCTGAGTATTTCTGTTTCGCAACAATGCATAACGGATACGTAATTGCTCATGTGGGCTATAGTCAGTAAATGCATCTGAAAGTGTTGAGTTTTTTAAAATCAGGTAAAGATGATTAAATGCAGAATGGCGCAGACTATGGTAAGTAAAATTGTGTTCTCCAAAAACTGGCTGGATCAATTGTTTCAATAGGGAATTCACTTCATTTTCATGAGTTTCTTCTAAGGACTGTTTTAAAAACAGCGGGTGTGCAACTGATTTTCCTTGTTCTTTTAGCAGACGTTTTCTATTCTGACTGTATGTTTTAAATGCATGTAATTCGTCGGCTTTAAGTAGATGATGCAGGGGAATCTTGCGGTAAGCTGAGTAGCTTTTTTGATTTTTATTGCGATTGTTGCGAATGGTGAGTATCACAGCATCTTCACTAATAAATAGATCACGTACGAAGATATTCAATGTTTCATTGATCCGTAGTCCGACTCTGAATCCTAGAATAAAAATCAGTTTAAATATATTTTTATCCTGAATCGAAATATCTTGAGTATTTTCGAGCTGCTCTAGCATGTGGTGAAAAATATGGGGCGAGATCAATGCGGTTCTGCAGATTTTTACCTGGATTAAATTATCTAGATCGATAGTGGGTGCGTTAAAGAATAAGGTCTGTTTGTGATGAAACTCCTGTAGACGTTTTTGTAAAGTCGCTCTAGTTGTTTCTTTCTTTAATAAAAGCATTTCTCCATACAGATCTTCAAAATCAGCATCTGAAAATGATGAAATATCTTTGTCTTGCGTTGCCTGCAGCCAATGGACTGCAAACTGTGAAAACATGGTCTTCAGAGAACTTTGCTTGAGCGGCTGAAAATCTGCACGTATAAGCTTGCGCTTAAATCGTTGCTGCTGCTGAATAATATGATTGAGAAGGTCCAGTTGAGGTTCCGTTAATTTTGAGCGTAGAATGCTCCACAGCAGCAAACGTTCCAAGGCTGAAGATTGTTCTCTGGCATATAATTCTATGAGTTGATCGCTATAGTTTTTTGCACGAATAGCTTGACGTATTTCTACTAAAATATCGGCAACATCTAATGCAATAGTGACTTTAGACTGGTCTTGAGGGTTTTCATAAACTTCCTGAATCGTATGGGTAGGCGTGGGTTCAGGCTGAATAAAATAAGCTGCTAATTGTTTTTCGAGAGGACTGGAACTGTAAATTTCATTTTTTAAGATACAAATGGACATTTGATCCAGTCCACTGTTTTTTAGGAACTGTGTGTAGTAAAAACCATATTTTAACAGGTCTTTATAACGTACCTTTTCCTCAGGAAAGCATTCGATGATGCAAGTGTTGATCACTTGTTCTGCGTCATCAATATCTGAAAATAAATCAAATTTTTGATGTTTTAGTCTGTAGATCCAGCATTTCACAATATCGTTTAACACAAACGTTTTTGTATAGCTCACTGAAAAATTCAGGTTATTTATACGCTGATTACCGAAATGCCGGTTCGGGATCTCAAGTGAAACAATATGATTTAGGTTTGAAAAGCTTTGAAATTTCTTTGTTTTTAAAATGATTTTTAAAAACTTTTGTAGTTCGTTCTCATTATAAATGCCATTAAATAATATTGTGCTGATCAAACAAAAAGCGAGGGATTGAGTTGGACTGAAGTCATTATGTTCTGTCCAGTGAGCAATCAAATTTTTGGCAAATTGAGTCACCCTTTTACCATGTTTTAAAGTCTCAATATTTTGTTGGGGTGGGGGGCTTTCATGACGAACAGGTGTTGCAGGAATAGGGTAGTTTTGATTTGATAAACGATTAAAACGCTTGATATATTTCGCGAATTCTAAGCGTGCCATTTTATGACTACGAGTATTAGATTTGTACTTTTCCAAAAGTTGATTATCGACTTGTCTATATACATCGGAATAGTTTTCAGGTGTAAGCTCTAGGCATTTCTCACTAAATAATTTAAGAAGAAATTCCTTATTTTTTATAAGTTTTTTTTGTCGTTTTAGGGAGTGTGGATGTCTGCTCATTTAATCATGATCCCGTTGAATGTCGACATACTTTTAAGCTCTAATATTTCAATTAGCTTATCTTGTGCTGTTCTGATTTGATCGTAATCAGTCGCCTGAAAAGCTGAATAGCGGTCAAACAGTCCCTGCATTGCTTCGTCATGACCAAAGATGCCTTTAACTACATCTTCATTGCAGTCTTGTGCAAAAAAATAACGAGCAAAGTGGCGGGTCCAATTGCGCTGAAGGGCTATTTCTGTACAGTATTTTTGAATATCAGAAAGTTCTAAATTTCGGATATATCCTTGTGGATCGTAAAATAATAGAAAGGGGCGTTCACCCTCGAAGACCTCATGGATTGCTTGTACTTGTTCATTGGACAGATAGGCTTTTGTGAGGTAGAGAAAGTGTTTTAAATATTTTAGGTAATGCTGTATTTCATCACGAAGATAATCGTTAAACGGTAGATATCGTCCAATGGTGCCCGAATAACGCTGCTCTTTATCTGCAACAGCCATCAATTGATTGTCGAGGTCAATATAATCTAGATTGGGCGGGAAGGACTCACTTGGTCGTGCTGACGTTATCAGCATGCAAATATGCCATAGCCAGATTGAATAATATTTTAAAGTCTCAAAAGGATTCGGATGTTCCCTCACTCGTTGGTCAAGCTGGTGAAAAAATGATTTAACAAATGGTAGATTAGGTGTCTGCTGACTACCAAAAGAATGCGGGTTACTGAATTCTTCAAGATATTCAGTTTCCAGCTGAGGAACAGTCAAAGTTAGAATTTGAGTATAAATATTAATAATATCCACGATTTGTGTTGAAGAGTAATGGCATGGAATATAGTGCTGAACACTTTCTCCATTAAGCAATTTGCTTTCCAGTTCATACTCAAGTTCATTCAATGCAATATCACTGAGTAAGCGCGGAAGATTTTGTGTTGTTAACTGGAAGGTCAGCCCTTTATTAATTTTTTGTAAATACTCCTGTATCTTGGAATCAATCTCAACACCATCCATTTTTTTCAACTGACTTAGATTTTCCAGATAATATTGAGGCAGAGGAATCGTAAAAGAATTCACGGTATTCAACCGATGTTTTCTTAAAACAAAATCCTTGAATTTAGAGACTTCAAAGCTTTGCTTAAAGAAACATTTTTGGGGTTGCAGTGATACTTCTTTGTTTTTTGTACTGACTCGTAAATTTTTTTGAAATACCGGCAGATCTTTATAATGAGTAAGACTGAGGACTGAAAATAAAAGCAGGGTATGAATTGGAGAATTTTCTGCCTGTTCTAATAAAATTTGCATAATGTACTGTGCGGTAGGCAAATCGAAGACCCGAGGATTCGGCTTGCTCATTAGCTCATTCTTGTTTTGATGCAGAATTTGATTTTTGAGATTATTGATCTGAGCTGTGATAGAACATTGCTCTAGTGAGTTAAATTCAAAATTATGATCTTCAACTTTTTCTATAGTTTTATCTTCGCGTGGTTGTTTAGCTGTACCTTGTTCAAAATGAGTCTGATACGTTTGTTCATCATCGAGAGATATTCTTGATATCTTTTGAACATCAGTTTGAGGAGCTTCTTTGGCACCTGAACTGCTTTGGCGATTTCGTTTTAAACGTTCAGACTGAGTAAAGACATATTGATAGATGACACGTAGATTTGCCAGCTGGCCAATTTGTTTTTCATCTAAATTTGGTGTGGAGCGGTTAAGTAACTCTCTATTCTCTGTTTCAGCTTTATTTAAAAACTTAAGAAGATCCTCCAACTCAATAGGGAGAGGTGGTAATAAGTTATAAAGCCAATGGTATTCCTGTTTTTTGCTGGCTAAACGAAAACGTCTACAGAGGTTAGCTACAGTGGCTGCATGTTCTTTGCTATCAAGCAATTCAATACATCGAGTATTAAAAATGGCCCATTTCAGGGCATTAGCTTGATATGCTGAAGGCGTATTAATGACTGCAATAAGATAATGAACGAGAGGATATTCACTGATTGATTGTTCTACAAGTTTTTGATTTATAATATTGTTAAGTTCAATAATTTTAGTAGGTTTAATGAACTCATTGAGTTTGATAGAATCCTGATAATTTTCCAGCTTTGCTTCTGCTAGTGTTTGATAGAATTCTCGAAACGGCTCAAGCTTTAATTCTTGAGTATCTTCTAAGTAACTATATCCGTTCATGATGATATTCCAGCCAGAATTTTTTCTAATGAAAGTGGACCAGCATAATTTGAAATAGGACTTACTGGACTTTTGGATTTAGACAGCCCTGATAATTCTCGTAGATGATTGATAGTTAGAACTTCCTGACCGAAAACTTCCTGAAGATGTGCGGCTAAGTATTGTTCATTTAGCCAATGTGCGATGATATCTAAGCCATGAATTGAGTGATGTAATCCGGAACATAGTAATGCCTTTACTTCGCTTAAAGCCATGATGGTGAATTCGTAGGAATTATTTTTTTCATAAGCTCTAAACGTAAATTCAGTTTTATACTTATTGTAAAAATAAGCATAGATCCAGCTGAAATGACTACTAAAAAAATAGTGATCAGCTTTGTCTGTTGTCAGAAGAGGAATTTCGATATTCTGTTTAAAAGTTAAATTCAAGTGATAGTTTTGCTGTTTCTCATTAAGCTGAAAAAATAGAGCAATCCAGATTTGGTAGGCATGCATACATTTTGGATAACACATTAATTGTAAGTTTTTTGAAGATACACGATGACTTTTAATAGCTTTTTTTTTATAGACATATGCTGATGTCTCCCCATATTTATGCCAAGTGGCTGAAAAATAAGCTATAATATTCACGTATTTTTTATAGGAGAGTCAAGGGTTGCGCACCCTATATTGTGTTATTAAATTGTAAATTTCACTATATATAGTGTTTTTAATCTTTTTAGGGCTTTGTTGCACAAACCTATCTGTAAAGGCTTTTTCAGCGATATAATTTTCAAATGAAGAAGCCCACACAGAAAATCTACCGCACAACCAATTGGCCCGCATATAACCGAGCACTCATGAGTCGCGGAAATATTGCCATTTGGTTTGATCCTGCTACGCAATGGTATGCGCCATCAAAAGGCAAACAAGGGCGAAATCAAATCTACTCCGACGCAGCTATCCAATGCTGCTTAATGATTAAATCCTTATTCCGTCTGTCTTTACGTATGGTTACTGGCTTTGTGCAAAGTCTGATTAAACTTTGCGGATGAGCAGCCCCGAATATCAGTGATATTCTTACACCACGCTTTGTAGAAGACAAAAGCATATTGATATTGTAATCAGCTACCAAAAAAGTAGCGATGGGCTGCATCTACTCATGGACTCTTCAGGCATGAAGTTGCTAGATGAGGGCGAATGGAAACGCAAGAAACATGGACCTGAATTTCGTCGCCAATGGCGTAAATTACATATTGGTATAGATGCTAAAACCCTGCAAATACGAGCAGTTTAGCTTACAACCAATAATGTCAGTGATTCACAGGTGCTTGGTGATTTACTTAATCAGATTCCACAAGATGAGCGGATTGATTCTGTTTATACCGATGGAGCTTATGACACCAAGCAATGCCGTCAGGTCATTGCAGATCGGCAAGCGCATGCGGTGATTCCACCTAGAAAAAATGCGAAACCATGGAAAGATACAAAGAGTAGCTCGCTAGAGCGAAACGAATGACTTCGAACAGTTACACGTTTAGGCAGGACACTATGGAAAAAATGGTCAGGCTATCATCGGCGAAGTTTGGTTGAAACTAAGATGCACTGCATTAAATTATTAGGAGATAAACTCAGCGCAAGGAGTTTTGATAGCCAAGTGAATGAGATCCATGCACGTGTAGCAGTCCTTAACAGATTTACGGAATTAGGTCGACCACTTACCCAAGTTACGCCTTAAATTTGACTCAATTAGGGGCGCTTTGCATTTCAAATCTTTGTGCAACAAAGCCACCTTAATAACGGATTTGTTTAACGCCAGCATACTTTTTGAAACACCACCCAACTTGGGGTGGTGTTTCAAAAAGTATGCTGAAAAAAACAATATGGCTTTTGATAAAATAGAGGTATGAAAATAACGCTACAAATCAAATGTCCTACCTGTCTAAGTAACAATATAAAGAGAAATGGCATCAAAGTAGATGGGAAACAAAACCATCAATGCAAAGATTGCAAACGTCAGTTTATTGGTGCTCATGCATTAAGCTATCAAGGGTGTAACTCAGGTATTACCGGCAAGATATTACATTTAATGATCAGAGGAAGCGGTGTAAGAGATATTGCTGAAGTCGAGCGTATCAGCATTGGTAAGGTATTACGAACCTTAAGTGAATCGATCTATCAGATTCAGCCTAAACAAAGCCACTACGAATGTCTTGAAGTCGATGAACTTTGGACTTTTGTAGGGAATAAGAAAAATAAACAATGGCTTATTTATGCCTACCATCGAGAATCTGGAGAAATTGTTGCTTATGTTTGGGGTAAGCGGGATTTAGCAACGGTTCAACGTCTTAAAGCTAGACTTAAAAAGCTTGGGGTTCAATATGCTCGAATTGCGAGTGATCATTGGGATAGTTTTATTACAGCATTTCAATGTTGCAAGCAAGTGATCGGTAAGTTTTTTACCGTCGGTATTGAAGGTAACAATTGTAGAATTCGTCATCGAATCAGGCGTGGATTTAGGAGAAGTTGCAACTTTTCTAAAAAGCTCGAAAATCATTTTAAAGCCTTTGATTTGACTTTCTTTTACCTTAATAACGGATTTGTTTAACGCCAGCATACTTTTTGAGACACCACCAGCAATTTTAATTAAGAAATGCGAAATAAAGCACGCAATTGTATATGAGCTGTAACATTAGATCTCTTTCATAAATCAAAAAACGACCTTCTTTTTGGTTAATATTTGCACTCCGGATTTCTTGGCATTCGTGCATAATCTGCGGATGAAATACATCGATTCAAACAAGCTTTCTGATCCTCAGTTCAAGCGATACACAGGCATCTCATGGTCAACTTTCTATTTGATGGTTGAGCAATTGCAGAAGCATGTCTCTGCCAAAGGCAGACCGCCCAAGTTAAGCCTGGAGGATCAGGTTCTGCTCTGTCTGAGCTATTGGCGGGAATACCGAACCTTATTTCACGTTGCGACGAGTTACGGGGTTTCAGAGCCCACAGCCTCAAGAATTGTCCGTCATGTTGAAGACTGCCTGATTCGGTCCAATCTGTTTAATTTACCCAAAGATTTACCCGAGGGCGAAGGCATCGACTGGAATGTTGTGATCGTGGATGCCACGGAAATTCCAATCCAAAGACCTAAAAAAACAGAAGAAAAGCTATAGCGGCAAGAAAAAGACCTATACCTTTAAAGTACAGGCCATGATTCACTACAAAACTCAGCAAATTATGAGTTTATGTACCAGTCGCGGTGCAGTGCATGATTTCGAGTTGTTCAAACGCAATTTAAACCAGATTCCTTTTGGGGCTTTTATCCTTGCAGATAAAGGCTATCAGGGGATTTATGTGTTGTATCCGAATAGCCTGTTGCCATTAAAAGCCAAAAGACACTGTAAATTGGATCCTGAATTGAAAATCTATAATCAAGAAATCAATAAAAGAAGAATCGGAATTGAGCATGTATTTGGCAGCCTGAAAACCTTCAAAATTCTTGCTGAGCGTTATCGAAATAGAGGTAAAAGGCTTGGTTTGAGATTCAATTTAATCGCTGGAATCTACAACTTGGAGCTGAGTAAAAAATGATTTATGAAAGACATCTATTAATATTGTATATTAATTAACTAATCTAGGATGGTTTTTTGTCTGCGCTAAATAAATTTGGTCATGTAAAGCATAAATAATTGATATGGCTAAACTTTCAAATTGAGGTAAAGTTATAAATGAATACATCGGTAAAAATAATCTCTGTGGATGGTGATGTTTGGCGTTTTTCAAAGACAAATAAAAAAATAATTCTAAAAAAGGGGGCAAAGCTTCAGGTGAAAGATGTATTGCATCTTTCAGAAGAAAGTAGTGTCGTGTTGCAGCTTTCAAATGGCCGAGTTGTTGAAATTCATGGTAAAGATTTAATCAATAATGACGGCAATTTTAGCCTCAATTCTTTGCTAGGTGAACCAAACTCGGATCTAGATAAAATTGTAAATTTTGCAAAATCATTTCAGCAAATGAATGATACAGAACAACAAAATGATGTTGTTCGTTTGGATGATGGTCGAGTATTTAAAAAAGAAGGTAAAGATTATGTTGAAATTGCGGGAGAGTCCTTTGATGGCGATCCTGATGTAACTCAAGGTGGTCATCGTTTTGTTCAACTTACTCGTGTGGGCGAAACATCTGTCGCCGACGGTATAAAACCGTTAATGCTGAATCGAGTGTTAGATAATATTCCGCCTTTAGGAATTGAGTACCCAATATTATCTTCAGTTATCAAACCATTTGAGCATGGTTTGGGTGGTGGTAGTTGGACACCTTTGTCTCCATTTGCACCTACACCGAACACACCACCTGTTGCAAGCGATGACACCTACAACACCGCATTCAACACGCCAGTTGCGTTGGATCCATTGGCAAATGATACCGATGCAGATGGCAACCCATTGACCATCACCGCGATCAATGGCGTAACCTTGACCCCGGGCACCGCACAACAAATCAACACCCCGAACGGTGTGGTGAACATCGATGCCCAAGGCAACATCACCTTCACACCGAACGCAGGCTTTACAGGTCAAGAAAGCTTCAGCTACAGCATCAGCGATGGCCAAGGCGGCAGCGCAACTGCGACTGAAACCATCAACGTTTCAGCAGCACCAAACACGCCAAACGATGACCGTCCAACGGCATTGGTGAATAGTGACAGCAAATACGAAGGTAATACGCTGGTACATGATGTTGCGTTAAGCAATGCAAGTGACACAGCGACTGATATCGTAGTGAAGCTGAATCCGACAGGCAGTAACGCCATTGAAGCCAGTGACATATCGCAAGTATTTGTTACAGTTGATGGTGGTGCGACATGGACAGAAATTCCAGTAGCGACTGCACTATCAGCGACAGGCTTTACGGTATCGCATCCGGCAAATGAAACAGCGGGCAAGGTACAAATCCGAGTCGTGAGTAGTCAGGACAGCGTACTGGAAGGACCTGAAAGCTATGAAATCAGTGTACAGACACCAAAACAGGTAGCAGACAGTAGCACAGGCACAGGCACAGGTACGATAGTAGATGATGGTTCGACCATTACGCCACCGACACCAGTCACGCCACCTGTTACACCGCCAACCACGCCACCGACAGCACCGAATGGCAACACGTCAAACGATGACCGTCCAACGGCATTGGTGAATAGTGACAGCAAATACGAAGGTAATACGCTGGTACATGATGTTGCGTTAAGCAATGCAAGTGACACAGCGACTGATATCGTAGTGAAGCTGAATCCGACAGGCAGTAACGCCATTGAAGCCAGTGACATATCGCAAGTATTTGTTACAGTTGATGGTGGTGCGACATGGACAGAAATTCCAGTAGCGACTGCACTATCAGCGACAGGCTTTACGGTATCGCATCCGGCAAATGAAACAGCTGGCAAGGTACAAATCCGAGTCGTGAGTAGTCAGGACAGCGTACTGGAAGGACCTGAAAGCTATGAAATCAGTGTACAGACACCAAAACAGGTAGCAGACAGTAGCTCAGGCACAGGCACAGGTACGATAGTAGATGATGGTTCGACCATTACGCCACCGACACCAGTCACGCCACCTGTTACACCGCCAACCACGCCACCGACAGCACCGAATGGCAACACGCCAAACGATGACCGTCCAACGGCATTGGTGAATAGTGACAGCAAATACGAAGGTAATACGCTGGTACATGATGTTGCGTTAAGCAATGCAAGTGACACAGCGACTGATATCGTAGTGAAGCTGAATCCGACAGGCAGTAACGCCATTGAAGCCAGTGACATATCGCAAGTATTTGTTACAGTTGATGGTGGTGCGACATGGACAGAAATTCCAGTAGCGACTGCACTATCAGCGACAGGCTTTACGGTATCGCATCCGGCAAATGAAACAGCGGGCAAGGTACAAATCCGAGTCGTGAGTAGTCAGGACAGCGTACTGGAAGGACCTGAAAGCTATGAAATCAGTGTACAGACACCAAAACAGGTAGCAGACAGTAGCTCAGGCACAGGCACAGGTACGATAGTAGATGATGGTTCGACCATTACGCCACCGACACCAGTCACGCCACCTGTTACACCGCCAACCACGCCACCGACAGCACCGAATGGCAACACGTCAAACGATGACCGTCCAACGGCAGTTGTGAATAGTGACAGCAAATACGAAGGTAATACGCTGGTACATGATGTTGCGTTAAGCAATGCAAGTGACACAGCGACTGATATCGTAGTGAAGCTGAATCCGACAGGCAGTAACGCCATTGAAGCCAGTGACATATCGCAAGTATTTGTTACAGTTGATGGTGGTGCGACATGGACAGAAATTCCAGTAGCGACTGCACTATCAGCGACAGGCTTTACGGTATCGCATCCGGCAAATGAAACAGCGGGCAAGGTACAAATCCGAGTCGTGAGTAGTCAGGACAGCGTACTGGAAGGACCTGAAAGCTATGAAATCAGTGTACAGACACCAAAACAGGTAGCAGACAGTAGCTCAGGCACAGGCACAGGTACGATAGTAGATGATGGTTCGACCATTACGCCACCGACACCAGTAACGCCACCAGTTACACCGCCAACCACGCCACCGACAGCACCGAATGGCAACACGTCAAACGATGACCGTCCAACGGCATTGGTGAATAGTGACAGCAAATACGAAGGTAATACGCTGGTACATGATGTTGCGTTAAGCAATGCAAGTGACACAGCGACTGATATCGTAGTGAAGCTGAATCCGACAGGCAGTAACGCCATTGAAGCCAGTGACATATCGCAAGTATTTGTTACAGTTGATGGTGGTGCGACATGGACAGAAATTCCAGTAGCGACTGCACTATCAGCGACAGGCTTTACGGTATCGCATCCGGCAAATGAAACAGCTGGCAAGGTACAAATCCGAGTCGTGAGTAGTCAGGACACCGTACTGGAAGGACCTGAAACCTATGAAATCAGTGTACAGACACCAAAACAGGTAGCAGACAGCAGCTCAGGCACAGGCACAGGTACGATTGTTGATGATGGTTCGACCATTACGCCACCGACACCAGTAACGCCACCAGTTACACCGCCGACCACGCCACCGACTGCACCGGATGGCAACACGCCAAACGATGACCGTCCGACGGCAATAGTGAATAGTGACAGCAAATACGAAGGTAATACGCTGGTACATGATGTAGCGTTAAGCAATGCAAGTGACACAGCGACTAATATCGTAGTGAAGCTGAATCCGACAGGCAGTAACGCCATTGAAGCCAGTGACATATCGCAAGTATTTGTTACAGTTGATGGCGGCACGACGTGGACACCAGTGAGTGTTGCGGACGCATTGGCTGGGTTTACGGTATCGCATCCGGCAAATGAAACAGCTGGCAAGGTACAAATCCGTGTAGTGAGTGCGCAGGACACCGTACTGGAAGGACCTGAAACCTATGAAATCAGTGTACAGACACCAAAACAGGTAGCAGACAGCAGCTCAGGCACAGGCACAGGTACGATTGTTGATGATGGTTCGACCATTACGCCACCGACACCAGTAACGCCACCAGTTACACCGCCGACCACGCCACCGACTGCACCGGATGGCAACACGCCAAACGATGACCGTCCGACGGCAATAGTGAATAGTGACAGCAAATACGAAGGTAATACGCTGGTACATGATGTAGCGTTAAGCAATGCAAGTGACACAGCGACTAATATCGTAGTGAAGCTGAATCCGACAGGCAGTAACGCCATTGAAGCCAGTGACATATCGCAAGTATTTGTTACAGTTGATGGCGGCACGACGTGGACACCAGTGAGTGTTGCGGACGCATTGGCTGGGTTTACGGTATCGCATCCGGCAAATGAAACAGCTGGCAAGGTACAAATCCGTGTAGTGAGTGCGCAGGACACCGTACTGGAAGGACCTGAAACCTATGAAATCAGTGTACAGACACCAAAACAGGTAGCAGACAGCAGCTCAGGCACAGGCACAGGTACGATTGTTGATGATGGTTCGACCATTACGCCACCGACACCAGTAACGCCACCAGTTACACCGCCAACCACGCCACCGACTGCACCGAATGGCAACACGCCAAACGATGACCGTCCGACGGCAATAGTGAATAGTGACAGCAAATACGAAGGTAATACGCTGGTACATGATGTAGCGTTAAGCAATGCAAGTGACACAGCGACTAATATCGTAGTGAAGCTGACACCAAACGGTACCAATGCAATCGAAAGCGGTGACATCAGCGGCGTGTTCTACACCGTAGATGGCGGCACGACGTGGACACCAGTGAGTGTTGCGGACGCATTGGCTGGGTTTACGGTATCGCATCCGGCAAATGAAACAGCTGGCAAGGTACAAATCCGTGTAGTGAGTGCGCAGGACACCGTACTGGAAGGACCTGAAACCTATGAAATCAGTGTACAGACACCAAAACAGGTAGCAGACAGCAGCTCAGGCACAGGCACAGGTACGATTGTTGATGATGGTTCGACCATTACGCCACCGACACCAGTAACGCCACCAGTTACACCGCCAACCACGCCACCGACTGCACCGAATGGCAACACGCCAAACGATGACCGTCCGACGGCAATAGTGAATAGTGACAGCAAATACGAAGGTAATACGCTGGTACATGATGTAGCGTTAAGCAATGCAAGTGACACAGCGACTAATATCGTAGTGAAGCTGACACCAAACGGTACCAATGCAATCGAAAGCGGTGACATCAGCGGCGTGTTCTACACCGTAGATGGCGGCACGACGTGGACACCAGTGAGTGTTGCGGACGCATTGGCTGGGTTTACGGTATCGCATCCGGCAAATGAAACAGCTGGCAAGGTACAAATCCGTGTAGTGAGTGCGCAGGACACCGTACTGGAAGGACCTGAAACCTATGAAATCAGTGTACAGACACCAAAACAGGTAGCAGACAGCAGCTCAGGCACAGGCACAGGTACGATTGTTGATGATGGTTCGACCATTACGCCACCGACACCAGTAACGCCACCAGTTACACCGCCGACCACGCCACCGACTGCACCGGATGGCAACACGCCAAACGATGACCGTCCGACGGCAATAGTGAATAGTGACAGCAAATACGAAGGTAATACGCTGGTACATGATGTAGCGTTAAGCAATGCAAGTGACACAGCGACTAATATCGTAGTGAAGCTGACACCAAACGGTACCAATGCAATCGAAAGCGGTGACATCAGCGGCGTGTTCTACACCGTAGATGGCGGCACGACGTGGACACCAGTGAGTGTTGCGGACGCATTGGCTGGGTTTACGGTATCGCATCCGGCAAATGAAACAGCTGGCAAGGTACAAATCCGTGTAGTGAGTGCGCAGGACACCGTACTGGAAGGACCTGAAACCTATGAAATCAGTGTACAGACACCAAAACAGGTAGCAGACAGCAGCTCAGGCACAGGCACAGGTACGATTGTTGATGATGGTTCGACCATTACGCCACCGACACCAGTAACGCCACCAGTTACACCGCCGACCACGCCACCGACTGCACCGGATGGCAACACGCCAAACGATGACCGTCCGACGGCAATAGTGAATAGTGACAGCAAATACGAAGGTAATACGCTGGTACATGATGTAGCGTTAAGCAATGCAAGTGACACAGCGACTAATATCGTAGTGAAGCTGAATCCGACAGGCAGTAACGCCATTGAAGCCAGTGACATATCGCAAGTATTTGTTACAGTTGATGGCGGCACGACGTGGACACCAGTGAGTGTTGCGGACGCATTGGCTGGGTTTACGGTATCGCATCCGGCAAATGAAACAGCTGGCAAGGTACAAATCCGTGTAGTGAGTGCGCAGGACACCGTACTGGAAGGACCTGAAACCTATGAAATCAGTGTACAGACACCAAAACAGGTAGCAGACAGCAGCTCAGGCACAGGCACAGGTACGATTGTTGATGATGGTTCGACCATTACGCCACCGACACCAGTAACGCCACCAGTTACACCGCCGACCACGCCACCGACTGCACCGGATGGCAACACGCCAAACGATGACCGTCCGACGGCAATAGTGAATAGTGACAGCAAATACGAAGGTAATACGCTGGTACATGATGTAGCGTTAAGCAATGCAAGTGACACAGCGACTAATATCGTAGTGAAGCTGAATCCGACAGGCAGTAACGCCATTGAAGCCAGTGACATATCGCAAGTATTTGTTACAGTTGATGGCGGCACGACGTGGACACCAGTGAGTGTTGCGGACGCATTGGCTGGGTTTACGGTATCGCATCCGGCAAATGAAACAGCTGGCAAGGTACAAATCCGTGTAGTGAGTGCGCAGGACACCGTACTGGAAGGACCTGAAAGCTATGAAATCAGTGTACAGACACCAAAACAGGTAGCAGACAGCAGCTCAGGCACAGGCACAGGTACGATTGTTGATGATGGTTCGACCATTACGCCACCGACACCAGTAACGCCACCAGTTACACCGCCGACCACGCCACCGACTGCACCGGATGGCAACACGCCAAACGATGACCGTCCGACGGCAATAGTGAATAGTGACAGCAAATACGAAGGTAATACGCTGGTACATGATGTAGCGTTAAGCAATGCAAGTGACACAGCGACTAATATCGTAGTGAAGCTGAATCCGACAGGCAGTAACGCCATTGAAGCCAGTGACATATCGCAAGTATTTGTTACAGTTGATGGCGGCACGACGTGGACACCAGTGAGTGTTGCGGACGCATTGGCTGGGTTTACGGTATCGCATCCGGCAAATGAAACAGCTGGCAAGGTACAAATCCGAG
The DNA here is from genome assembly GCF_015602705.1 of Acinetobacter lwoffii. Lineage (NCBI taxonomy): Bacteria > Pseudomonadati > Pseudomonadota > Gammaproteobacteria > Moraxellales > Moraxellaceae > Acinetobacter > Acinetobacter lwoffii. The sequence goes on from NZ_CP059081.1 coordinate 139,557, forward strand.
TCGTGAGTAGTCAGGACAGCGTACTGGAAGGACCTGAAACCTATGAAATCAGTGTACAGACACCAAAACAGGTAGCAGACAGCAGCTCAGGCACAGGCACAGGTACGATTGTTGATGATGGTTCGACCATTACGCCACCGACACCAGTAACGCCACCAGTTACACCGCCAACCACGCCACCGACTGCACCGAATGGCAACACGCCAAACGATGACCGTCCGACGGCAATAGTGAATAGTGACAGCAAATACGAAGGTAATACGCTGGTACATGATGTAGCGTTAAGCAATGCAAGTGACACAGCGACTAATATCGTAGTGAAGCTGACACCAAACGGTACCAATGCAATCGAAAGCGGTGACATCAGCGGCGTGTTCTACACCGTAGATGGCGGCACGACGTGGACACCAGTGAGTGTTGCGGACGCATTGGCTGGGTTTACGGTATCGCATCCGGCAAATGAAACAGCTGGCAAGGTACAAATCCGTGTAGTGAGTGCGCAGGACACCGTACTGGAAGGACCTGAAACCTATGAAATCAGTGTACAGACACCAAAACAGGTAGCAGACAGCAGCTCAGGCACAGGCACAGGTACGATTGTTGATGATGGTTCGACCATTACGCCACCGACACCAGTAACGCCACCAGTTACACCGCCAACCACGCCACCGACTGCACCGAATGGCAACACGCCAAACGATGACCGTCCGACGGCAATAGTGAATAGTGACAGCAAATACGAAGGTAATACGCTGGTACATGATGTAGCGTTAAGCAATGCAAGTGACACAGCGACTAATATCGTAGTGAAGCTGACACCAAACGGTACCAATGCAATCGAAAGCGGTGACATCAGCGGCGTGTTCTACACCGTAGATGGCGGCACGACGTGGACACCAGTGAGTGTTGCGGACGCATTGGCTGGGTTTACGGTATCGCATCCGGCAAATGAAACAGCTGGCAAGGTACAAATCCGTGTAGTGAGTGCGCAGGACACCGTACTGGAAGGACCTGAAACCTATGAAATCAGTGTACAGACACCAAAACAGGTAGCAGACAGCAGCTCAGGCACAGGCACAGGTACGATTGTTGATGATGGTTCGACCATTACGCCACCGACACCAGTAACGCCACCAGTTACACCGCCGACCACGCCACCGACTGCACCGAATGGCAACACGCCAAACGATGACCGTCCGACAGCGACAGTGACAGGTGATACCAAAGTGGAAGGTTCTGTTCTGGTTCACAACGTAACGTTAAGTAATACCAGTGAGACCAACACCACAGTTAAGGTGACGTTAAGCAACGGTACAGGTGACACAGCGACGCTTAGCGGTGCAGGTGCGGACGTTGATTTGACCCCATCGCAAATTAATATCGTGATTGGTAGTACAACCAAGACACTTGCGACCCTGATTAGCGAAGGTAAGGCAACAGGCACAGGTAGTGACTTTACGCTGACCTTGACCCCGACAGAACAAGCAGGCGGTTTCCAGGTACGTATTAGCAGTATTGATGATACAGCCGTGGAATCTGATGAAAGTTATACAATAAGTGTAGCAACACCGAAACAGGTTGCTGGTGATGCGCCTGTAGGCACAAATAAAGGTACGATTACTGACAATGATGTCGCTGCTGTCCTAAATATTACTGGACCTGCAACGATAAACGAAGCAGCAGGTACTGCGACTTATACAGTCACATTATCTCCTTCAAGTACGTCTACGGTCACGGTGAACTTTGCAACAGCTAATAATGGTACTGCAACATCAGGTACGGATTACACATCGACATCAGGTACATTAACTTTTGCGCCGGGTGTAACAACGCAAACTATTACAGTACCGATTCTCAATGATCATACGATTGAATCTAATGAGAACTATACGATCTCTTTGAATACTCCAACCAATGCGACGATAGGCACAGGGAGTGTAACGACAACGATTATTGATGATGATGTTGCGCCTGTGGTTGATTTAGATGCGAATAATAGCTCTGGTGAAACAGGTGCTGATTACCGTACATCTTATACAGCAGGTAGTGGTGTTGCAGTATCAATCGGTGATACAGATGTTCGTGTTACAGATGCTAATGTGACTAATCCATCGCAGCAACATATCAAGAGTGCAACGGTTGAACTCACTAATGCACAGACAGGAGATGTGTTTACTTACGGTGTGATGCCATCAGGTATTACAGCGACTAAAGTGGGTAATACCATTACACTAACCAGTGCCTCAGGTTCAACCCTTGCAAACTTTGAAGCAGCGATTAAAGCAGTGACTTTTAAAGCGAGCGATACTACACCACATGAAACGGTAGAACGTATCATCAAAGTTAAGGTCACAGATATTGGCGATAACGTGAGCAATGAAGCAACAAGTAAAATTGTTGTCAATGTGATTCAAGCACCAGGTCAGCCAGGTGGTCCAACCAATGGTGATGATAATATTACTGGTGGTAATGGTGATGACATTATCGTGAGTGATGTGGGTGGTCTAGGTATGCCTGAACAGATCTCTGCGAAATACAATCTTGCCTTTATTATTGATGGGTCAGGTAGTATGGGATGGTCGATGGACTCTTTAAGTGGTGGGGCTACTTATAGCGGTAATACTCGTATGGAGATCTTAAAAGATGCACTAAGAGAGTATATCGGTGGCTACTTCATGGATGCCTTGGATGGCACACCAGGTAATGGTCTTATCAATCAAAATGTTGAGCTAAATATTGGTTTAATTCCATTTGGAACAGCAGCAGGAACGAGACAGACCATGCGTATCTCCTTAGTAGGAGGAGACACATGGGATAGTGTAAATAATAAAATCAATGCAGTTACTGGTTCTATTTTTACCAATTATGAAGCAGGTTTTAACTCAGCAATCCAATGGTTCCAGGGTTTAAATAATGCTTATACTGATGCCAGTGGTAGAGCAGTGAATGGTTATGTCAATATGACTTATTTCCTGACAGATGGTGACCCAAATCACAAGGGTACAGGTTCAGGCACATCTACAACAGTACCCGATGCTTTACTTTCTGCTCGGACTACGTTTGAAACACTCGTAAGTAAAACAGGGATTAATAGTTCTGTAAGTGCGATTGGTTTAGGTGCAGCAGCGAATAAGTCTTATCTATCATTATTTGATAATACTGTGAAAGGGGTGACAGATGGCTTTAGTGGTATAGATGGGTTAGCAGGACATACCATTGATGCAGGTACTGGCGAAGGTTGGCGTTCAACAGCTATTATTAGTACATCTCTAGCGACTTTTGAAACAGGACAAACAACTGGTTTAAATCCTCTTTCTGCATGGACTGCTTCGGGTGATGCCGTTGCTCCTGCGATCGTTACGACTTCAGTCAGAAATTATGCTACGGGCAACGCTAATCCTGATGGTAGTACAACAGTATCTTCTAAACGTCTTGAATTAGATGATGCGACACAAGCTAATGGTCAGGCAGCAGTTTATACCAGTGCATCCTTTACAGTAAACCAAAACAATGCTTATGCAGTGTTTGACTATAGTCATACAGGGTTTAATCGAGGTCCTGCGACGGTTGTGAATACTGAACAAGGTACAAGTAGCTCAGCATCCAATACAAACTTTTATTACAATAGTGATTTGTTTACTTGGACATTGCAAAAAGAGGTATCTCCTGGTGTATGGCTGGCTGTTGATACAGGTACCAATGCTGCGAGTACACGTGGAGAAACATCGAACGTACCAATGTCTTCACAATTCCTTGAGAATGGTAAAACTTACCGCTATATCTTTACTGTTGAAGATAAGACGACAGGTACTGATAACTACAAGGTCAGAATTGATAATATTCGTTTACATTATCCAGATAGTGGTACAGACACGATTACCAAAAATGTAGGTGAAGCTCGCACAGTGATGACAGGTCCAGAACTGGTTGAAGTACTGAAATCTGGTAGCGTTAAACCTAATCCAAACGGAGGTGGTAACGATACAGTGCATGGCGGTGCTGGGCATGACATCATTTTTGGTGATTCGATTAATACTGACTGGTTATCGTGGGCAGGTCGTGACATCTATGATGTCAATGCGCCAAACGGTTTGGGTTCGGGTATTGCAGCACTGGATAAATACTTGCAATCACATGGGTTTGCTACAGGTAGTGGCGGTACTGTTGAAAGTATAGATCGTTATAACTTTATTAAAGCCAATCATGCTGCTTTCAATGGCGATAGTATTAATGTCGGCGGTAACGATATCCTGTATGGTGATGCAGGTAATGATATTCTGTATGGTCAAGGCGGTATCGATACCTTATATGGTGGTGATGGTAATGACATTCTCTACGGTGGTAAAGGTAATGATGTGCTTTGGGGTAATGCAGGTGCTGATATTTTTGCATGGGCAGCCAAAGACATAGGCACAACCGCACTACCAGATACCGATACCATTAAGGATTTTAACAAAGCCGAAGGTGACAAGATCGATGCCAAAGCATTACTAAATGCTCTAGGTTGGACTTCTGGCTCATTAAGTGACTTTGTGAGTGTAACTGGTAATACTATTAACATTCATGATGTTGCTCGGACTCAAAGTGTCAATATCGTTGTCGAAAATCATAGCTTTAGCGACATCAGCGATATGATTACCAAAACTAATTTCCAGACCTAAATCTCAATTAGGGAGTGACCTCACTCCCTAATGTATTCAGTAATCTTTATGTATAAGATGGTAGCATCTTAAAAAACCTAAAAAATTTAAAACAAGGGGAAACCTGTGAAAGTATTAGCATTAACCAAAATGGCGAGCATGGTTGCATTTACAGCAGTTGCAATGACAGTATCTGCAGCAGATTTGACCTCGGTGACCAAAACTGCTATTGAAAATAACCCAGAAATACAAACACAATGGTTTAGCTTCCTTGAAGCAACAGCAAATCAAAAACAAGCACGCGCTGGCTATTTACCGTCGTTAGATTTGAATGCAGCTTACGGCAAAGGCAACCGTGAATTCGATGGTGATCGTGGTTGGTTTAATCAAGGTCAGGCAGAAATTGCATTAACTCAAGTTTTGTTCGATGGTTTTCGTATTAAAAGCAAAGTTGAACAAGGCGATTATGCTGCGCTAAAACGTTATTACGATTTGAATGCAGGTATTGAACAAAAAGCACTTGAAGCAACTCAAGCATATTTAGATGTACAGCGTTATCGCGAACTGGTTGGTTTGGCAGAAGGAAATTTTGCCAATCATCAACGTGTTTATAATCAAGTATTACAACGTACCAATCAGGGTGTAGGTAATAGAGCAGATTTGTCACAAATCACAGGTCGTTTATCACTTGCTCAAACCAACTTGATGACTGAACAAGCCAACTTAAATGATGTATCTGCACGTTTTGCACGAATTGTTGGGGTGGAGCCAAGTAGTAATCTTGCGCCAGTAAGTGTGAATGTGGCACTGCCAAACAACACACAAGAATTGATTACCTCTGCGTATAACAATAACAACAGCTTAAAAGCTGCGTTAAGTGAAATGCAATATGCGCGTGCGAGTGCTCAAGAATTTAAAGCCAATATGTACCCGAAACTTTCGTTTGTAGCGCGTACAGGTTTATATCAAAACCGTAATAGTTTTGATGAGCGTAGCAATCCCGATAACGATAAATACGGGCAAGATAGCGCAGTTGAATTAAGACTCAACTACAATCTATTTAATGGTTTTGCAGACAGAGCAGCCATGAATGCTGCCAATGCACGTGTTTCATTATCTAATGATTTGAAAAACAAAGCATGTGTCGATATTCGCCAAACATCAACTGTGGCTTATAACAATGTGAATAACTACAGCAGCCAGTTAGAATGGTTACAACGTCATCGTGATGAATCGGCTTCAGTTGTAAAAGCATATAACGATCAGTTTGATATTGGTCGTCGTACATTACTTGATGTTTTAGACTCGGAAAATGAAGCATTCCAAGCCAACCGTGCTTATGTAACTACGCAATATGACTTGAAAGTTGCACAATTCCAAACACTGTATAGCATGGGACAATTATTGCCTGCGCTCGGTATTCAACGTGATAATTTACCTGCTGTATCAGACGTGAGTCAGCGTGAAATTAATGCTGCAAATGTTTGTTCTGCGAATGTGCAAGCACAAGTGGCTGAATAATGATCTGATGAATTAAAAATAGGGTGCAACGTGCACCCTATTTTACTTGTAAATATACATTTTATATAAGAGAAGTTCTTGTTATTGAACAATTGGAAGCAATACATTAACTCATCTGCAAGTTTAAGTTCAAAAGAATCAAAATACATTTTGACCTATGGTGAATAAGTGACAACACAAATATTTGATCCTTTAGCGTTATGCCTCATTCGGGTCGCTAAAGATTATGAGGTAAGTATTACGCAAGAAGGGCTGCTTTCGGGTTTACCTTTGCCGAATGGCTTGCTGATTCCTGACTTTGTAGCACGTGCTGCAGATCGTGTGAGTTTAAGCAGTAATATAGTGCAGCAAGGTTTAGCACAGTTAAATCACTTTGTGTTTCCTGCAATTTTATTGTTAAAAAATAATACTGCGTGTGTGTTGTATCGAATTGATCATGAACAGCAACTAGCAACTGTTTATTTTCCAGAATTGGCCGATACCGTTAAACAAATTCCAATTGCGGAATTACAAGCGCAATATGCAGGTTCGGTGATTTATTTACAGCAACGTCAGTTTATTGTCGATAACAAACTGAAAATGGAAAAAAATCAGCAACACTGGTTTTGGCGTGTAATTCGTGAACACCGTTCAATTTATAAAGATATTTTGCTCGGTGCATTATTCATCAATATTTTCGCCTTATGTTCTCCATTTTTTGTCATGAACGTTTATGACCGAGTTGTACCAAATCATGCATTGGATACGTTATGGGTTTTGGCACTCGGCATCATGATTATTATTACCGCCGATTTTGTTTTAAAGTTAGGACGCAGTTATTTTGTCGATTTAGCTGCGACGCGTGCAGACAATAAACTATCTGCTTATATCATGGAAAAAGTGCTTGGTCGTCGCATGGAGCAGAATAATATGTCGGTTGGTATGACGGCATCAAATATTCAATCCTATGAATCGATTCGTTCATTTACCAGTTCATTGACTGTTGTTTCCTTAGTCGATCTGCCGTTTTTTGTATTGTTCCTTGCGGTCATTTGTATCATTTCATGGGTGTTTGTGATTCCGCTGCTCATTGCAGCATTTATCATTTTATTGCACGCGTTGTCAGTGCATGTCAATTTGAAAAAATTATCTGATGCGATGGCAGAAGCTTCACAACAACGTCAAGCCTTGTTAATTGAAACTTTAAACAATGAAGAAACCATTAAGAGTTTTAATGCTAACGGTCGTATGCAAGCTTTGTGGGAAAAAGCCACCCGTTTTACCGTGCATTATTCTGCAAAGTTACGTTTTTTGGGTGGAACGGTTGGAAACTTTGCGTCATGGGTTCAACAAACCGTTGGCGTGGTCATTATCATCATCGGGGTTTACTTGATTGTTGAAGGCAAGCTCACGCAAGGCGCACTCATTGCCTGTTATATGATTTCGACTCGTGCGTTGGCCCCAATTGCACAGGTTGCAGGCTTACTTACTCAATATTATCAAGCGTCAAGTGCATTAAATTTATTGAACAAAACAGTTGAAGCGGAACAAGAGCGAGAAAATCTAAAAGGTTGGGTCAGTCATACCAATCTTATTGGTAATATTGAATTTAAAAATGTCAGTTTGCGCTATCCGAATGATTCACGTTCAGCTTTGGAAGATATTACGTTATCGATTCGCGCAGGTGAAAAAGTGGCGATATTGGGTAAAGTCGGTTCTGGTAAAAGCTCGATTGAAAAAATATTATTGTCACTTTATCGACCTACAGAGGGTACGGTATTTATTGATCAAACCAATATTGCACAGATTGATCCTGCGGAATTACGCAACCAAATTGGTTATATTCCACAAGACATCGACTTATTGAATGGTACGGTGTTGTCGAATATTGTGTTGGGCAATCCACATGTCAGCCGAACGGTTTTGGAACAAAGTTTAGTCATTTCGGGTTTAGGGCAGATTCTAAAAGCACATGAAGATGGTTTGTCTTTGCAAGTCGGTGAGCGAGGGCACAAACTGTCGGGTGGGCAACGTCAAGCAATCGCAGTTGCACGTGCAATTGCTCAAAATGCGAAAATTTTGATTTTCGATGAGCCGACCAGTGCCATGGATACGCCATTGGAAAATCATGTGATTCATCATTTAAAACAATACATGACAGCCCAACACACCTTGATCTTGGTCACGCATAAACCTGCGTTATTGGCTTTGGTCGATCGAATTATCATTCTTGAAGATGGCAAAGTCATTGCAAATGGCGAGAAAGAAACTGTCTTGAAAGCGATGTTTCCTCAACAAGAAAAAACTGTAGGAGTAACGTCGTGAGCGAAGAACAAAATAAAACCAATCGCGAGAAATTATTTCAAGGTGTAGGTAAAAGTATCGAAAACTCTGAAAAGGTGATGAATCCTATTTTCGGTCGTTTGCGTTTATTTAAACAATATCAACCTGCCGATGCAAATGATTGGCAGCGACAGGTTAAGGAAGTCACACAATCACAAAAACCACTCAAGACACGAATGACCCTTTATATTATTGTGGTGACTTTTGTCTGCCTGTTGCTTTGGGCAGGTTTTGCCAAAGTCGATGAAATTACTCGTGGTGAAGGAAAAGTGATTCCATCTCAACAGATGCAAGTGATTCAATCGGTTGATGGTGGCGTGGTTGAAAAGGTGTATGTGCAGGAAGGTGAGCACGTCAAAAAAGGCGATCTATTGATTCGTATTGACCCGACACGGTTCACCTCAAATTTGAATGAAGTTAATGCCAAGATTTTTGCCTTGCAAACCAAAGTTAGACGTTTAAGTGCACAATTAAATGGCTCGGGCTATACCTCAGGCAGTGTCCCTGCGGGGGTTTCACCTGATGCAGCTGCAATCATTATGGCGCAAGAAAGCCAATATTATGCAGAAAGTCTGCGTGAACTGAGTCAAAGAACCATGACCAATCAAGGCACGGTTTCGACCCGTCAACAGGAGTCACAACGGGCGCAAGCTGCGCTCGGCCAAGCCGAAAGAGCATATCAAATTGCGGTGCGGGAGTTAAATACCACAAGACCGTTGTTAAAGACGGGTGCAGTGTCAGAAATGGATATTTTGCGCCTTGAACGTGACGTATCGAATGCCGATGGCGAACGCAAACAGGCGGCAGCGAATTTAAGAGCTACGCAGGCATCTATTGGGGAAGCGCAATCACGCACTTCTGAGGCTGCGGTGAGTTTAAAAAATCAATGGCGCAATGAACTGGCAGAAGCGCAAGCTCAGCTAGTGAGTTTAAAGGAAAGTATTTCAGGCGTGGCAGATCGAGTAAAAACCACAGATATTCGTTCACCGACCAATGGTATCGTGCAGAAAATTTTCTTTAATACCATCGGTGGGGTGGTGAAACCGAGTGATCAAGTCGCGGAAATCGTACCTTTAGATGGACAATTGATTGTTGAAGCAAAAGTGTCTCCGAAAGATATTGCTTTTGTACGACCAGATTTGCCTGCGGTGATTAAATTTACGGCCTATGATTTTTCAATCTATGGCGGAATGAATGCGAAAGTAAAACATATTAGCCCAGACACATTTACCGATGAAAAAGGCAATATGTTTTATATCGTCCGTGCAGTGACTGATAAACCAACGTTTGGTAAAGGATTATCCGTGATTCCCGGCATGACCGTTCAATTGGATATTATGACAGGGAAGAAAACTATTCTTTCTTATCTGCTTAAACCAATTCTTAAAGCGAAAAATAATGCCTTAACCGAACGTTAAGTCGAATAAAAACCGAAATCTCTTAAAATCCCTCTTTTGAAAAGAGGGATTTTTGATTTATAAAGTAAATTTTAAACGCGCGAAATTTACATTTTATTGAAGCAGATAAAAAATCTAAATTCATTTTTAGTTTTTTCCAGTGCCAAAATGTTGCACCCAATACGTTCGATGAGTTACATCATTTCGAACGCAGGTAATCGCATAATCTTTAAATTGGGGTTTCATTAAGTTATCGCAATGTCCGGGACTGAGCGCCAGCCAATTTTCTAAAACTTGTTTTAGGTTGCTTTGACCTGTTGCTAAATTTTCCCCACCACCACCTTTGTATCCTGTTTTTTTAATACGAGCTCTCAGATTTTCACCACTTCGACCGACATGACTTAAAATCTGACGTTGCGAAATATCCAGCGCATGTGCAGTTGAACTTGTTTGTAATTGATTATTCCATTTTAGCGAGTGGGTAGCAGAGTAAGCTATTTTTCCACATTGTTGCGGTTGATGCCGAATCACGTTAATGGCATTTAAAACGGCTTGCTGATATTGTGGATTTTTAATGTCATCACAAGAGATTTTGTCAAAAGAGGCTAAAGTCTGTTGAGGATTTTTTTGAGTGGGTATCGTTGTTGATTTTGCAATGGTTTTATTTGATTGATGCTGCAAAGGCTGTTGTGGTTGTGAATTTGAACATCCATGTAGTAAAAAGTATAGACTGCATATAAAAGAATGATAAGCAATATTTTTCATAGTGCACCTCTAGCAAATTTTTTTATTCATCAGATGTATTAGTTCAGACTTGATCGGACATAACTCTTGAAAAAGAGAAAGTTACCCATTTTGATAAAGGTGTCGAAATCTTAATCAAACAAAGGTAACTTTCTTATGTTGCATACTAACAATCAAATCATCAAACACAAAGTAGGCTTACTCAATTTAGCTGAAGAGCTTCAAAATGTTTCTAGAGCATGCAAAGTGATGGGTGTCTCTAGAGATACTTTTCATCGCTATCAGGAGCTAGTACAGTCTGGTGACATGGATGCATTGATCAATAAATCCCGTCGAGTACCTAATCTAAAAAATCGTGTAGATGATGCTACAGAACTAGCAGTCATTGATTTCGCAACTCAGTATCCAGCTTATGGGCAGCATCGTACTAGTAACGAATTACGCAAGAAGGGTGTATTTGTTTCAGGTAGCGGTGTTCGCTCTATTTGGTTACGCTATGATTTAGAGAACTTTAAGAAGCGTTTGAAAGCACTCGCAGCTAAAGTGGCACAGGATGGTATCGAATTAAATGATCATCAGATTGCTGCTGTTAGCGGCAGTGTAAAAATGACCCCCTAATGGCATTTAAAAACTGACCCCCTTGGTTAATATAGCGGTCATTTTGGACTGCTCAACATGTTAACTTTGGAGCAAGCAGTGACAATCCAAATACTTCATCAACAAGGTAAATCTATTAAAGCCATTAGTCGTGAACTGGGGGTGTCCAGAAATACCGTACGTAAATATTTACGGCAAAACACCACACCTCAGTATCAGCGTATACAGCCTAGAATAAGTATCCTTGACCCATATAAACCTTATTTACTCCAACGTGTAAACGCAGCTCATCCTGAATGGATTCCTGCTGTCGTGCTCTACCAGGAAATTTTAAGGTTGGGATATCCAGGAAAGATCAGGATCTTGAGGGAATATCTTGCAACATTAAAACCAGTTGCCAAACCGGAACCGATCATTCGTTTTGAAACCCAACCTGGCCAACAAATGCAGGTGGATTTCACCACGATTCGACGCAACAACACGACTTTGAAAGCCTTTGTCGCAACATTAGGGTATTCCAGAGCGACTTTCGTGAAATTTTATGATCATGAACGTACCGATGCATGGATCGATGGTCTGGAAAATGCATTTCAGTTCTTTGCAGGAGTACCTCAGGAAATCCTGTTTGATAACGCTAAAACGATCATGATTGAACGGGATGCCTATCAGGAGGGGCAGCATAAATGGAATCCCAAACTGCTCGACTGCGCCAAGAAATACAGCTTTCGTCCTCGCGTATGTAAGCCCTACCGTGCACAGACCAAAGGCAAAGTTGAACGCTTTAATGGATACCTCAAATCAAGCTTTATTGTGCCATTGAAAGCAAGCCTGAAGACTTCGGGTTTACTGTTAGATGTTGATGTCGCCAATGCCCACATTGGCCGGTGGCTGCATGAAACCGCCAATCAGCGGATTCATGCCACCACGCAAGAAAAACCGGCTGTTCGACTGCAACAGGAGCAGCAAAAATTTACGCCATTACCGCAATCAGATACAGGTTCTAGCACTGTACCTGTTGCAGCAGCACAGCATGTCATGCCCTACGAGAGTTTGCAGCATCCCTTATCGGTATATGATCAGTTGCTAGGAGTTTCCTGATGAATCTGCAATACGACCGTATAGAGCAGCTTTGCCAAAAGCTCAATCTGCCTGCCATCGCATCACAATGGTCACATCATGCACAACAAACATTAGGTCAAGATGGAAGTTATGCCGACTTTGTTGAAGCGATCTTGAGGCATGAATATGCTGCCAGGCAACAGCGCAGTCAGCAGGTACTGATGAAACTCTCAGGCCTGCCTCAAGTCAAAACCCTGGAAGACTATGATTTTAATTATGCCCTAGGGGCCCCTAAATCACAGGTGATTGAACTGTTCAATCTGAGCTTTATTGCTAGAGCAGAAAATGTGGTGTTTCTGGGGGCTAGCGGAGTAGGAAAAACGCACTTATCTATGGCATTAGACTATAAGGCCATCATAAACAATGTCAAAAGTCTTTGTTGCATAAATAAATTTCATCCCCATACATGTTAGATGAATACAGAATCAAAAAGCCGATACAAAACAACGAACTGGTCTGAGTACAATCAGGCTTTACGTCAACGGGGTGCTTTCACCATTTGGTTTGATCCCCAAATGCAATGGTCTGCAACACCTACTGGAAAAAAAGGATGTCAACCTATCTAGACTGATATAGCAATTCAATTTGCCCTGACGATACGAAACCTGTTCCAACTGGCTTTACGCCAAACACAAGGTTTCATTCAAAGCCTTTTTCAAATGGCTCACCTCGACTGGAATGTTCCAGACTTCTCAACATTGAGTCGGCGAGCAGATAAGCTCCAGCCACTTCTACATAAATCAGCAAAAAATCCACAGGAAGACTTGCATATTTTAGTTGATAGCACAGGGATCAAAGTTACAGGTGATGGGGAATGGGTGCGTAAAAAACATGGCGTAAACCAACATTGTCAATGGCTGAAATTACATCTTGCGACAGATGCAAACAGTGGAGAAATACAAGCGGTTGAAGTCACGACCTGCCAATATGGTGATGCTGAAATGCTCCAACCTCTTTTAGATCAAATTGATGAACCCATTGCATCTGTCACGGCTGATGGTGCTTATGACACAGTGAATTGTTATGATGCGATTTTGAAACGGCAAGCAAATGTAATTATCCCTCCTCGTTCCAATGCTGCTTTATGGGTAGAAAATGAAATTGGTAAAGCAAGGAATCATGCAGTACAAGGCTGTTGGGACAGGGGTCAAAAGCAGTGGAAACGAGATATTGGTTATCATCGACGATCCCGAATAGAGGCTAAAATGTTTGCCTTGAAACGACTTGGACAAGGTGTATCTAGTCGATGCTTTAATCGTCAGGTGGTTGACTTGCAAATAAGAGTCGATATTTTGAATAAATTTACTCAACTTGGTACAGCTAAAACGGTGGCTGTTGTATAAATATCTGAAGATTAGAACAACTCTACCTTTCGTCTATTTGTGCAACAAAGCCAAGGACAATATGAACTTGTGATGAATCCTGAATATGAAGATTTTAATTTAGAATTATTACAAGACTATTGGCAATTTAATGAAATTGAAAAGCACCAGTTCACTTATTCTGTAAAAAAATTAGTGGAAAAATATGATATTAGTTCATCTGCAAAATTGGAAAGAATCGTTAAACACAGTGGACATTTAAAATATACGGGAATAAAAAACTGCAAAAAGTGCTATTTCGATTATGAAATTTTTATACGTAAAGACATAGGCTTTAAAGATTGGAAGAATTACAAGAGAGAATTAGAATGCTATGACTGCCGTAGACGCTCTGTACAAAATTACATGAACAAATATCTCAATGAGTTTAAATTGTGTATTCCAACATTGTCAGATGAGCCAATAGATTCACCGAAGCAGCAGCTCAGTTACTTAGAAAAAATAGTTCTGTATGTTATGCTCAGCAAAATTAAGATTGGCACAGACAATGTTTTGCCATAACATGAGTGGCGTTCATTTGTTGAACTCGAAGCCAATGGTGCTGGTGATCTTGTAAAAAGAATATTTGAAAAAGGCTATCTTTTTAAAACAAATGAATTTGACGAATTTATACAAAAACAAGCTGATTTGCGCCAGCTACATTCAGATTGTAGACAATATTTGAATGAAAATATAACGCATGAAATTCAAACTTACTTAGCCTTAAATTTTAAGGCAGACATAAATCTTGTGATTCCTGAATGCTACGATTACCTAGAGCAGTGGACCTTTGGGCTGTATGAGGAAATTATGGGTTCAAAAGTTTATATCAAAGACTTCAAGGAAATTGGAAAATATATAAAAAATAAAAGATTAAATGAAGTGTATGCCTTGCTTGATTTTGTTCGCCAATAAAAAAAATCCCTGTAAAGAAAAATAATGCTTTGGAATTGGATTTAATGCGGATGCTTCTTAAATATGATTTACAGCATATTTTGAGCTTGTTTTGGTATCAGTCGAAATTTGTAGGTGATCGGTTACGCACCTTAGAGCTATCCGGTGATGAAAACGCTAGGTTTATTAAAGATACTGTTTTTGCTAAGAAAATATCGACTTATTTAGATTATTTAGACCATAAAGATGAAAAACCTAAGTATCCGAGGAATCTTCCTGGAAATTGGACGTATTCCGAGATTGAGCTGTTTGTTAGTGCCCAATTATTGGCAACTATGAAAAGTGGGAAAAGTATACGCCTAGCGAAATCTTGGCTTTGTGGGAAGAGACAAGAGGAATTGAGCTTGAGAACGCAAGCGCTTGATTGCTAAATTTTGATTTTTCAAATAGCGAGGTAAATTTTTTCATTCCAAGAAAATTACAGTTAACCCCTTATGGAGGACTTTAGCTAAGTTATTAGCATCCCAATTAGTCAATCGGATACAACCATGCGATGCTGTTTTAGAAATTAAGGCGGGATTTGGCGTACCATGAATCCCAAAAGAAGGTCGAGATAAACCAATCCAAATATTTCCTACAGGGTTGTTGGGTCCTGGGGGGAGGCTTAAGGGCTTAAGATTTTTGCCTTGAATAAAATTCTTAGGGTTATAACTATAATGTGGATTGAACACGATACTGCCGATGGCATGCGTGCCAGTGGGTGAGGGATTATCTTCGCTCCCGATCGTTGCAGGAAAAGATGCAATGATCTTATTTTGTCGATTAAGCAAATATAATTGTTTAGAACCTTTGTGTGCAATAATGCT
The DNA here is from genome assembly GCF_015602705.1 of Acinetobacter lwoffii. Classification (NCBI taxonomy): domain Bacteria; kingdom Pseudomonadati; phylum Pseudomonadota; class Gammaproteobacteria; order Moraxellales; family Moraxellaceae; genus Acinetobacter; species Acinetobacter lwoffii. Next base: position 155,018 of record NZ_CP059081.1, read on the forward strand.
TTGCACATTATTTGGCAAAACATTTATTACATTTGCGACAATAATCTTTTCACCGACTTTATTAAAATTTGCGCCTGAATTAATTTTTTGTAGAAACAATTCATCCATATGGAATTTTTCACCGAGCATTTCGGTCACACGAGTGTAATACAAGCCCTTCATTCTTGATTGTTCAGCATAATCTACAGGGATCGATTGAGCATAAGGAACTTTTAAGTCTTGTGTGGTAATGGTGTACTTAATAAACGTCGGTTGAGTCGTATCTTCATTTAAAAGCTGCCAAGTATTTGCGTCTAAGATTCCGTCACCACTTAAACCCTTCATAATCTGAAAAGCGGAAATGGCTTTCACAGTATTTAGGCCCAATATGCCATCAATTGCACCTGAGGATGAGTAATGGCGACTCAACAGCACTTGTAACTTTGCGTAAACAGGAAGATAGCCTTTTTCAAGATTGTCCGACCACTCCGCTTTATTTAGATTATCTAAAGACCATGTGTCGGCTTGGTTTAACAGTGCTAAATTGTTTAGATTGTTAGTGGTAGGAGGAAGTGATTTTTGTGGTTCAGCTGCAAGAGTATAAGTCGAAAAAATATACATACTACTCAGGCAAATAACTAAAAAGCGACTCAACATAACGACTAACCCCCAAACTAATTTTATTGATCAAAATAACTGCACTCATATTTTAAATAAAGTTGATAATTTAAAAATGTATATAAAATGCGGCTTTGTAACAATTTTAACTCTGTACACGACAAATTTCATAGGGCCCTTGTCCTATCAGGCTTTTTCTTTCTTAAAATTGCTAGCACTTTCTTAAATTCTTCTTTTTTCCCAAAACCAATCAAACGTAGAATAGCCATTTGAACATGGTCCAAACCGTAGCGAAATAAACTTACTGAAAGTCGTCCATGCTTCTTTATTTTTATCGCTTTTTTTCGATCATGTTGCCATTCACCTGTTAAATAGCACCAACAGAAACCGATAGCTAGCACTGCTATCAATTTCTTGACTCGTCTAGGGTCTGTTAAACGAGTATTTTCAAGATTGAATCCACGTCCTTTGAGACAACTAAATAAGGTTTCGATTTCCCAGCGTAATGCATAATCACGAATAGCTGAAGCATTCAACATAGGAGAAACAACAAGTAAAAGTTCTCCATCTTCTAATCGTAGCGCACTAATATACAGTTTCACTCGACCAACCCAAATACGTCGTTTACGACATTCAGTTTGACCAACTTGAAGATGACGAAATAAATCACTAGGTGGTGTTTCAAAAAGTATGCTGGCGTTAAACAAATCCGTTATTAAGGTAAAAGAAAGTCAAATCAAAGGCTTTAAAATGATTTTCGAGCTTTTTAGAAAAGTTGCAACTTCTCCTAAATCCACGCCTGATTCGATGACGAATTCTACAATTGTTACCTTCAATACCGACGGTAAAAAACTTACCGATCACTTGCTTGCAACATTGAAATGCTGTAATAAAACTATCCCAATGATCACTCGCAATTCGAGCATATTGAACCCCAAGCTTTTTAAGTCTAGCTTTAAGACGTTGAACCGTTGCTAAATCCCGCTTACCCCAAACATAAGCAACAATTTCTCCAGATTCTCGATGGTAGGCATAAATAAGCCATTGTTTATTTTTCTTATTCCCTACAAAAGTCCAAAGTTCATCGACTTCAAGACATTCGTAGTGGCTTTGTTTAGGCTGAATCTGATAGATCGATTCACTTAAGGTTCGTAATACCTTGCCAATGCTGATACGCTCGACTTCAGCAATATCTCTTACACCGCTTCCTCTGATCATTAAATGTAATATCTTGCCGGTAATACCTGAGTTACACCCTTGATAGCTTAATGCATGAGCACCAATAAACTGACGTTTGCAATCTTTGCATTGATGGTTTTGTTTCCCATCTACTTTGATGCCATTTCTCTTTATATTGTTACTTAGACAGGTAGGACATTTGATTTGTAGCGTTATTTTCATACCTCTATTTTATCAAAAGCCATATTGTTTTTTTCAGCATACTTTTTGAAACACCACCAAATAAGAACGGGTGTTTAGCTTCAAATAAGAATATCTGTCCATTTAATAAGAATATGCAATTAATGCAATTTTGAAAAATCTAATTATAAAAGCCAATTATTTCAGCGAGATAATTGGCTTAAGTAAAGAGTCGTATTATTTGGTTATCCGCTGATCATCCCAATAACACGGTACTACAATCAAATTGTTTTCATGTAATCGTGACCATAATCGGATACCTAAATCTCGCTGCATATTTTGGACTGTGAAATTGGAAATCAGAAGGGTAGATTTCATGTTGTCATAACGACTATACAAAACCTTATGTACCATCTCCAGGCGTTTTTCATGCCGGTCATGCAGGCCATATTCATCAATCACTAATAAATCAAAACTGGAGAAATGGTCGATAACTTCTTTCTCAGAGCGTGAAGCATCTGACCAGGTGTCCATCATTTTTTGAGCAATTTCTGCACTGGTATAGTAACGCGCAGATTTTGTACTGTTATGCAGAATGTTGCGAATAATTGATGCACTCAGATGGGTTTTACCTGTACCCGGTGTACCAATCATCAACATATTTGGGTTGTGGTCAGAAATAATCTGCTGTGCAAAAGCCTGACATAGTTTGATGGCATTGTCTTGAGCAGGACATGCAACTACATAATTCTTGAAGCCACGGTCCAGGTAGCGTTTATTGAGCCCTGAGTTTTTGATTTTCTGTTGCAGCAACCGCTGTTGCAGCTCATCTGCATAGGCTGCATGTGAGTGATGGACGGTTTCTTTGGCACACAATTTACAGAGCCTGTGACCGGCGATTTCCATCAGGGGTATATGGTGGGTAGGGCAGAGTGTTTCTATTGTTTCTGCGCGAAACTGGAGCGTTTTAAGCATGGTATTCATGATTATTCTCCTAAATCCATTTGGAATTTTCTAAAAAATTCTCATTTTTTTCTTCAAAATTTGAAGATGAAGATGAAGATGAAGATGAAGATGAAGATGAAGATGAAGATGAAGATGAAGGGCATGGTTCAAGCATGACTTGAGTAATACTCGGGCTCTTCTCAGGAGCTGCTTGAGCATTTACTTTTCGTTGCTTAGTTGATGCTTGAGTATTACTTGCGGATTTATTCCAGCGTGCTTGAGCTGCATTTTTAGCTTTATCAGATTTCATTTGCTGATTTTGCAATGCCTGGCTTTTTAAACTGGTTAAAAAACTTGAATGAATCTGCTCAGACTCGACTTCAAACAATTCCAGAGCCATCAGCGTATTCAACAAAGTTTTAGCCTTGGTGTGCTGAGGTAATTTCGTGATGCTACATACAGTAGCTAGGTCATGAGGAATGGCACCATTTTTCCAGAAATCCATCATTAACAGCAGTGCCGCACCAATTTGTTCTGCCGTCATTCGTGCAAATTTTGCCTGTAGGTCGCCAATATAGAGTGGCATCCAAATTGAAATATCTTTATGCATGTGTTCACCTTTTTATAGGTATAGAGGGGCTAAGGTCATCGATTGGATGACCTTCTGTCTGTGTTTGTTTTATTAGTGAGCGAGACTCATTAAGCGGAGACGGGCCTGTTGGGCCAAGTCATCGTAATGGGCTTGCCCTTCATCCAACATTCGCTGTAACCAGAGTCTCAACGCCTGGTGATCATCGAAGCATTTATTGATTTCCAACAAAAAAGCTAGATTGTGAAGTTTGGGAATGTGTAGCTCATGGATTAATTCACGAGCGACCATATCTGCTTCAGGGCTGACGACCACACCACCAAAGAAAGCTTTACTATTCATGTGCAAGCTCCTCTGTATTTAGTTTTTCCAGCATGGCTTCAAATGCACTGCCATCGCGGCGCGTAACATTGGGGATGTAACGGCTATAGACTCGAAACAGCATTTCAGTCGTTGAATGTCCCAATTGACGTGCGATCCATTCCGGATTTTCTCCTGCTGACAGCCAAAGAGTTGCTGCTGTATGGCGTGTTTGATAGGCTCTTCTAGACTTCAATCCTAGAAAGCGCAAGATCGGATGCCAGACACGTTTATTCACCAGACGATAATCGAGAGGTCCACCATCACGATTGCAGAAAACAAACTCTGATTTACCATTATTTAAGCTTTTCTGTTGGAGAAAGGCTTGGTAAACGCGGTCATTCATCTGGATCGTGCGGTCAGAACCATAAGTTTTGGTTCCACCAAGCACACCATTCACTAACGCCTCTCTGATATGGATTTCACGACGCTGTAAGTCGATATTTTTCCATTGCAGACCATCGATTTCACTGGTACGCATACCCGTAAAAAAGCGAATGGTGTAATAGGGGCGGAAGTCTTCACGCACTGTGGTAAGAATTTTATGCACCTCTTCCAGAGAAAAAGGTGTGACTTCAATCTTGCTTTCCTTCAGATTGTTAATATTTTTATAAGGCGACTCAAACTCGTATCGTTCAGCCGCATCATTGAGTATCATACGTAAAGGCGTCATGATTTGATTGATCCTCGATGCTTTCAGACTTGTTTGATCTTTTCCGTGTGTCACTTTGGCGAGAGAGGCACGGAAGTTCAGCAAGTCTGACTTCTTGATTTTCGAGAGAACCTGATTACCAAAAGCAGGAATCAAATAGTTTTTGATCACAATTGAAACCTTTTGCTGATATGAGGTTCTCCATTCAACTTGTTTCTGCTTAAACCACAATTCAGTAAACTCTTTAAAAAGAGGAACTTTGGTCTGTACAGCAATTTGCTGACTTCTTTTTTCCTTAAATTCCTCAACACGGTTACTTTTTGGAAAGTACTTTTCGTATTCAAAAGTTCCCAAAGTAATTTCAGCTTCAAGCTGTTCGAGACGTTTTTTCAAAATGCGTCGGTTATAAGCATTGTCTTCAAGATTGGTTGTCTCTCTACAACGAATGCCCATGTAGCGAAAGTCGGCAATCAGTTTGCCACTTCGTTCCCGGATGGTAGCCATCAGTTAAACCTCCTAAGCCTTATTGCAAGGCATCCATGCTTAAACCGGTGAATTTAAGCATTTCAGTTTCAATGCGTTCCCAAACAAAAAGAATTTTTCGACCACCAAAAGGACGGATGTAGTGAACACCTTCAATAAAGACACTGTCCTTCAGTTGGTTGCGGATAGTACGAGCGTCGTACTGGATTTTTTCAGCCAGTTGCTGGGCTGTGAGATAGGTATATGACATAATAGAGCCTCATATTTTTTACTAGGTAACTAGGAAAAATTATTCCTAAGACATAAATTATCATATTTTTATGTTGTTGCAAGTACTTTTTATGATTTAACTAGGAGATTTTATGATTATCTCAAACTTGGCGGTTTTATTAGCAGAAAGGAAACTTAAGGTTGCTGATTTGGTGAGAAGTACTGGAATTAATAAATCTACTTTGCATAAACTTTATAATGATGAATCTGTACGGATTGATTTTGAAACCATTGATAAAATTTGTATTGCATTAGATGTAGAAGTGGGCGATTTATTGATTTTTAAGAAAATTGATAATAATCAAAATGATAATAGCTAGTTTGGTCACAAATGGTCACATCAAAAAGTGAAATGGTCACAAATCTTTGATCGTTTGGTAAAAAACACTTTGTTTGGAAGAGAACAGGGTGATTTTTTGCTTTCAAAAAGCTCTGAAAGTGGTGATCGATTGAGGACATTTAAGGTCAATTGAGGCCATTTTTATTGTCGTGGGCACGCCATGGTCACATCTTGGTCACAAAATACAAATTACATTAAGAATATTTTTTATTGAATCGAATAACAAAGGAAGAAGGTTTTTTAAAAAACATAATAAAATCAACATAAAAAAAGCCCCCATCTTTCGATGAGGGCTTTTTGAATCTGGAGCGGGAAAGGAGACTCGAACTCCCGACCCCAACCTTGGCAAGGTTATGCTCTACCAACTGAGCTATTCCCGCGGAGTCTATAAAGTTTTTTAAATGAAAAAACTAAATGAAAAAAATTTGAGCGGGAAAGGAGACTCGAACTCCCGACCCCAACCTTGGCAAGGTTATGCTCTACCAACTGAGCTATTCCCGCATGCCGTGTATAATACAGCATGCAAAAATGTGGTCAACACCTTTGTTAAAAATCTTGCATCAATTGCATAAAATAAAAGCAAAATGCTGTAGACTAGCCAATAAATAACCAATATTCATATAAAAATCAATGAAACTTGGCCACAATCAACGGATTGCACCTGTACAGATTACCGAAATACTCGACAGAACAAGGTATACTGAGACTATATTTTTGCAGATCGGAGTCAGGCCATGAGCTTAGAACAACAACTGAAAGACCGTTTGGCGCAATTATCCCCAACCTATTTGGAAGTGGTGAATGAATCTTCGGGTCATGGCGGTTATTTCCCGGGAAAAGAATCGCATTTTAAAACCGTGATTGTGAGTCAGGCTTTTGCCGGTTTACGTCCAGTCCAGCGTCATCAGAAAGTTTATGCTGCTGCAGGTGATCTGCTTTCAAAAGACAAAATTCATGCGCTGGCCATTCATGCATTTTTGCCTGAAGAATGGGCAGGTCAGGATACGACCAGTCCTGCTTGTGCACACGCACCTAAAAACTAAGAGGAAATGATGGAAACCCAACTTTTAGTCAAGATTATCCATATGTCGGTAGCAGGACTGGCGATTGTCGCCATTCTTGCCCGTGCCTTGACTTTGTTTATTGGTACACAAGGCAACCTACCGAATCCAAAGGCACGAATTGCGCTGGTGGCTTTACAGCATCTGGCCATTACGGTGATCGCGCTTACAGGTATTGTGTCATTGGTGATCAAGGATTTTGATGTGCAACCCTGGTTTTATGCCAAGGTTATTTTATTTTTTGTGCTGGTATCCTCTTTAGCTAAAGCCTATAAAAAAGATGATTCAATCTTGCTGGCACAACGCCGGGCTGGCTTAGTTATTGCTGTAGTTTCATTGGTGTCTATTCTGGCTTTGGTGATGATCAAGCCGAATTTTGGCTAAAAGCAGGCTAGCTGTGATGATCAGCACAGCCAGTCCATGCAAATAATTAGAAAATACAAATGTTGTAAAAGTAATTAAAAATGTGAGGAGGGGGACATGCGTACACGTGTGGTATTTAATCAAAAGGGTGGGGTAGGCAAGTCGAGTATTACTGTCAATCTGGCAGCGATCAGTGCACATCAGGGCTTAAAGACTTTATTGATTGACCTGGATCCGCAGGCCAATTCCAGCCAGTATGTGCTGGGCGATGATGCGACGTATTCCAGTGACAAACCGGCACTCGAACCAAATATAGAAAACTATTTTGAAGATGTACTCGGTAATCAGCAAAGCAAGGGCCTACTCGGCAATGCGATTGGCTCGATTTTAAAAAGTCGTAGCAAAGGCTTGGAAAGTTATGTGCATCAATCCTCTTTTAAACATCTGGATGTCATTCCGGCTAGTCCAACGCTGGGTGCATTGGCCCATGCACTGGAGTCCAAGCACAAGATCTACAAGTTAAGAGATGCCTTGCAACAACTGTCAGGACATTATGATCGGGTGTTTATTGATACACCGCCTGCATTCAATTTCTTTACGCTCTCTGCACTCATTGCGGCAAACCGCGTGCTGATTCCATTTGACTGTGATGTATTTTCTAAACGTGCCTTACAGACCCTGATTGAAAATGTCATTGAAACCCAGGATGACCATAATGAAGGTCTGGAAATTGAAGGGATTGTGGTGAACCAGTTTCAGGCACAGGCCAAATTGCCGCGTGAAGTGGTACAGCAGCTCAAAGATGAAGGCTTACCGGTGCTTGACAGTATGTTGCCGCCGTCGATCTTGATGAAAGAATCTCATCAGAAAAATCAGCCTTTGATTCATTTGGCTACTGATCATAAATTGACTCAGGCCTATCAATCGTTGTTCAATGAGATAGAGCAGAATTAAGATCGAGTTAGCTATGAAACTTGTGAAAATAAGCCTGAGTATTGCTGCACTTGCATTACTGAGTGCCTGTGCAACGCCGGTAAAACCGACTTATGTGTCGCCAACCCTGTATCAGACTTTGGGTTGTTCGCAACTACAGGGTGAATATAACCGTATTCAGCAGTATATCGACAATGGCGTTGAGCCAGCAAAACGTACTGGCGTTGGTGTGGGCGTAGGTCTTGGCGGTGGCTGGGGCAGTCGCGGTGGTTGGGGCATCGGCCCGAGTGTTTCAGTCAATATGGGACAATCATCCGATACCAAAAGAACCGAACTGGCACGGCTTTTAGGCGAGCAGGAAGCAATTGTACAGGCCGCGCGTTATAAGAACTGTCCGATCATCGTTCGGCAGGCAACGCCTAAATAAATCATTCAATATAAAACAGATAAATGCTGACTTCAGGTCGGCATTTTTTATTGCTTTAAACAAGAAAAGTATGGCTTAAATTAAGATAAAACTCACTGGAAATTGACCAGACTGTATAAAAATCTGAAATTTATAAGCTTGTTATCACACTCCCATATTGATTAAGCTACAACCTTGGCCCGGAAAAGTTCATTGCGATGATTGAAAATTGGTTATTTGTTTTAGGACTCATTGCTGTGCTGATGGTTCCAGGGCCTGCCAATGCCTTGGTGGCCAGTTCCGCTCATCAGCAGGGGCAGGCCAAAACCAGTCTCTATCTTCCTGCCATTTTGCTCGGCTATTTTTATGCCATTAATGTATGGGCCTTGTTGATTCATCTGGCGTCACCAATTTGGCCAAATTTTAAAGGCTTGGTCTATGTACTGAGTACCATCTGTGTGGGCTGGATGACCTTGCATTTATATAAGGCTCAGCAGTTAGAACGTTACAGCAAAAACCATCCGCAGATACGTCCCTGGCAAATGTTTACAACTACCCTAAAAAATCCTAAAGCAGCATTGTTGGCCTCCGGGATTTTACCGATGGAAACCTGGCAAAGCCCGACCAACTTCGTTCTGGTTTTTGCTGCCTTTAGCTTGAGTACCGTTCCGGTCGGGATTTTCTGGATGGTCTTTGGTCAGGCCATTTTGACCAGTCCATCTGAAAAAATAAAAGCCGGCCTCATTTATAAAGGCGCGGCTTTATTTGTCCTGCTTTGTCTGATCCCACTCCTAATCAAGCTCTGGGATTAAAAGCATAGGCTGTAAAAGAATCTTAATGTAAAAAGTTCTTAAGCTGTTTTACTTTTTTTGAGCTTTTGTTGAATAAAGCCAATCACACCTGGCAATACACTTAAAATAATGATGCCAAAAATTAGATAAGTGAAGTTGTCCTTAACGATCGGCATATTGCCAAACATATAGCCCAAAATGACAAATGAGCTAATCCAGGCGAATGCACCTACTACATTATAGGTCAGGAAATATTTGTAATTCATGCTGCCAGCACCGGCAACGAAGGGTGCAAAGGTACGGGCAAAAGGAACAAAACGCGCAAAAATAATGGTCTTACCACCATGTCTGGCAAAGAATTGCTGGGTCGCCAATAAGTGTTTTTTATTGATGAAGCGCGATTCGATCTCGAAAACCCGAGGACCAATATATTTACCAATATGATAATTCAGGGTGTCACCCAGAACTGCCGCAACAAACAAGAGTGGAATCAGCACCCATGGATCCATTGCACCAGTAGAGGCTGCCAGTGCACCTGCTGCAAATAGCAAGCTGTCGCCAGGCAGGAACGGCATGACCACCAGACCTGTTTCTACAAAGATAATCAGGAAAAGAATGGCATAAATCCAGATCCCGTAATTGGTGATAAATTCAAGCAAGTGATCATCAACATGCAAGATAAAATCAATCAGTTCCATGAGCCCAGTACAAGCAAAAGTGTGGTCAAATCCTAACAGCCCGGGGCATGAAAGTCAGTACCAGAAAGTAAAATAATTAACGCTCCATCCATCTTCAATTGAGCAAAAATTTCTCTTACATATTATCTTCAGATTTTTATAAAAACATGCTTAGTTGGATTAAATCTTGAGCTTAAAAATATAAAAATGACAGACCAAACAAGGCATCCGAAGGGACGCTTTGTTGTGCTAGAAATATAATGCAATCAACTAAATGTATACCTAATGCGAATTGTGTGCTTAATGCGCTGAAAAATGTTAGAATACGGCGCTTATCTTTCGTTTGCCTTTCATAGTTGTTCGTCATGACTACCAATACTCAAATTACTGAAGATCGTATCCTGATTCTGGATTTCGGTTCTCAATATAGTCAGCTCATCGCACGTCGTGTCCGTGAAGCTGGTGTATATTCTGAAATGTATGCCTATGATATGTCTGAAGAAGACATTCGTGCATTTAATCCAAACGGTATCATCTTGTCTGGTGGACCTGAGAGCGTTCACCTTGAAGGCAGCCCGCGTGCGCCGCAAGTGGTATTTGAGCTGGGTGTGCCGGTATTGGGTATTTGTTATGGCCTGCAAACCATGTGCGAACAGCTTGGCGGTAAAGTTGAGCCGGGTCATGTACATGAGTTTGGCTATGCAGAAGTAGATATTGTCGTACGTGACAAGCTGATCGGTAATTTACAGGACCGTGAAAACCAGTTGCATGTCTGGATGAGCCATGGCGATAAAGTTGCCCGTATTCCAGAAGGCTTCCAGATCACTGCACAGACGCCAAGCTGTCCAATTGCGATGGTTTCTGACGAAACTCGCCGTTTCTATGGTATTCAGTTCCATCCTGAAGTGACACATACTTCTAAAGGTGCAGAATTACTGTCGAACTTCGTGCATCAAATTTGTGGCTGTCGCGGTCTGTGGACGCCAGAACACATTATTGATCTACGTGTAGAACAGCTTCGCCAACAGATTGGTGATGAAAAAGTATTACTAGGACTTTCTGGTGGTGTGGATTCATCTGTAGTGGCAGCGCTGTTGCATAAAGCGATCGGTGATCAGCTGACCTGTGTATTTGTAGACAACGGTTTGCTTCGTTTGAACGAAGGCGATCAAGTGATGCAAATGTTTGCTGATAACATGGGTATCCGCGTGATTCGTGCTGATGCTGAAGAGCGTTTCTTGACTGCGCTTGCAGGTGAAGTTGATCCTGAAGCAAAACGTAAAATTATTGGCCGTGAATTTATTGCTGTCTTCGCTGAAGAAGCACGTAAATTAGATGGCGTAAAATTCCTTGCACAAGGTACGATTTATCCAGACGTGATTGAATCTGCTGCAAGCAAGCAGGGTAAGGCGCATGTGATTAAATCACACCATAATGTGGGTGGTTTACCAGCAGATCTAGCGTTTGAACTGGTTGAACCATTACGTGACTTATTTAAAGATGAAGTACGTAAATTGGGTACGACTTTAGGCTTGCCACACAGCATGATCTACCGTCATCCATTCCCGGGCCCAGGTCTTGGTGTGCGTATCCTGGGTGAAGTGAAAAAAGAATATGCAGACATTTTACGTCTTGCGGATGACATTTTCATGCAGGAACTGCGTGCCAGCGGCTGGTATGACAAGACTGCTCAAGCATTTGCAGTATTCCAGCCAGTAAAATCGGTGGGTGTAGTCGGTGATGGCCGTCGTTATGCATGGGTGATTGCACTGCGTGCGGTAGAAACCGTGGACTTTATGACGGCTCGTTTCGCGCATCTTCCTTATGATTTAGTCGATAAGATCTCGACCCGTATCATGAATGAAATTGCTGAAGTTTCTCGTGTTGTGTATGACGTATCGTCTAAACCACCAGCAACAATTGAATGGGAGTAAAATCGGGATTTCTAAAAGCGATAGCTTTTAGCCGATTTTACGCCAAGAGCTATGCTCGCGGCAGTGAGGGATTTCACGAAGCACTGCTGTCCGCCTAAATTACGCCAAGCGCTATGCGCGCGGCAGTATCTGATTTATCAGATATAACCTAATAAAAAAGAGCGCTTCGGCGCTCTTTTTATGCTTTTCGGAAAAGATGCTTATGCCGGTTTAACCTGCCAGTTTTGCAGCTCCCCAGCTAAACTTTGCTCCAGATCTGGATCATAAGCTTCAACCCGATTGCGTCCATTGGCTTTAGCCTGATATAAGGCAATATCGGCTTGCTTAATTAGGGTCATCAAATCCGTTTCACAGCTTTCCAGAATGGCAGCACCAATCGAAATGCTAAAACTGAAACGATGTTGGCTGTCCAGATCGATCACAATATTTTCAATTTTATGCCTTAAACGCTCGGCAACTTTTAGCGCTTCATCCAGAGAGGTTTCAGGTAAAAATGCAATAAATTCCTCACCGCCATAGCGTGCCAAAATATCATGCTGCCGCATTTCGCTGTGTGTATTTAGAGCAATCGTCTGTAAGACCTGATCTCCGATATCATGACCATAACGATCATTAATCTGCTTAAAATGATCGACATCAAAGACCAGTAAACTCATAGGCACCGGTTGATCAAAATTCTGTTGTACCAGTTGTTGCGCGAGATATTCAAAACAGCGACGGTTATTCAGGCCAGTGAGTGAGTCGGTGTGAGCCATATTTTCAAAGGCCTGCCGATTATATTCATTCAGGGTATGCTGCAAAAATACCATGCGTGATTTTAAGGTCGAGCTCCAGCTAATATATAGACTGAAGGTCAATACTGGCAGATAAATCAGGGAAAATAAAAACATCTGGTACAGGTCAGATCGAGTATTGAAATATACACCGATGTAAATCATCAAAGTAATCAGACTCGAAGTAATCAAAGACGGCCAGAACCGGATCTGCACACATAAATTGGCCAACACAATAAAAACCAAGGAGGCATATTGATAAATGAGGGTATAAGCACTTTCAGACTGATTTAGATTAAAAAACCAGATGGCACTTGCGCCAATAATTGAGGTAGGTAAGAGTAAGTCAAACACAGGTAAATTGCGGTAAGAGTGATACATCCAGATCGTGATCAGTACGATCAGAATGGTATAGCTAATTTTGGTCAAAATGAGCAAATTGAGAATATCATGCAGCACCAGAATATCGGCGAGGGTATAAGAGGCATATGCCAGCTGTGCGAATAAATTGACCTGTAATAGGTATTTTAAAGTGAGCTTCTTTTGATGGGCATAGTAGGCCGGTTTTAGAGGCGCAGGAATACGAACAAGCGGATCTTGAAGAGCCTCCTGAATCAGGGTACGTGATTCTTTTTCGTTATCATGCGGCATGCAGCCTTCCCAAATTAAAATATATAAAAATGAATAAGATGAAATTTATATATAGTTGTATAAAAAATATTCTATTCTTTTGTTGGATATTTTAAAAGTGGAAGAATCAAATTTATTTTATAAAATGAAATCCCCGATTAGTGCATTCTAAGGATGATCCTAGCTTATAGAACAGACTAATGATCCAGCTTTAATTCGCCGTTGACTGGGCTGGTTGAGTGTCTGGCTTAAATACATTCCAGGGATTTTCTGTCGCAGGCTTGGGCTTATTCAGCATATCTGGATGATAGACCTCAATCCGGTTTCGGCCAGACTTCTTGGCCTGATACAAGGCAATATCGGCTTGTTTAATCAGGTCTTCCAGGGGTTGGGTATGGGATTCCAGTTCTGCTACACCGATCGAAATGGTGAACCGGATGGCATGATTGGGTTCGACATAAATGTACTGCTTTTGAATTGCACAACGAATTCGTTCTGCAATCACCCAGCTGTCTTGCAGCTGAGTATCTTCTAGGAGGGCGATAAATTCCTCCCCACCAAAACGTGCCAGTACATCGCTATGCCGCATTTCTTTACGGGTCACTTCAGCAATCAGTTGTAGCACCCGATCACCGACATCATGCCCATAGCTATCATTAATATTTTTAAAATGATCCACATCAAACATCAACAGGCAGCTACTGGCATGTTTGGGCCATTGATGAATAGAGCGTTCAGCCATATCGACAAAATGGCGACGGTTGTAGAGCTGGGTCAAATCATCGGTATGTGCCAGATTCTTTAAAGTTTGATAGTTCCATTCATCAAGCAGGGAGCGCAGAAAAGAACGCCGCACATTCAGAATATTATTCCAGTTAATATAAATGCTAAAAAACCACAGTGGACTAAAGACCACACTAAAAATAAAGGCTTGAGAGGCACTCATGAACTGGGTCACCCCAAGCATGATAAACAGCGCAATCAAGATGGAGCAATAGACTGCGACTTTAAACTGGGTCTGCACACAGAGATTGGCGATAAGAATAAAGATCGCAGAGGCATAAATATAGGTGGCAACATGGGGACTGGTTGAAAGCGCGAGTAAGCTAATCCAGGCCGCTGCAGCTACAGTGGTGCCTATCGGCAAGATTCTGTCCAAAATCTGAATATTTTTATATTTTTTAAACAGGTAATAACAGCAAAACATCGCCCCCAGAACCAGAACGACGCGCATCAGACCAGAAATAAAAAACATGTCTGGAATAATCAGGATATCGGCAAAGAAATACAGTAAAAAGGCAATTTGCGCCAGATAGTTAATTTGACGCAAGTTATGATGACTATGCGTATAGACATAATCATGAAAATACTGCTGAAACAGGGCAGGGATACGGGCATGAGGATCTGTCAGCGCCTGTTCAATCAGCTGACGGTTTTGCAGATCACATTCAGATAATTTCAGTGATTTATCGGTCGTCGAATTTTGAAAAGATACATTCGCCGTTGAATATATATTCTCATTCTGAGCAGACATGTCCTGGTCCAGTATTATTTTTATAGGTGCCTATTATGCCGTGTTTGAGTAAAAAATAACCTCCCAAAAATTGGGTATCCGGGAAGTTTTTAAAGCTAAAACGTAACAAAATTTGTGTTTTATAAAATTGAAAGTGATTGAAATACATGAATAATCATCTTATTCATTGGGGTCTTTAGTTGTTGTGGATTCGTTTCACGTGAAACATAAATGACATTCCTGATCTTCAGTTTATTTAAACTCCTAACGTCATGTACCTAAATCATGATTGACTTGTTAAAACTCAAGTTTGGGGCTTTGAATATAAATCTCATCAGCTTTTCAGAATTTAAATTGATGGGACTAGTGAGGCGTTTTATACGTATCTAAATATTTCCAGGGATAGATTTTGCCCATAGACCCTGTACATTGTCCTGAACAGAGAGGCATCTTGAATCGGTCAAATACATGTCTCACCCACTCAAAAAGTAGAATGAAAATGCCGAGGTAAGCTCAGCCATGTCGAATAATAGTGATATTGAACTGTCGAATTCTGATGATTGCGAAAAGTATGTGAATCAGTTTATTCAGGAGTTTCCTTTACGTCGCGCGGAAATCGGACAGGGCACCGTGATTAAACGTGCCTTGCCAAGCAGACATAAGCGCATGATAGGTGCCTGGTGTTTTCTGGATCATGCGGGTCCGGCCATTTTCCCGCAAGGAGATGGTCTGGATATCGGCCCTCATCCACACATTGGTCTGCAGACCTTTACTTGGATGATCGAAGGCAGCATGATGCACAATGACAGTCTGGGAAATCAGCAGTTGATTCGTCCCAAGCAGGTCAATCTGATGACCTCGGGCTATGGTATCTCACATACTGAAGTTTCTCCGGAAAGTGAGACCCATATGCATGCAGCACAGTTGTGGATTGCCTTGCCGGACGACAAGATCAATATGGCACCAGGTTTTGAACATTATCCTGAATTGCCGGTCGTCAATGAGCAAGGCATTGAATTTACCGTGCTGGTCGGAGAATATTTAAAAACGAGATCACCGGTTAAAGTACATAGCGAACTACTCGGAGTAGACCTGTATGCAGCTCAAAGTACTAGTGCGCGCTTGCCTCTGAATCCGAAATTTGAATATGGCTTTATGGTGCTTGAGGGGACGGCCAGTATAAATGGGCATGAACTAAATGAAGATAATATGCTGATCCTGGAGCCCGGCTTACAGCAGGTCAATGCTGAAGTTCATGCCGGGAGCCGGCTGCTATTGATTGGTGGGGAGCCATTTGAAAGCCCGATTTTACTGTGGTGGAATTTGGTCGGGCGCACGACAGAGGAACTTAAAATTGCGCGGGAACAATGGATTGAAGGTCATGAACGTTTTGGTTCCATTCCTGCCTATGATGGGCCTCGTTTAGAAGCCCCTGCATTTCCAGACCAGATGCGTGCTTCCCGATAAATGCTAAAAATGATGGGAATATGGAGCGCTGTCTGAATTGAACTCAAATAGTGAATCTGCAACATAGGATACATATCATTACAGTCATCAAAAAATGAGCTAGAGTCTGCTGCTTTTTGCTATGCTCAGTGAGCAAGAACAATAAAATCATGAGTCTAATATGCGTGTTTTACATCATCTCGAACAATCACGATCATTTCGTATCCTGTGGGCCATGGAAGAATTAGGACTGGATTACGAGGTTAAATACTATAAACGTCAGCCCAACCTTTCTGCGCCACCGGCCTTGAAACAGATCCATCCGTTGGGCAAGGCGCCGATTCTGGTCGATCAGTCTCAGGTACTGGCAGAATCTGCGGCGATCCTGGAATATTTGCAGGAAACGTATGATGAAAAGCAGCAGTTTCGCCCAGAAGATATTGCCGACAAGGCCCAGTACCGTTACTGGATGCATTATGCGGAAGGCTCGTTAATGCCGCTGCTGGTGATGGAACTGGTAATGACCACAGTGCCTAAACATACGCCTTTGCTGATTCGACCTGTGGCCAAGAAAATCTGTGATGGGGTGAAAAAGCAATTTGTACAGAGCCGTTTAAAAGATCATATCCAGTTTCTGGAAAGCTATTTGAGTGAGCATGATTATTTTGCCGGGCATTTCAGTTTTGCCGATATTCAGATGAGTTTTCCTTTGGAGGCCATGCAGAGCCGGACGGGTCAAAGCTATCCAGCGATTCAAGCCTATCTTAAACGGGTGTCGCAACGTGCTGCCTATGCGCGTGCACTGTCCAAAGAAAAACAGATCAGCTCTTAAACGCTTAAAAGAAAAGGTGCCGATGGTACCTTTTTTGATTTTGTGAGATTAGTCCGGAAAGCTGAGACGTTCTTTGGGGAAAACTACCTTAAACGTGGAACCTTGGTTTTCCTTGGACTCAATTTCCAGATGTGCCTGATGCTGCATGAGTACATGTTTAACAATTGCCAATCCCAAACCGGTACCGCCAGTACGACGGCTGCGGTCTGAATCGATCCGGTAAAAACGCTCGGTCAGACGTGGCAGATGCTTGGGATCAATACCGATGCCGTTATCTTGCACCACAAAATAGGCCGATTCACCGTCATCATGCCAGCCGATGGTGATGGTGCCGCCTTTAGGCGTATACTTGATGGCATTGGTAATCAGGTTGCTAAAGGCGCTGGCCAGTTCCATATCTGAACCGATCAGATCGCAATGACTGTCAATGTCCAGATTCAGGGTATGACCATAATCAATATTATAGGCCTGGGCATCATCGAATAGCTGGTTCATCAGACTTGGCATTTCAATGATCTGGTTTTTGGCAATATTTTTATCATTTTCCAGACGTGACAGCAGCAGCAGGTCGTTGACCAGGGCATTCATGCGTCGGGTTTGCGACTGCATCTGATCAAAAGCGCGTTTCCAGCGTGGATTGATATCTTCCTGATCGGTAAAGGTTTCAATATAGCCACTGAGCACGGTCAAAGGAGTGCGTAGTTCATGTGAAATATTATCGACAAAATCCTTTCGCATCTGTTCCAGATTGTGCATCCGGGTCACATCATAAGCGACCAGTACCCGACTTTCTCCGCCAAAACGGGTCATTTTGACCTGAACATAATGGTCTTCAAACAGCGAAGAACGCATTTTCAGGCCGTCCGGGGATTCATCAATATGGTAATAGTATTCGATAAAGCTTGGTTGGCGTAACAAGGTCAGGATATTACGGCGACGGTCATCACTGGAGATTCCGAGCAGACGTTCGGCTGCCGGATTCCACCATTCAATCTGCTGGTTTTCATCAAGTAGTACCACGGCTTCTTGCAAGGCCACCAGCGAAGATTGTGCACGATCAATCAATTCGACCATTTCCGCCTGAACAATCCGTTCCTGACGTTGGGCGCGGTAAACATTGAAAAGCAGTGCACCCCAAATTCCGCCAATATTAGGCGGAACATCATAGGGGCGATTGGAAATCCATTCATTGACCAGATATAAGGAACGCATTTGGGTCGCAAAGAACGCCACGAAAGCAATTACGATACAAACCCAGAAATACCCAATCCCAAAACCGATAAAGCTGGCGATAATGAGGAAAAAAGCCAGTAAGCGTAAATCCTGCTTCGCAAAATCCCATAAACTGCTGTAACGGATTCTTTTGTGTTCGCGTGCCAGTTCGGGGACAGGGTAGGGTTCATACATAAAACAAGATTTACCTTAAAAGATATTAACCTAAAGCGACATCTGAACGGGTCGAGAAACGATAGCCCGTTCCGCGAACGGTCTGTACAAAACGGTCTACACCATAAGGTTCCAGCACTTTACGCAGGCGACGGATATGCACATCGATAGTCCGGTCTTCAATATAGACGTTACCGCCCCACACCTGATCCAGCAATTGCGCACGGGTATAGGCACGTTCCGGATGGGTCATGAAGAATGCCAGCAAACGATATTCAGTCGGCCCCATTTCCAGAATATTATTGCCAAAATTCACCCGCTGGCTGACCGGATCCAGAATCAGTCCATTGGCATCAATGGTTTTTTCACCGCTCAGGGCATTGGCGCGGCGCAGTACTGCCTTAATCCGCGAGACCAGTTCCCGGGTCGAGAATGGCTTGGTCATGTAGTCATCGGCACCGGCATCCAGACCTTGTACCTTGTGGTCTTCTTCACCGCGCGCTGTGAGCATAATCACCGGAATTTCTGACAGGCTTTCATCACGTTTCAGACGACGACACAGGTCCACACCGCTGACGCCACCTGGCATCATCCAGTCCAGCAAAATCAGTGCCGGACGCTGATCCACAATCATCTGATGCGCCTGCTTGGCATCTTCTGCCTGCAAGCACTGAAAACCGGCCATATCCAGAGAGGTATGGATCATTTCCCGAATCGGGAGCTCGTCATCGACGATTAATATGTAGTCATCTTTCACAACGCAATACCCTATTTCATGTAAACGGTGAACCGTTTTATATTTATGACAGGCTTATTACAAAGACTAATTATGACAGTATCATTGCAGAAAGGGAAAAACTGCTGATATTCGCAAAGATTTGTGACAAATATAATGCAGAAACTTGTTAAAAAATCATAAATTAATTTTACTCATTTCCGTAGTACAGCATAAATCTTCAACTCACTGGTAAATGCAGGAAAGCCGATTAAGCACAGGATTTAACAGCTATTTTTTCTCGGAAAATGACTCGAGCAGCGCCAAAAAAACCACACTGCACGACGATAAAACTTCCTCAAGCGAATGCTTAAAACCACTCATCACCCAACGAATGGCAATTTGGGTGACATAGCCATTTAAACCGGTCGACACCAATGAAATTTCCTGCTCGCTGCGATTTAACTGCGGCATCATCAACATGACAAAGGCATGAATCATGCGGTCAAAACGTGACATGGTTTCATGAATAGTGGCCTGATTATGCAGCTCCTGTACCAGCATGGCATCGATATAAATGATCCGTGCCATGCGCGGATTGTCACGCAGGGTAGTGAGTAGAGCAGTAAGACCGGCTTCGATCATTTTTTTCGGATCGGTCGAGGCCTGCATCATGGCGTGCATCACATTCTGTTGCAGTTCATCAATCAGTTTCAAAAAAATGGTCTGAAACAGATGCTCGCTTTTCTTGAAAGATTCATAAAAATAACGTTCAGTCAGTTTGGCTTCATTGCAGATATCTTTGACGGTAACTGAAAAAAAACCATAACTGCCATAGGCTTCAATTCCGGCTTCGATCAGCTTCTCACGACGTGCCTGCTGCCGTTCAGCCATCGACAGGCCTTTAAACTGACGTTCCTTGGTTTTGGAGGGTCGTAATTTTGCTGCTGAGTCGATTGAATCGGTCATAAGGCCTGTGTGCTCATCTGCATGAAGATTTTGAATATCTTAGCAATAAATCACGCTTAGACCTATATAGAAATACTCCCCTGAAATTTGGCCTCTAAGGACATGGGATAATTATTGACAATCTATATTGTCAAAACTATATTGAGGATCTGTGCTAGCTCCTGAAACAACAGAACAAGATCCTGCTGTCATGGAATGGCAGTTCTTTACATAAGGAAATTGAATGAAAAATTTTAAAAATAAAGTCGCTGCGATTACCGGGGCCGGTTCAGGTATTGGCCAGCAACTGGCAGTATTACTGGCCCAGCAGGGTTGTCATCTGGCGCTGAGTGATATCAATGAACAGGGTCTGGCGCAAACCGTGGAATTACTCCAAGGGACTGATGTTCGTCTCACCATTCAAAAAGTGAACGTGGCTGAACTGGAACAAGTGCGTAACTGGGCGGCACAGGTCGAACAAGATCATGGCAGTGTCAATATGATCTTTAACAATGCTGGTGTCGCGCTGGGTTCAACCGTTGAAGGGGCATCTTATGAAGAACTGGAATGGATTGTCGGAATCAATTTCTGGGGTGTAGTTTACGGAACCAAAGAATTCTTACCTTTGATCAAGAAAACCGGCGATGGTCATATCATCAATATTTCCAGCCTGTTTGGTCTGACTGCACAACCGACCCAGTCTGCCTATAATGCAACCAAGTTTGCGGTACGTGGTTTTACTGAATCCCTGCGTCAGGAACTGGATCTGGAAAATTGTGGCGTGAGTGCACTGTGTGTGCATCCGGGGGGTATCCGTACCAACATTGCCAATGCCGCAAAAATGAATAACAGCCTGCTCACTTTAGGTATGAATCCGGAAAAATCAGCCCGTAATTTTAATAAATTATTGCGTTGTCCACCTGCAGAAGCTGCACGTCAAATTCTGGAGGCGGTACAAAAAGACAAGCGCCGTCTGCTGATCGGCAATGATGCCAAAGCGATTGACCTGATTCAGCGGATCTTACCAACCGGTTATCAGCATGTCACTGCACTGGCGACCCAGTTTGGCAAAAAGAAGAAAAAGTCTGCTTAAGAAATTGTAAAACAGACCCGCGAAAGCGGGTTTTTTTATCGCTGTGATAGGGGCTAATTTTTTGCAAATGAGAGTATTAACTCCTGTAATGCTTTAGGCACGTAAAAAAACCTGCATCTAAATCAACGCTTCAACCGTTTTTTTCTTCCAGACCAACTGGTAATACAGTCCCTGCAAAATACACAGGCTGACAAAGGCCAACGCGTAGGCATACCAGATACCTTCCAGACCCCACCACCGGCTAAACAGATAAGCGGCGGGAACTTCAATACAGAGAATGGCAAAAATATTAATCAGCATTGGCATGGTCACCGTTCCACTTGAACGCATGATCGAAGCAAAAATGGCACTGGCACCAAAGAACAGAATCGACCACAGCACAATAAACAGCAGTTGTTGTCCCAGTACTACAACCTTAGGATCGGTAATAAACAGCGCCATCAGATATTTGGAGAACAGGTAGGCCAGAATCACCAGACCGCCGGTAAACAGGATATTCATACTCAGCGCAGTCCGGGTCACTTTATTGAGCAGATCCGATTTACCTGCGCCAATCGCTTGCGCACCAAATACAGATGCGGCAATTGCAATCGACAAAGCCGGAAATTGAATATAATTTAAGACCTGATTGACTGCACCATAGGCCGCTGTTGCTTCTGCGCCATAGCGGTTGACCAGTCCGACAATTACCAGTCCGGCAACTGAAGTCGTGACCATTTGCACACCAGTAGGAACCCCCAGTTTCAAGATCATTCTGCTCAACTGTGGTTGATGACGAATATTTTTTAATAAGGCCCAGTCCAGCTTGAGCGGATGTTGCCTATAGTTCAAATACAGGATTAAAAACAACAGAACCGCCAGATTTCCCAGAATGGTGGCAATCGCCGGTGAGATAATGCCCATTTTAGGAAAGCCAAAATAACCGGCAATCAGGACCGGTGTCACCACCAAACCGACCCCAATGGTAAGTGCGGAAGCAAACAGGGGCGTGGTACTATCCCCAACGCCACGCAAGATGGAAGTATAAATAATATAGATAAAAATTAAGGGACTACCCGCCAGCATCCATTGTACATAGGGCAAGGACAAATGCATTACATCAGGATCTGTGCCAAGGGCCAAAAGAATATTCTCAGCAAAAATTACCCCGAAAAGCGCAATCAAGCTGCCGCCAATCAAGGTCATAAATAAAGTTGAACCGACCACACAGCGCACTTTTTCTATATTTTTTCCACCCCAAGCCTGTCCAATCAGTACGGTAGAACCGGCAGACAAACCAATCACAAAGGCCATCAGACAAAACAGGATCGGGAAAAAAACGGCAACAGCAGCAATCGCATTCACTCCGAGCATTTGTCCCACAAAAACCGTATTGATCGTGCCGGAGAGACTTTGCAGGATATTGGTCGCAATTAATGGCAATAGAAAAACCAGAAAGGCTTTCCATAAATTCTGTTGATGAATCAGTGAGTGCTGTGCCATGCGACATCCTGTGATTGAATTATCATCTATTTATTGATGCAGCTATTATTCGGCAGAATATAAAAAAAAGCCTTAGCTTTTAAGTAACTAAGGCATTTATTTTATGAGATTTTTAGTTAAAAAATGAGTTAAATCTTTGAAAGAATTTGACCTGCCTGGATCAAGGTTTGTTCTTTTTTTGCAAAGCAGAACCTGAGCAGACGTAAATCTGCAGGGGGGTGTTGGTAGAACGCGGAGACTGGAATCGCGACAATCCCATGTTGTTCTGCCAGAAAATGGCACATGGAAAAATCATCGAGCTCAGGCCGAATCTCTGAATAATCTAAGTTCTGAAAATAAGTCCCTTGAGAAGGTGTCCATTTAAAGCGTGATGTTTTAATGGATGAGTTAAATAAATCCCGTTTATTTTGATAAAAAGAGGACAGTTCAGGTATATGCTCAGGATGCAGTTGCATATATTCCGCCAAGGCAACCTGAACGGGTGTCACACCGCAGAAGCTGGCAAACTGATAAATCTGTCTGAACATTTTCATCAGTGCCGGTGCAGCAATACAAAATCCGGTTTTCCAGCCAGTGACATGGAAGGTTTTACCAAAAGAGCCAATTACGAAGCTACGCTCGCGAAGTTCTGGAAATGACCAGGCCGAATAGTGCTGAACGCCGTCAAAAACCAGATGTTCATAGACTTCATCGGACAGCACCACAATATTGCGCTCGCGAATCAGTTCGATCAGTTGCTGCCAGTCTGCCTTGGACCAGACACTCCCACTCGGATTATGTGGAGTATTCACGATAATCATGCGGGTACGGTCATTAATGGCATCTTTGACCTGATTCCAGTCCACAGAAAAATCAGGATGCTGCAAAGCAATATGCACTGGCTTTGCCCCGACCAGTTGTACCGCAGGTCCATAACTGTCATAGCTCGGGTCGAAAATAATCACTTCTTCCCCGGCACGCACCGTGGCTTGAATGGCACAAAAAATCGCAATTGTCGCCCCAGGGGTAATCGTGATTTCCTCGACAGGATCAATAATCAGTTGATCACGCTGCTGATAGAGATCTGCCATCAGACTTCGCAAGACTGGCAGACCATCTCCCGGTGTGTACTGGTTAAATCCATTCTGGCTGGCCCGGTTTAAAGCTTCAATCAAGGCAGGAGGCGCTGCAAAGTCTGGAAATCCTTGAGAAAGATTCAAGGCTCCGAGTTTTTGTGCCAAGGCCGACATGGTACTAAAAATGGTCACGCCCAAATCAGGTAATTTAGAAGGGAGTTTCAGCATGTCTTTGGCCTTGAAGAATGAGATCTGAATGAGTGTAACAGCAAGTTCCGTATAGGATAATCAGAAAAATAGGGCATATTGGGCAATATTTTTAATTAAGATGTACCACATGCGATTTAAGATTTTTAATTGAAGAGTCATAAATTAAAGGCCTAATTATGTGAAATGCATCGTGAACTGGACGAAATGGATAACTTTTCCTAAAATTTGCCGCACAATAATAAAGCTTAAAATTATAACTATAAAATGCCAAAACCTATCCATATGCTGCTGGAGCAGCTCGGGCTTAAGCGACAGCATCGTGCGCTACATTTACAGTTTTCACATCCCCCTATAAATCATCAGGTTTTGATTCAGCGGATTGAGGGTCAGCATCAGATCAATCAAGGTCTGCAGGCTGAACTGATCTGTCTTTCCACTCATGCTCATATTGCCTTGAAACAGTTTATCGGCTGTCGGGTGGCCATTGATCAGGTCACAGACCGGGGTGAACTTTTCCGGACTACGGGCATTATTACTGCAGCCAGTCAAGGGCAGAATGATGGAGCTTTGACCTTGTATAAATTGACGCTAAATGATCCGACTGCACTCTGGCAGAAGCGCCGTAACAGTCGGGTTTTTATGAATAAGACGGTGCGCGAGATCAGTGAAATCCTGTTCAGTGAATGGCAAAACAGAAGTGTATTATTCGCGGCCAGTCTTAGCCTGGATTTGACAGGACTCAGCCGGGACTATGATGTCCGACCTTTTGTAATGCAGTCGAATGAATCGGATTATGATTTTCTGACCCGTTTATGGCGTAGCGAAGGAATTAACTGGCTGATTGATGAAAGGCAATTAACTGTGCCTGTATCAGCCAGCGAGATTCAAGATCAGCTTTTAAAACTGGTCGATCATTCCCAATATTTTTCAGCTTTAAAACGCCGCTCCATCCGGTTTCATCGCAGTCATGCCACCGAACAGCTCGACACGCTGAACAGTCTGATTGCGGTACGTCAGCTCAATCCGAATAGTACCCAGACCCAGCGTTGGCATGCCCAGCAACTTGCCCAGGATCAAAGCCACCCTTTGTTCAGTAATCATCATCAAAGTGATATTCACGCAAATGCCACTCTTCAGCTTGAAGATGCATGGAACATCAGTCCGGCCTGGACCGGCGACTTAAATCATGAGGATCAGGTGACAGCATCTGGTATAGCGCAACTGGATCGACTCAATCGGCAGCTCAGTGACTATCATGCTTTACAGTCCAAATATTTTAAAGCCAGTAGCAGCGTAAGAGATGCTCAGGTCGGATACTGGTTTGAACTGCAACAGCATCCTGAAATTGATCAGCATCCTACTCATGAACGTGAATTTCTGATTTTAGCTAAGCGGTTTTATAACCAGAACAATTTACCCAAAGATATTTTATCACAGCTGGACAGTTTGCTTGAGAAGAGTGGTTGGCAGATGACACAGGAGGAACGACAAGCCAATGAACTACATATCGTGCGCCGTGAAATCCCGGTCGTACCTGAGTATCAGCCTTTTATTCATCGGCCTGTTGCATATCCGCAACGGGCTCGAGTGGTCGGACCTGAGGGTGAAACGATTCATGTCGATGCATGGGGACGGGTAAAAGTTCGTTTTCTGTTTACCCGGAGCGAGGATCATCAGCATGATGGCGGTGCAGGCAGCAATGACAATGATAGCGATTCTGCCTGGGTAGATGTTTTGACCCCTTGGGCGGGTGAAGGTTATGGCATCAGGTTGCATCCACGAATTGGAGAAATTGTGGTGATTGATTTCTTTGAAGGTGATATCGACCGGCCCTTTGTGGTGGGGCGGATTCATGAAGCAGAACGCCGTCCGGCCATGTTTGATGCGAAGGGAGAACTTCCTGCGACCAAAAAGCTCAGTGGCATCCGTTCTCAGGAGGTCGATGGGGATGGCTTTAACCAGCTGCGTTTCGATGATACCCCTGAACAGATTAGTGCGCAGCTGCAAAGTAGTCATGCAGCCAGTCAGCTCAATCTGGGAAATCTAAGCCATCCTAAAGAAAGTGAAAGCAGCGAAGGTCGAGGTGAAGGTTTTGAACTAAGGACAGACCAGTGGGGTGCCCTACGAGCAGGAAACGGCTTGCTGATTTCCACTTATCGACAAGATTCAGCAGCAGGCAATCACCTAGAGGCTGACCCAGCCAAAGAACAGCTTGAATCGAATCTCAATCATAGTAAAGCCTTGAGTGATATTGCAGAAAAACAGCAGGCTGATCCATTGGAATTTTTTGATAGTTTAAAACAGTTTCTGAATCAGATTGAAGCTGAAGACCGGGGCAAAGCTACTGCATTTAAACAGGCGGTGATGCTGTTAACCGCACCCCAATCGATTGCACTGAGCACAAAGGAAAATATCCATTTATCCGCTGATCAGCAAATCAATCAGAGTGCGGGGGACAATATTCATTTTTCCACACAGAAATCTTTAGTTGCTCATGCACAGGACCGGATCAGTTTGTTCGCTGCTCAAGAAGGCGTAAGTGTCTATGCAGCTCAAGGCAAAATTGAAATACAAGCCCAAGATGATGCAATTGAAGCGATTGCCCGCAAGGTAATCAAGCTTATTTCGACTGAAGACAAGATCGAAATCACCAGTCCGAAGGAGATCGTACTGACCGCTGGAGGGTCTCAAATTAAGATCAATGGCGGTGGAGTAATGGTCACAACTGGTGGAAAATTTGAGTGTAAGGCAGGGCAGCATAATTTTATGGGAGGGGCTAAAGTCTCTTATGAAATACCTCAGCTTCTGAATAATGCTTTATATAGCAATAGGCTAGATATATATGATCTATTTTGGCAGTCCGATTTCAGTTCAATAAATTATAAAGCTTTTATTCCTGATACTAATTCGTATATTTCAGGTCAGCTTGATACGCATGGTCGTACTGGAAAAATTACTACAGCTGATCCCTCTAAAGTAGAAATTTTGGTAGGGCTCAATGATGAATGGGGATTAAGTGTCCAAGGTTATGATGTTGATGACCTGATTGAGCAGAATAATAAATAGGATATAAAAATGACAAATAAGTCTTTAGCAACCATACAAATTCTAGATTTGTTAGGCAATCCAATTCCTAAAGTTCAATATGAAGTCAAAAATAGTAAGACAGGTCAACATGTAGTAAAGGGTTCTACCAATTCCAAGGGGTGCCTTTATGAAATTCAAAGAGACAAAGGAACGGTTTTAGACATATATGTCAAAAGCCTTTTGGGTGGAGGTATGAAAAAAGTTCAGACCTTCATAATGGCGAAAGACCGTATGCTGGTTACGGTTATAAGTCCTAAAATTCTCTTGGATTTAAAAACAGTAGAAAATAATGGAAATAAAGGAAGTTATAAACGTAAAACACATAAGGTTAAAAAAGGTGAAACTTTATCATCTATTGCACAACAGTATCACACCACAATCCGAGTGCTCGAAAGGCTGAATGGGATAAAAGATGTCAATAAAATCAGCATAGGACAAGTAATTAAACTTCCAATTAATATGCCTGCTACAGGAAATAATACAAGTATTGATAGAAAGCCAAACCCTCAAAAAAATGCTTCTCAAAATAATAAGTCTCAATCATCAGAGAAAAGTAAAAAAGAGACTAAACAGGCTGATAAAGGAATTGTGAATACAGTTGAAGAGTATGAGAAGAAAGCATTAGAGCAGCTTAATGAATGGTATGAAGAAGGTAAGAAAGCTTTATCGGATGCAATAAAAATTGATATGAAAGAGGATCGCAGTCAGGATGGCGGAACACCGAAAACTGATACTTCCAATTTATGTAAAACTAATCCTCAATGTATATCTCAAGGCAAAAGTGAACTTATTAGAGAGGTTAATATCAGGCTAGCAGGCTTTGGTGGCGCATTACCTACAGATGAATTTACTCCTTTAACAGCGGAATGTATAAAACAATTTCAACGGGATTATATGGGGGTTCCTGAAACTGGAAAAATATGCGGAAGTTTTTTAGCAGCTTTAGATAAGTTCCGTGATGAATATGGAATTGCTAAATTTATAGATTCTTTTAAATGTTCATGCGGTAAGTGTAGTGGATTTGGAATGAGACGGATCGGTACGTTTACATTCGAAAACTATCAGAAAACCTCAGGAAAATATGTAAAAGTTCAAAAAACTCTTAAGGAATCAGAAGGGATGCATCGAAGCCTTGTGTGGGGGTTAAAAGCAATGATGTTCTACTTTGATAAGAAAAGTAATCCTCAAGGATATAAAATATCTAAAATATCATCAGGTTATCGTTGTATAGATAATAACTTAAAAAAGAGAAGAGCTACAACTAATCATATGGGTACAGCTATAGATATAGTTATCTATAATAAAAATAGTCAAGTAGTTAGTCTAGATGAATTGGAAAATACAGTCAGAAAAGAATGGTTTTGCACATATTTAAACGCAACGATGGGGTGGTCGAATAATAGATTTGGATTAGAGCGCTTATCTCATGGAGCAACTACTTGGGTTCATTTAGACGTAAGAGAGTTTTCAGATGAATTTAAAATCGATAAGTTATTTTCCAAGACTGCAAATGGTTTAAATGGTGATTATCTAGTTAATTTGTTTAGAAGAGACGGTAAGGCTAGTACAATTTTAGGATGCACTGGACTTGCGGCTGCGCCTATGAACAGCCCAGCTTTAAAGGACAGTTCTTTAGAAGAATTGATCAAGCAACTAGGTTCTGCAATTTCACATGGTGAAGGGAATTACGAATCATACAATACAGGAACTATTAAAAATAAAGTGATACATTCCTTTTTGTATCCAGCAAAAGGTACAGTCACTAATAAAACAATTAATCAAATTATTGAAAGTTATACTTTGTCTCCTAGAGATACTTCTAGAATGTTTGCGGTGGGTAAATATCAGATAACTCCAGATCCTATGAGAGAGGCAAAATTAAAACTTAAACTAAGCGGAAATGAGAAATTTGATGAAAATCTACAAGAAAGAATTTTTCGAGATTACCTGATTCCTTCGAAAAGGCCTAAACTAGGAAATTTTGTTCTTAAAGGGATTGGAAATACGGAAGATGCTCAATATGAAGCAGCAAAAGAATGGGCATCCATCGCTACTCCAAAAGGCTATCAAATTAGCCAAAACTGTGGTGGTCATGTTTCAGATGGCACTAAATCTTTTTATGAAAGTACTGCTAATCATGCTAATAAAAAATCAACAGAAATAGTTAAAGAAATTTTAGAAAAAATTAATAAATATCATAAACAATAGTAGACGTGTGAGATATAGAATGAATAAAAAAATTAGTATATTATTATTTTTTGGTTTTTTTTGTATAGTGGGTGGTAATGCAAAAGTAATTGAAAGTAATAAGGCATCAAAAATAAAAGTACAGCCTTGTGGATTTGACTATGATATTGACAATTATTATTGTAAAGCTGAAAATATAAAGTTATATGAAAATAATATTGGTAAAAATGTAAATTACAATAAAAATTATACAGTTATTAAAATTGATGATGGGAAGTATATTCGACTAGCGGCTTTGAACCAAAAAACATTAATTATCTATCCCTTGAATTATAAAATTGAAAAAGAAAAATCACAAATTAAATTCTCCAGTTCCAATGGAAATTTATGTGTTACCGGTAATTTATATAGCTATCGGAATACTTATAATGATTCAAAAATATGCTTTAGAATTATAGAGGATGCATTTGTAAAAATAAGCATTGATGAAAATATAAAATATATAAGTTTATCTAACTTTAAACAAATTTTGTTGCCAAATTCTTCAGATTACTTTAATCAATGTTTGAAAATTAATTCGAAAAATAAGTGTGAGAAACTTAGTGACTCAGAAAATCATATTTATAGATTTGATGAGATAAAGAAAAACTCTCAAGAAATAGGAGATGTTTTAAATAATGAAAAAATAAAAAAACTGAATTTAGATGGTTTTAAATTTTTACCTTATTCAGAAAAATCTCAATATTTAATAGGTGAAAAATATGAAGATACAGATGAAGAGTCTTCATCTGTATATTATCTCATTAAAATAAAGCCTGATATTGAAGTTAGAAGAATTGGAAATTTTTATTCTATAGATAAAAAATTTAATTTAAGTTATAGCGATTCTTCAGGAAGTAAGAAAAATATTAAATTAGAATTATAGAAAAAAGACGGCTCTCGCCGGCTTTTTTACTTTTACCCTTCCAAAACCTCTTCCAGCAGCTCCTCACTCGGTGCAAAGTAATATGCGCCATCCAGCGGAGTTACGAAGTGCAGCAGGCGGTCATGAATTCCATCACCAGAGGTACCGAACATACGTTCTAACATAGCATCAATAATTTTCAGGTCTTTGGTGTAGGCAATAAAGAATAGACCCTGGTCACCACGTCCGTCACCATAAGGCAGAGAATGACGCAGAATTTCCATTTCTTCGCCTTCTTCATCTTCAACTACAGTACGTGCTACGTGCGCATTTTCAGGTTTGACCTCATCATCCAATTCAATAGATTCAAGCTTGGTACGACCCATAACCTGTTCCTGAGTATCAACTTTTAGCTTTTTCCATTTTTCCAGGTTATGCGCGTAACGCTGGGCAAAAATAAATGAACCATCTTGGAAAATACCTGAATCTTCACCTAATAACGCGACTTCTGCACGATCATCCAGGAATTGCGGATTTTCAGTCCCATCAATAAAGCCAGTAATGTCACGACCATCAAAATATCGGAAGCAAACCCGCTCATCCAGCACCTGAACCTGGTCCTGAATGCCTTCAAAAAAAGCCTGACTGAGCGCAAAGCAGATATCAGCACGGGCACTGGCAATATGAATCAATACATCTGCTGGAACAACCGGCATATCAAACGAACCTTGAATGGGTTCAAGCTGTTTAAAGCCTGCAGGAGCTTGATCATAAAGTTTTTCCCACAGTTCAGGACCAAAAGCTACGCCTGTTTTAATTTGTGCTTGAGGGTGTTGCGTGATCAGCCGATCACGTGAAGTAAACAGATGTTCAAGTTGTTCTTTTAATTTTTCAATACTCAAATCTTTAAGACGTAACACAATAAAGCGAGCATGATCTGAAGGAAGTGGCAAGATTACCGATTGGGCTGTCATTCATGGCTCCTGTAAGGATAGATCCTGTTTTTTAATGTACATATTGTGCCTGAAGCCAGACAGAGTGAATAGTGCAGTGCCTTATATTTAAGCAGGTTTTTAGCCTGATTTTATTGGAAAATTCATATAATATTGGGTAAGTTTTGCTGAGTTAAATATCCATGTCCTATCAAATGTGGTTTGCCTATATGTTGGCCTGCTGGGTGATTAGTGTCTCTCCGGGCGCTGGTGCAATTGCATCGATGTCGAGTGGACTGAATTATGGTTTTCGGCATGGTTACTGGAATGCGCTGGGTCTGCAACTGGCTTTACTGGTACAGATTGCAGTGGTTGCAGCAGGCGTGGGAGTTTTGTTTGCGACAACCCCATGGGCATTTTTAGTGGTGAAATGGTTTGGTGTTGGCTACCTGTTATATTTGGCAGTTTTGCAATGGAAAGCACCTGCACAGAACATCGAAATTAAACATGAATTGACGCGAAAATCGAGAGGAAAACTGGTACTGCATGGTTTCTTGGTTAATATCACTAATCCTAAAGCCATCGTATTTTTACTGGCCGTCTTGCCGCAATTTCTGGATTTGTCTAAGCCACAATGGATTCAGTATTTGATTATGGCTGCAACAATGGTGACGATTGATCTGATTGTGATGGCGGGTTATACCGGATTGGCTGCTAAAGTTTTAAGGCTACTAAAATCACCGAAACAACAAAAAGTCATGAACCGGACTTTTGCCGGTTTATTTGCAGGTGCTGCATTTTTATTGAGTTTGGTGCATCAATAACGAGTGTTTGCTCTCTCCTTAAAGGAGAGAGGCTGAATAGATCATTAGAAAATCATCATGATTTAACAGAAAGATTAATTCAGCTTTTTAAACTTCTGCACACAGAAGATCAGTGCAAATAGCACCGCCATGGTCAGGACAATGGTTAAACCTGTCGAAGTATTGAGACCTGCACTCGACCATAGGCCCACGGTCACCCCAATTTGCGCAATCACGAATGCCCAGATCACCATTTGTTTTGGTGAATGTGCAAGGAGTCGTGCAGTCAGAGCAGGGATCACCAGTAATGCCCCCATGAGTAATGAACCCACTGCTTTTAGGGCAAGCACGGTAAACAATGCCAATAACAACATAAAGATCAGGCGTTGCCATTTGGCATTTACACCTTCACTGACCGCCATGTCCGGATCAATCGCGATTTGAATCTGCGCTTGCCAGCTCTTATAGAGGACGGCTAAGGCCAGAATAATCACGATAGCAAAGGTGGGTAAGTCCGTCCAAGAAATCGTCAGTAGATCACCAAATAGATAGCTGAGAAGTTCCGGTCTTAAACTCGGTAAATGCTGAATGAACAATAATCCCGAGCAAAGCAGTGTTGCTGAACATAAGGCCAGCAAGGCATCATTCGGCAGGCGTGGGTCATGCAGTACCCACAAAATCCCGACCAATAATAAGGCAATAAAAGTGACTCCCATCCACAGCGGTAAACTTAAAGCTCCAGCAATGGCAACACCGAGTAAAGTACCGTGTGCCATGGTGTCGGCAAAGAATGACATACGCCGCCAGAGCATAAGACAGCCCAGCGGTGCAGTCAGAAATACCAATAGCGTTCCCATGATCCATGCAGGTAAAAGGAGTTGTAACCAATCCATCATGGTTTAAGCTTCCGGCTCGGGGTGGATATGAGGGCGTGAATCATGCTGACAGGGTGTGGCAGAATCGCCATGCGCGCAATGATCATGATGATGTTGATAGAATACGCGATTGGTGCCAAAAATCGCCTGATATTCAGGATGTTGCTGCACGCTTTCCGGCAGCCCGCTACAACAGATATGCTTGTTTAAGCAGACCACACGAGTCGTACCTTGCATCACCCATTGTAGGTCATGTGAAACCATCAGTACGGCACAGCCATATTTTTCCGGCAAGTTACGCACATATTCATACAGTTCAGCTTCGGACTGGATGTCTAGACCCTGCATCGGTTCATCGAGAACTAAAATGTCCGGCTGACGTAATAAGGCACGAGCCAATAGCACCCGCTGACGTTCGCCACCAGACAACTGCTGAACTTTAGAATCTTGCAGTTTACTAATACCGGTATCCCGGATAATTTCAGTTTTAATCTGGGACGGGCACTTTTCTAGTGCTAATAAATCTTTTACCCGTAGCGGTAAGCTATGTGAGGGATTGAATTTTTGCGGCACATAGGAAAATTTGAGTTTGCGCGCAGTTTTGATTTCACCCGATTGTGGTTTCAGTATGCCCAGCATGACTTTAATCAAGGTCGATTTACCAGCACCATTGGGACCAATCAGTGTGACAATTTCTTTCTCTTGTAACGAGAAATCAATGGCTTTTAAGATATCGCGCTCATCGATTTTGACCCAGATCTTGGAAAGCTGAATCAAGGGAGAGGCACTTAAGCTTTGTTGCGGCACTGCTGACAAATTCCTGAAATTTCGATAATGCTGTGATGTGCCGTGAAGTCGTCCGAGCTGGCCAGTGCATCGAGTTGATCGAGCAGGCCCTGAGCCGACGCTTCTTTCACGGCTTTACATTCGGTGCAGATTAAAAAAGCAGCCTGATGACCTTCACGCGGATGGCAACAGGGAATATAGGCATTGATCGAGGTCAGGCGATGAATCAGCCCTTTGCTTAATAAAAAATCCAGAGTGCGATACACCGTTGGTGGGGCTGCAGGACGATCACTGGCATTTTTCATTTGTGCCAGCAGATCATAGGCGCCCATCGGGCCATGCGCATTCAGAATGAGTTCCAGCACTTCTTTACGTAAAGGTGTAAGGCGTGCGCCGCTTGCTGCACAAAGACTTTCCGCTTCAGCAAGACGTTGTGCGACATTGGGATGGTCGTGCACGCCGTGCAATGCGTTGTGGTGTTCGTGCGAACAGGAACCCATAGTTCACCTCAAGTGCGAAACTGAAAATTAATAGATTTCAAATCTTAACATGAAGCGTTCTGAGTTT
This sequence comes from Acinetobacter lwoffii, assembly GCF_015602705.1. Taxonomy (NCBI): domain Bacteria; kingdom Pseudomonadati; phylum Pseudomonadota; class Gammaproteobacteria; order Moraxellales; family Moraxellaceae; genus Acinetobacter; species Acinetobacter lwoffii. The sequence continues at coordinate 189,002 of NZ_CP059081.1, forward strand.
CGATTGGGCATAGGTATTTTTGTATTTTTGTTATATTATAACACTTCCTGTTTTTATCGTTTTTAAGTGATTTCTACTCATGTTCCGTCTTCTTGCAATCAGTCTGCTCGCATTGTTCAGTACACTCAGTTGGTCACAAAGTCTGGTGGTGTCTACGCAGCCGATCCATCTGATTGCCAAGAAAATTACCCAAGGTGTGGAACAGCCGACTTTATTGCTGGCCAACCAAAGTGGACATGATGTGAGTCTGACTCCGGCGCATCGAAAAACTATTCAGAATGCAGGTCTGGTGATCTGGCTGGGTCAGGCGCATGAAGCACCCTTGGCGAAAGTGCTGAATGAAAGTAATAAAGGTATCGCACTTTTAGACTCCGGAATTTTGACGACCTTGCCGATGCGTAATCCGCGTGGCGAGGCCTTAAAAAATACGGTAGACACGCATGTCTGGCTCGATCCGAATAATGCGGTACGGATAGGTTTCTTTATTGCGGCGCTACGTTCGCAGCAACTGCCGGAGCATCGTGAACGCTACTGGAAAAATGCCCGTGACTTTGCACAAAACATGTTTGCTACGGCCCAGCGTTATAGTTCAAGCAACAAGGCCAAACCTTATTGGTCTTATCACGATGCCTACCAGTATCTTGAGCGCCCACTCAATTTAAAATTCATGGGGGCATTGACCGATGATCCGCATGTTTCGCCAACCGTAGCCCAAATCAAGTTTTTACAGGATCATCGTCCACAGCGCAAAATGTGTCTGCTGGCCGAAGGTCATGCCAGTGAAAACCAGTACCGCAAACTCAATCCGGTACTGTTCCAGCATGTCGATGAAAGCATGAGCGGGGCAAGGGACTTTGTGCAGGCTTGGCAGCAATTGGCTACAGAAACCCAGAAATGTGTACTAAATGCACGCTAATGGTTTAAAAAATAGACAGATTTTGATTAGTTTAACAGCAGTGACCCGATTTAAAAAAACACGACTAAGGTCGGGAAAAGATTGCATGTTCAGGGGTGTAACTCTATAATGCCTGCGATTAAAAATAATCACCTGTTAAACTTGTCAAGCATGATTGCTGTGAGTGAATAAATAATGAGCCGAACTAGTCGCTTGATTGACCGACGATTAGCGAAAGCTTTGGTCCTCCTGCAAGCCTGTATGATCCCTGTTTCAGCCTTGATCGGCTGGGTCGTGAAAGACTCAACCGCAGCCTTGAGTGCAGCATTAGGTGCACTGGTATGTTGGCTCGCGACTTGTTATTTTTCGTGGCAATCGTTTCGAGCAGCAGGAGCCCGCGCGTCTAAACAAGTTCTTTCGAACATGTATAAAGGCTTGATGGGAAAGTTTGCCATTGTGATTGTTGGTTTCATTTTAATTTTAAGCAATGTTAAACCGTTGTCAGCGGTGGCGTTGTTTTGTGGTTTTATACTTGTTCAAGCCATGTCGTGGGTCGCTCCGTTTTGGGCGTCACGTCTACAAAAATGAGTATAAGCACAACAAGAAATTGAAAAGTTTTTCAGGAGCAGGCGAGATATCAAGCAGCACGCGATATTCGTTTGTTCTATTAGTTTTTTGACATTGACCAGGTGTGATTTATGGCTGCTGAAGAACATGCCCTTACTTCGACCGAGTATATCAAGCATCACTTGACCAACATGACCTATGGCAAAATGCCGGACGGTACGTGGAAATTGGCCGAGAGCGGTGCTGAAGCTCAACAGATGGGGTTCACTGCTATTCACTTGGATTCAATGGGTTGGTCTATCGGACTGGGTCTGATTTTCTGTTTGTTGTTCTGGTTGGTTGCGAAAGCGGCTAATGCTGGTGTTCCTACCAAGTTCCAGTCTGCAATTGAAATGATTATCGAGTTTGTAGATTCAAGTGTACGTGATACCTTCCATGGGAAGTCTCGATTAATTGCACCCTTAGCATTAACCATTTTCGTGTGGATTTTCCTCATGAACTTGATGGATTTGATCCCTGTTGACTTTATTCCTTATGTAGCTCAACACGCGATTGCTTCTATGCTGGGTGTAGACCCTCATCAGGTTTACTTTAAAATTGTTCCGACTACAGATCCAAACATTACCCTCGGTATGTCTATTTCTGTATTCTTCTTAATTATTTTCTATAGTATTCGTGAGAAAGGTGTTGGCGGCTTCGTTGGTGAGTTAGCACTGAACCCATTTAACCCAAGTAATCCAGTTGCTAAAGTGCTTTTAATTCCATTCAACTTATTGTTGGAATTGACTACTTTCTTGGCGCGACCAGTTTCATTGGCTCTACGACTGTTCGGTAACATGTATGCGGGTGAGTTAATCTTCATTCTTATCGCGTTATTACCGTTCTGGATCCAGTGGGCGTTGTCTGTGCCTTGGGCGATTTTCCACATTTTGATTATTACGCTACAAGCATTCATTTTCATGATGTTGACTATCGTGTACATGAGTATGGCAAGCGAAAAGCATTAATGGTATTGCCTAACTGTCAACGGATGGTTGGGCACACAATTTTTTAACTTAATTTGGTATAAAACCTAACCTCTGAGGAATTATCATGGAACTCACTTTAGGTCTAGTTGCAATTGCATCTGCTATCTTGATCGCTTTCGGTGCTTTAGGTACTGCGATTGGTTTTGGTCTTCTAGGCGGCCGTTTCCTTGAAGCTGTAGCTCGTCAACCAGAATTGGCTCCACAACTTCAAACTCGTATGTTCTTAATCGCGGGTCTTCTTGATGCTGTGCCTATGATCGGTGTTGGTATTGGCTTGTTCTTCATCTTCGCTAATCCATTTGTAGGTTAATCAGCTTAATTCCGAAATTCACTATTTGAGGAATTTGCAATGAATATCAACCTCACATTGTTTGGCCAAGCGATTGCGTTTGCGATTTTTGTCGCATTCTGCATGAAGTTTGTATGGCCACCACTAATCAATGCGATTAGTGAACGTCAGCGTAAAATCGCTGATGGCTTAAATGCTGCTGAAAAAGCGAAGGCTGACCTTGCAGATGCGCAAGCACAAGTGAAAGCTGAGTTAGACGCGGCAAAAGCACAAGCGGCTCAATTGATCGAACAAGCGAACCGTCGTGGTGCACAATTGATCGAAGAAGCGCGTACCCAAGCTGCGGCTGAAGGTGAGCGTATTCGTCAACAGGCTAAAGAAGCTGTTGATACTGAAATCAATGCTGCTCGCGAAGAATTGCGTCAACAAGTGGCTGCTCTTGCAGTAACTGGTGCTGAGAAAATTCTTAGCCAGCAAGTTGATGCAGAAGCTCACAATGCCATGCTGACTCAGCTGGCTGCTAAACTTTAAGAGAGGCGGATTATGGCTGAACTCTTGACGTTGGCACGCCCATACGCTAAAGCAGCATTTGCTTACGCTTCTGAGCAAAGTGCAACTGACTCTTGGTCAACAGCACTTGAATTGCTCAGTGCTGCGGTGCAAGACGAAGCATTTTCAGCTTATCTAAATCGCCCTGAGCTTACACCTGCTGAGCAGGTGGCTCTTTTTGCGAAAGTTTTAGGTGAAGACCAAACTGCAGCAGTGTCTAACTTCCTGACATTGCTTGCAGAGAATAACCGTTTGGTTCTTCTTCCTGAGATTGCAGCAGAATATGAGCAGCTTAAATCACAGAATAACAATACTGTGGATGTTGTGATTGAATCAGCATTCCCATTGACTTCTGTACAGGAACAACTTCTTACTCACGCATTAGAGAAAAAATTCGAAGCGGCGGTAAATGTTTCTGTAGAAGTTAACCCAGCGCTGATTGCTGGTGTAGTTATTCGTGCAGGCGACCAAGTGATAGATGATTCTGCGCTTAACAAGCTTGAAAAAATGCGTACTCGTCTTCTTGCTTAATTGCATTTAGAAGACTGAACTTTAAAAAGATTGAGGTATAGCGCAATGCAACAACTGAATCCATCCGAGATCAGTGCGCTCATTAAACAGCGTATCGGCGATCTGGACACCAGCGCAACCGCTAAGAACGAAGGAACCATTGTTATGGTTTCCGACGGTATTGTGCGTATTCACGGCTTAGCTGACGCTATGTACGGTGAAATGATCGAATTCGACGGCGGCCTTTACGGTATGGCACTGAACCTAGAACAGGATTCAGTGGGCGTCGTTGTTTTAGGTAACTACTTAAGCCTTCAAGAAGGTCAAAAAGCGCGTTGCACAGGTCGTGTATTAGAAGTTCCGGTTGGTCCAGAACTTTTAGGCCGTGTAGTAGATGCTTTGGGTAACCCGATTGATGGTAAAGGCCCTATTGATGCAAAATTAACTGATGCTGTTGAAAAAGTAGCACCAGGCGTAATTTGGCGTCAATCAGTGGATCAACCTGTACAAACTGGTTATAAATCAGTAGATACAATGATCCCTGTAGGCCGTGGTCAACGTGAGTTGATCATTGGTGACCGTCAAACTGGTAAAACAGCAATGGCGATCGACGCGATCATCGCTCAGAAAAACTCTGGCATTAAATGTGTATACGTAGCAATCGGTCAAAAACAATCGACTATCGCTAACGTGGTACGCAAGCTAGAAGAAACTGGCGCTATGGCGTATACAACTGTTGTAGCTGCAGCTGCAGCTGATCCAGCAGCAATGCTGTATTTAGCTCCGTATTCTGGCTGTACAATGGGCGAATACTTCCGTGACCGCGGTGAAGATGCGTTAATCATTTATGATGACTTGTCTAAGCAAGCTGTTGCTTACCGTCAAATTTCATTGCTTTTACGCCGTCCACCAGGTCGTGAAGCGTATCCAGGTGACGTGTTCTATCTACACTCGCGTCTACTTGAACGTGCTTCTCGTGTATCTGCTGACTACGTTGAGAAATTCACTAACGGTGAAGTTAAAGGCCAAACTGGTTCATTAACTGCATTGCCGATTATTGAAACTCAAGCGGGTGACGTATCTGCATTCGTACCAACCAACGTAATTTCGATTACTGATGGTCAGATCTTCCTTGAAACATCATTATTCAACGCAGGTATTCGTCCTGCTGTGAACGCGGGTATCTCTGTATCTCGTGTTGGTGGTTCAGCGCAAACTAAGATCATCAAGAAATTGTCTGGTGGTATCCGTACTGCTTTGGCGCAATACCGTGAATTGGCAGCATTTGCTCAGTTCGCTTCTGATCTTGACGAAGCAACTCGTAAGCAACTTGAACATGGTCAACGTGTAACTGAGTTAATGAAGCAAAAACAATATGCTCCATACTCAATTGCTGACCAAGCTGTTTCAATTTATGCATCTAACGAAGGCTACATGGCTGACGTAGACGTTAAGAAAATCGTAGACTTTGATGCTGCGTTAATTTCTTACTTCCGTTCAGAACATGCTGCGTTAATGCAACAAATCGATGCCTCTGGTGATTACAACAAAGACATCGAAGCTGCAATCAAAGCAGGTATTGAAAGCTTTAAAGCGACTCAAACTTACTAATTTCAACCTCTGTTGAATTTAGTGTCGGTTTGGTTCACGGAATCAACCTTCGGAAGCTCGCAAGGGCTTTCGAATACTAGGTTAAGCGTATGGCAAATTTAAAAGAAATTCGCGCCAAAGTAGCTAGTATCAAGAGCACGCAGAAGATTACTCGAGCGATGCAAATGGTAGCAGCTTCTAAGATGCGTCGTGCGCAAGAGCGCATGGCTCAAGGCCGTCCGTATGCCGAAAATATGCACCGTGTAATTGCTCATTTGGTCCAAGCGAATCCTGAATACAAACACCGTTATATGGTTGAACGCCCGGTTAAGCGCGTTGGCTATATCATTGTGTCTTCAGATCGTGGCCTTGCTGGTGGTTTGAACATTAACCTGTTCAAGAAAGTGGTTAAACACGTTCAACAGCAACAAGAGCAGTCAATTGAAGTTCAATTTGCTTTAATTGGTCAAAAAGCGGTTTCGTTTTTTAAAAACTACGGCGGTAAAGTGCTTGGTGCGACGACGCAAGTCGGCGATGCCCCAAGTCTTGAGCAGTTATCTGGTTCTGTACAGGTGATGTTGGACGCTTATGATAAAGGCGAGTTAGATCGTATTTATCTAGTGTCAAACGGCTTTGTCAATGCCATGACTCAAAATCAAAAGATCGAACAACTTGTTCCTTTGGCTGCTGCTGAAGAAGACAAGAATCTGAACCGTCAATACGGTTGGGATTACATCTACGAGCCTGAAGCTGAAGAGCTTTTAAATGGCTTGTTGGTTCGCTATATCGAGTCTGTGGTGTATCAAGGTGTGATTGAAAACATCGCATGTGAGCAGTCTGCACGTATGGTCGCTATGAAAGCAGCGACAGACAACGCAGGCGAGATCATTAAGAGCCTGCAACTTATTTATAACAAGCTGCGTCAAGCCGCGATTACTCAGGAAATTTCTGAGATCGTTGGTGGTGCCGCTGCCGTTTAACATTATTTTGAATTGAGGAGACAGCAATGAATAGCGGTCGTATCATTCAGATCATCGGCGCGGTTATCGACGTCGAGTTTGAACGCAACAGCGTTCCTAAGATCTATGACGCTCTCCAAGTAGATGGTACTGAAACTACTTTAGAAGTTCAGCAACAGCTTGGTGATGGCGTAGTTCGTACTATTGCAATGGGTTCTACTGAAGGCCTTAAGCGTGGTTTGAACGTAACTAACACTAACGCGCCGATTTCTGTACCAGTAGGTACAGCGACTCTAGGCCGTATCATGGACGTTCTTGGTCGCCCAATCGACGAAGCTGGTCCTGTTGCGACTGAAGCGCGTTTACCAATTCACCGTCAAGCGCCTTCTTATGCAGAACAAGCGGCTTCTACTGACCTTTTAGAAACTGGTATTAAAGTCATCGACTTACTTTGCCCGTTCGCGAAAGGTGGTAAAGTTGGTCTGTTCGGTGGTGCCGGTGTTGGTAAAACTGTAAACATGATGGAGTTGATCAACAACATCGCGAAAGCTCACTCAGGTTTATCTGTGTTTGCTGGTGTTGGTGAGCGTACTCGTGAAGGTAACGACTTCTATCACGAAATGAAAGATTCTAACGTTCTAGACAAAGTAGCAATGGTCTACGGTCAGATGAACGAGCCACCGGGTAACCGTTTACGCGTAGCGTTGACTGGTCTTACTATGGCTGAATATTTCCGTGACGAGAAAGACGAAAACGGTAAAGGCCGTGACGTACTATTGTTCGTAGATAACATCTATCGTTATACACTAGCGGGTACTGAAGTATCAGCACTTCTAGGTCGTATGCCATCTGCAGTAGGTTACCAGCCTACACTTGCAGAAGAGATGGGTGTTCTTCAAGAACGTATTACATCGACTAAGTCTGGTTCTATTACGTCAATCCAAGCGGTATACGTACCTGCCGATGACTTAACAGATCCATCGCCTGCTACAACGTTTGCTCACTTAGACGCAACTGTTGTATTGAGCCGTGACATCGCATCTTCTGGTATTTACCCAGCGATCGATCCACTAGACTCAACTTCACGCCAGTTAGATCCGTTAGTTGTTGGTCAAGAGCATTATGAAATTGCACGTTCTGTACAGAACGTATTGCAACGTTATAAAGAGCTTAAAGACATCATCGCGATTCTTGGTATGGACGAGCTTGCTGAAGAAGATAAACTGGTTGTTTACCGTGCGCGTAAAATCCAGCGTTTCTTCTCTCAACCGTTCCACGTAGCTGAAGTATTTACTGGTGCTCCTGGTAAATTAGTATCTCTTAAAGAAACGATTCGTGGCTTTAAAGGTCTTCTAGCTGGTGAATACGATCACATCCCAGAACAAGCGTTCTACATGGTTGGTGGTATTGACGAAGTTATTGCTAAAGCCGAGAAACTTTAATTAGCTACTCTAATTTAGGAGATTCTCATGGCGACTATGCAATGTGATGTTGTAAGTGTTCAGGAGTCTTTGTACTCAGGCACTATAACTATGCTAATTGCAAAAGGTGCTGGCGGTGAGTTGGGTATTATGCCTGGCCATGCTCCGTTGGTAACTTTGCTCCAACCTGGCGCGATCCGCGTTATTTTGGAAAACGGTACAGAAGAGTTGATCTATGTATCTGGTGGTGTTCTAGAAGTTCAACCGCATGTTGTTACGGTTCTTGCAGATACTGCAGTCCGTGCAGAAAACTTAGATGAAGCAGCTATTGTTGAAGCGCGTAAACACGCTGAAGCATTGCTTGCGAATCAAAAGAGCGATTTGGACTCTGCTGCTGCTTTGGCTGCTCTTGCAGAAACTGCTGCACAGTTGGAAACGATCCGCAAAATCAAAAACCGCGCTCAATAAGAGACGGTTTGAGATTGAAAAAACCACCCGAAAGGGTGGTTTTTTTATGGGAGAAAATTTCTGATATTATTTGTAATAGATATAAAGCTATCAGATGCAGCCAAGGTCGTACTAACGATTACTAAATATTCTTTCCACGCTTTGCTATTTTCAGATTTTAGAAAATCTTCATATTTTTTATTTGTAAAAGCATGACCTATTGATTCTTCGAGTACTTCGATAAGTCCTTCATTACCATATATTTGGTAGTAATCCAAAGCTTCGAGAATTTTTCTTAATTTTTTTATTAAAAATGCTTTAACATGATCATCTATCAATGAGTTTTGAACCAAATCTTGAAGTAAAAGATTGGTATTTTCTTTAATTTTTAATATAGATTCACTAGCCAATTTTTCATTTTGACCATTAACCAATTTCCAAAGACGAATCTGTGAACCTATAAAATTCTTGGTCGATGGAAAAAGTTTATTGGCTATATTATAAAAATCGTGAGCATTGCTTAAATCAGCCATTAATAAAGAAATTAGATCTTTGATCCATGTTTTATCCAGTAAATCCATACCATGATCAGCTTCTATGAATTCGGCAACATCATATACATTTTGTGCTAATTTTATTCTTAAAAGATTTAGATCATTATAATCAGATATTTCTAACCCTCTAGCCATGCATTCAAAAGGACTCTCTTTCTTTTGTTTTACAATTAGTTCAATTCTACAAAGAAAATCGAAAATAATTTGAGGTTTATTCATTTTTAATAATTTGGTTATTTAGTTATATAATATCTTACCTATGAAACGCAGTATTTCAATAAAACAATTTATTGAGTGTTTTCTAATTTATTCCCTAGTTTTTATTGTATTTAATCTCTTATAAATAGAATTACTTTTTTAATTTGTACCACTCAATATAACTTTTACCTGCTCTCAGTAATGTTTTGAACCAATCTGTAAGCAGACAGACGCCATAAAAAAATCAATGATAAGTTAAATAATTCGAACAGATACTCGCTTGTTATAACTTGATGCGATTGGGTTTTGAACGGGCGAAACTTATAATTGAAAAAGGGAAAATCATGGCTTATCAATCTATTAATCCATTTACCAATCAAAAATTGAAAGACTATCCATCCCATAGCGATCAAGATATTCAAAATGCACTCGATACAGCAGAACAAATCCTAAAGTCAGACTGGTCACAACAGGTCGATACTCGTATTGAAGTACTGCGCAAATTGGCCAGCAATATGCGAGAGCAAAAATCTGAACTCGCTAAACTCATGACGCTGGATATGGGTAAACTGATCAAGCAGAGTGAAGGTGAAATCGAAACCTGCGCCAAAATTGCCGAATACTATGCTGATCATGCCAAAGAATTTTTAGCGCCCGTGTCCTATGAAACGGAACTGGGTGAGGCCTGGGTTGAGCATCATCCACTGGGTATTATCATGGCGGTGGAACCGTGGAATTTCCCATTTTATCAACTGATGCGCGTCTTTGCGCCGAACTGTGCGATTGGTAATCCGGTTCTGGCAAAACATGCTGGCATTGTACCGCAATGTGCGGAAGCCTTTGAACAACTAGTCTTGGATGCAGGCGCACCCAAAGGTGTCTGGACCAATCTGTTTATCAGCAGTGATCAGGTTGCTGAAGTAATTGCAGACAAGCGTGTGCGTGGTGTGGCATTGACAGGTTCAGAAGGTGCGGGCAGTGCTGTGGCTGAACAGGCCGGGAAACATCTTAAAAAATCAACGCTGGAACTGGGCGGTAATGATGTATTCATCGTGCTCGATGATACAGATTTGGAACGCGCGATCAAGTTAGGCTGTCAGGCGCGGGTCAATAATGCCGGGCAGGTGTGTACGGCGGCGAAACGATTTATTCTGCATGAAAAAATTGCCGAAAAATTCAAAGCCGGTATGCTGAAAGCTTTTGAACAGTTAAAACTGGGTGATCCGCTCGATCCTGAAACGACGTTAGGACCGCTGTCTTCAAAAGACGCGCTAGAAAAACTCAGCAAACAGGTTGATAAGGCAGTAGCACAAGGTGCGACCGTAGTCACTGGCGGCAAAGCTGTAGAATATCAAGGTAATTTCTATGCACCGACTATTCTGGAAAATATCACGCGTGAAAATGAAGCCTGGTATGAAGAATTCTTTGGTCCGGTAGCACAAATTTATGTGGCCAAGGATGATGATGAAATTGTCGAAATTGCCAATGATTCTAATTATGGCTTAGGTGGCGTGATTCATTCACAGGATATCGAGCGCGCTAAAAAACTGGCGTCACGGGTAGAAACTGGCATGATCTGGATCAACTGGTTTACTGACACCACGCCCGAATTGCCATTTGGTGGAATCAAAAATTCCGGTTATGGGCATGAACTGTCGATTGATGGTTTTAGAGAGTTTGTGCAGAAGAAACTGGTCGTCGTCAAAAGCCCGAAAAAATAATATGAGCTGATCCGATATCAAATAAGCCACTATTCAGTGGCTTATTTGTCTGGATATTCTTCACGTTTGCCACCTTCATAACTGGCAAAACGTGGGTGTTCTGGTGGAAATGACGGTTCAGCACTTGGCCAAGGCCAGCCACCAAACTGGGTTTCACGATAACGACGAAAAGCAGTATCTAGCTCTTGTGCACTATTCAGCACAAAAGGCCCATGCATAGCAACCGGTGCACCGATCGGTTCACCCTCCAGCCATAAAATATGCGATTCTAGTAGGCCGCCTTTGAGGTGGATATCCTGATCTGGTTTCAGTTCTACCAGATGCTTGACCTGTATTTTTTGTCCTTCCAGCTCCAGTCTTTTGCCTTGATAGAAATAACAAAACCGCGTTGCACTCGCAGTGCTTGCCGGAATAATCAGCTCTGCCTCAGGCGCAAGCGTGATCATATAAATATTAACCCTGTTTTCAACGGGTGCTGCCCAGGAATGTGCTGGACGGTCCAGTGCTTCAGTTGTTTTAAACTGCCCTGAAATGACCCGGATCTCCGCTTTACGTCCGGCCGCATCGGCTGAAAATACATGTGGAATCTGTTCACGCCACAACATTTTATAATCGGCCGGCTGCTTTTTCTGTTCCGGTGAGGAATTCAGCCAGATTTGAAAAAGCTCCAGAGGATTGTCCTGATCCTGATGGACTAAGGGAAACATCTCGCAATGCCGCACCCCATTGCCGGTAGTCAGCCATTGCACATCACCTGCACCATAACGTCCCGAGTTTCCCAGCGAGTCAAAATGATCGACATAACCGCGCTCGACAATGGTAATGGTTTCAAAACCTGTATGCGGATGCTCCGGAAAGCCAGGAATACTCTCGCCATAATACATGTCATATTCATGCTGCTGTGGCGGGGAAACTGGGCCTAATTTAGAATTGCCTTGCGGATAATGATCTTGATGATGAACGGTAAAAATAAAAGGATCTTTCAGATCAAGCCGGGATGTGACTGGAACCACAGAATACAGCACTGAATTCGACATGATTGAACTCCTGATGATCCGATTGGATGAAAATTCTTGATCTAAATGTAATTTTTATAATCCATAACAGTGTATAGCCTGCAAGGCGACTGAGGAAGACGTATTTCGATCAATCACCTTAAATATGATTTTGAATATTTTAAGTATTGTCCTGATCAGTATTGTTCTCTGCTTCCTGATCTGGATTCTGGATCAGCAAGCCGGCCAGTTTGACCATTTCGGATTGCACATTAACCATCTGCGATTCAATCTTTTTCAAGTTCACTTGGCTGAAATCCACCTGACCATTTAAGAGGGGAGAAGCCAGAACTTGCTGATTAGCGGTCATAATGTTGTCACGAATCTGGTCAATTTCCTGACTTTTCAAGTTCAGGTTGCTCAACACCTGATTAAAACTGCTGAGTTGCTGTTGAAGCTGGGTCGCAGTGGACTGCAGTTGCTGGGTATCCTTGGCTTCGACCGCCGTTTGCAGTTCGGTCTGGGTCTGTTTTAACTGTTCCACATAACTGCCGGCCTTGAGCTGCAAGTCGGCGACATCACGAACCATATAAAACATATTGCCCGATTTAAGCTCGGTTTGCGCTGTTGAGCTCTGTTGCTGAGAGGCTGGTTCCAGATCTGAGGTCGTGGTATCTGCCTGTTCAGCCGGTGCTTCGACAGCCTGTTCACAGCCCATCAGTAAAATTCCAGAGCTAAATAATGCGAAAGGAAGGACAGCATTGGCAAGAATCTTGGACATGGAATCAGGGTCTCGATACAGGTGATGGAATTTGAGTAGTATTTAATATAAGGACAAACTATGGAGATAAAAAAGATTGTTGCAAACTCATAACAATTCTTCTGGGTTGCGAACGTTGCTCTATTCAAAAACAAGAAAAAGATTATTAAAAGCTGGTAAAGAAGTACTTTGCTCTCACCAAATTGGCTTGTTTGGCCTGCAATCACTTTGAAAATGTTTTTAGGTGAATTTTAATGCAATTAAATAATCGTTTTTAAATAAAAAAAATAAGTATCTATCAAAAAATAGATACTTATTTCAAGCTTGAAGCTTATGAGAATAATCGAGAATTATTTTGCAAGTTCTGCGTTCACTGCATCGACAATCCGTGGATCATCCGCAGTAATATCCGGTGCAAAACGTGCCACCACTTCACCATTTTTATTGATCAGGAATTTTTCAAAGTTCCATAGTACTTCTGGTGGCTGGTTTGGCGTTAGGCCATAATCGACCAGATCTTTCCACCAAGGGCCTTCACCGATGCGTTCCGGGATCGCTTGCGTAAGGGTGGTATATAAAGGATGCTTGTCTTCGCCCGCGACAGAGATTTTAGCAAATAGCGGGAAGTCGACTTTATAATTTACTGAACAGAATTCCTGAATCTCGGCTTCGCTACCGGGTTCCTGTTCCAAAAAGTTATTGGCAGGGAAGCCCAGAATTTCCAGACCTTCCGCTTTTTTGTCCTGATACAGTTTTTGTAAGCCTTCATATTGCGGCGTCAGGCCACATTTAGATGCGACGTTAACCACCAGTAAAACCTTACCTTGGTACTGGTTTAAAGTGGTTTCTGTTCCGTCAATGGTTTTGACTGGAATGTCATATACAGAGCGAGTCATTAGATTTCCTGTTTATTGCTACTGAACGGTATTTGTTTTAACGGGTATTCGCTTTCAGTACAAGTAGAAACAGGTGAGCTTAGTTACTTAAAGCTGCAAATTGCCTCAATATTATGTGAAAAATCTATTATGCTAGGATGCGCGAATAGGCATAGCTTAATAACAAGACCAGCGAATCATGGATGAAAGTATGACACAGCAACAAAAGGCAGTCTGGTGGGCCATGGCCTTACCACTGGCCGCAGTTTTGATTTGGTCTCTGAATATGACGGTTACCCGTTATGTGGCAGATTATATTTCTCCCATCAGTATCAGTTTTTATCGCTGGGCCTTGGCCTTGCTGATTTTAACTCCATTCATGTTGCCCAAAGTCAAAGCAGCGTGGCCGCAGATTCGTCCGCATCTCGGACATTTTGCCATTTTGAGTGCGCTGGGAATGGTGCTGTATCAGGGGCTGGCTTATAGCTCGGCACACTACACTACTGCCACCAACATGGGCCTGATCAATGCCTTTATTCCTATTTTTACCATTATCGTGGGTATTTTTGTTTTAAAGATTCGCCCGACACAGGCTGCAGTGCTGGGAAGTCTCTTGTCCTTTATTGGTTTGATGTATGTCATGGCACAAGGGCAGGGCCTGCAGTTTTTAACTGTCGGTGAAAGTTATATTGGCGATCTGTTGATGTTGATCGCAGTATTTTTCTATGCCTGTTATGGCGTGTTTCTGAAGAAATGGCAGATTCAGATTCCACTCTTAGTGAGCCTGTATATCCAGATTTTTATGGCCTTTCTCTATCATATTCCTTTGGTATTGATTTTAGGTCTGGACAGCATCAATCACGCTAATGCAGCCAGCATTATCTATGCCGGAATTTTCCCTTCTATTGCCGCGCCGTTATTCTGGATGATGGCTGTGCAGCAACTTGGTCCCAATCGCAGTAGTATTTTTATGAACCTGATGCCGATCTTTACCGCGGTAGTCGCATATTTGTGGTTAGGTGAAGCCTGGACCATGTATCACAGTATCGGCGGTGGCATCATTTTACTCGGAATCCTCTGGGCTCAATATCCCGGAAGATCTGCTTAATCAGGAATTAAAAGAGCTGATTAAGCATTTTTTCTGATTAAATATTGAGCGGTTGATCAAAACTTTTTTAATTGAAATCCCCTTTTAAATGCTAATTTTCAAATGTTAAAACAAATAGAAAAATATCGTTTTATTTTAAAAAGAGAATAGAAAGAGCAAGATATTTTGAATATTGGTTAAAAATTGTTTGCTATTAATAGAAAATATGTATTATTTGATTGTTTTATTGTACTTGTTGTTGTATTCAGTTTCTTTCATAATGCGCCCATCGAGAATGATCAAGCAAGAAAATCCTTGTTTTATCAGACTCCCAGAGATTTTCTGAACCCTCTGGATGTGATTTATGCACATCCTTTTTTATGCTCAGCCATCCCTATATGGCTGAGCTTTTTTTTGTCTTAAAACTTTAGTCGGGCTTGAGTGTCCCGACTAAATCAGACAGGACTCAGTCACGAATAACTACGCCAGTCACTGCATCGATAATCCGGCTTGGTTGCTGACTTAAACCGAGGTCACCATTCAGATAATTCAGGTTCTGGGCAAAATAGCGGATCGCATCCTGCAGTGAGCGGGCAGGTTCCATACCGGCAGGGTTGGCACTGGTAGAAACGATAAAACCGCCAAAGGCCTGACACAATGCGACACAGAGCGGGTGAGTGGTCACGCGGACGGCTACTTTAGGATGATGACCTTTAATCCAGTCAGGAATGTCTTTATTTGCAGGAAGTAACCAGGTGGTCGCGCGATCAGCAGGCTTGTCATTGCTCCAGGATTCAATCACTTTTTCACGCATTTCTTCAGTTAAATCCTGCAACAGATGTTCTACCTGTGAAAGATGAGCTGCCAGCAGAATCACGCCTTTTTCAATCGGGCGCTGTTTTAATTCTAAAATCTGATGAAATGCCTGTTCATTATAGGGGTCGCAACCCAAGCCCCAAACAGCCTCTGTAGGATATGCCAAGACTTGTCCGTCTTTAAGCCATGCTGCTGCTTCGGCAACAGAGGTAGTGATCATGTGGATACCTTATATTAAACAACAAAGCGCTATTGTGAACCTTATTTAAGAATCCGACAACGTAGATACAGGCCGGCTTGCTGGGTGCAAAAACCGAGTAATTCCAGTTCCATCAGTTGACTGGTCAAGGCAGATACTTCTTGCTGCACCTGCGTTCCCAGCTGATCCAGAGTCTGTCCCACCCAGTCCAGCTGGTTATATAGACTAAGAAGATGTGGTGGGATCTGTTGTGATTCTGCTGCAGCGACTTCCAGTTTGGGAGTATTTTCCAAAGCCTGCCATTGCGTCGCCAGTGCCAGTTCTTCGATGACCTGCTGCGGGTGATCAATCAGAATTGCACCTTCACGAATCAGTTGATGGCAGCCCTGATGATGCTCGCTGTAAATATGTCCCGGAATGGCGAATGTGGTCTTGCCTTGTTCCGCTGCCCATTGTGCGGTCAGCAATGAACCGCTTTTCAAGGCGGCTTCTGCCACAATCACCCCGAGGCTTAAGCCACTGACAATTCGGTTACGCCGTGGAAAATGCTGCTGTAAGGGGGGAGTAAATGGCAAAAACTCAGTAATGACCGTACCTCCATGTTCGATGATTTGCTGACGTAGTGTTTGATGGGCGGCAGGGTAGGTCTGTTCAATGCCTGTGCCCATCACTGCAATCGTTCGCCGATGTTGTAATGCGGCCTGATGTGCTGCTTCATCAATCCCTTGTGCCAGGCCACTATTAATATAAAAACCCTGTTCACTCAAATAAAAAGCAAAGTCATAAGCGACTTGCCGGCCGTGCAGACTTGGCTTGCGACTCCCCACAATCGCGATTTGCGGTTGCAGCAATTGATCTGCATACCCTTGCCCGAACAGGATTGGCGGCTTATGCGCATAATGGCTCAATTGCTGTGGATATTCGGCATCTGTATGTAAAAGCACAAAGTCACTGTGCAACTGGATCTGCTCAAGACTGCGCTGAAAATGGAGCTGCGACTCACTTGACTGGAAATCTTGCAGGCGCTGAATGTGGTTTTTATGAATGCCCAACTTACGCCAGGTTTCGGTTTGAGAACCATCAATTGCATGGGCGAGGTCTGCATAATGCTGACTGATTTTATAAAAGCTGCTGAGGGAGTGTTGCAGTAAATACCACAGCGTAATGGCATGGATTTGCGCTGTCGACAATGTATTCAACATGGTGAGACCTATTTCGGTGTCTTCTTATTATGGGTATGAGTTCAAACAAGAGGGATGATGCCGATCAATCCACATCATCCCGTTTAAAAGCTTAGTCTTCTAATAGTGGCGGCTGAATGTTGGCACCAACCTTGATTGGTAATTCACTTTCCAGCACATAAGCGTAGCTCAATTGATCGAAGGTTTTAAATACCATGACCTGACCAATACGCTCGCCCGGTAATTGCACCCGTTCTTTGGTTTTAGGATCAGTTACCACTTCACCTTTTTGATTCACGCTAAAGACATGTCCAGTCTGAACCCCATGTACCGTACCACGGTCAATGGTAACGACACTATGACGTGCTGCTGTACCAATTGACCCCAATACACGCACAATCTGACCACCGGCAGCAATATTTTCTGCATTGGTCGGATAGAACAGAGTCGGTAACATTGGATCGTATTCAGGTAAGACACGATCACCGCGACGTACTTCAGCATTGTAACTATCTGTCAGTTCAAGTGTGGTCACATCACCTTCGCCACGAACTGCAATACCAGATGCCACCTGTTGCAGCTCCAGTGCAGCCGTATATTTCTTGCCGTTTGCATCCGTAAATACATACGGTTCCGCTTCACGATACACCGCATAGCGTTGGCCAACTACCAGACCGTGACCACGTGCATAAACTTTCTGGCCTTTGCCAGCCAGTACGCGCTGATCTGCAGTTCCGAGAATGTAGGGTGTGCCCTGAACTGAATCAGGTGCCAGAAGGGTATAGCGTTCCAGCCACTGCTTGATATGCTCAAGCGGAATCACTGGAATGGTATTATTTAAAGATTCAACCCGAATCTGGGGTTGCAGAGAAGTACTGCCAAGATAGCGGCTGATAATACCTTCACAACCATCACCTTCGTCTTTACCAATAATTGGACGGCCCTGGTAATCGCACATTAACAGGCGGTCACCCGGGAAAATCCAGTGTGGATTTTTCACGTGCTTATTGCTGGCCCAGATTTCCGGCCAACGTACCGGATTTTTCAGGAAACGTTTCGAGATGTCCCAAAGCGTATCGCCTTTTTTCACCACATAAACGTTCGGTGCATTGGCTTTTAATGCCGGTGGATTGACGTTGCGTGCAGGTGCTGCCTCGGCAGAATGAATGGTCCCCATACTGACGCCTACACAAACGGCAAGTGCCAGCATCTGATTTTTAAACCCCAAGGCACTAAAAAATGGCATGCCCTTCAAAACCTTTTTCATTATCATAATTCCTAAAATTATGTGCGTAGTTGCGTTATAATAACGATCTTACACACATTTTTTTGATGAAGCATTCCCTTCATTTGGTTTTTTGATCAATGGCATAATTGAGGACGCAGTATGGCCTTATTACCTATTTTAAGTTTCCCGGATCCCCGTCTTCGTACCATTGCACAACCTGTCGAAGAAGTGACTGATGAAATTCGTCAGCTCGCTGCGGATATGTTTGAAACCATGTATGAAGCACCAGGTATCGGACTTGCCGCGACTCAGGTGGATCGTCATATTCAGCTGATTGTTATGGATCTGTCTGAAAATAAAGATCAACCGATGGTGTTTATTAACCCCAAAATCACACCATTGACTGAAGAAACGCAGCCCTACGAAGAAGGCTGTCTATCAGTTCCTCAAATATACGATAAAGTTGATCGTCCGTCACGCGTAAAAATTGAGGCAATTAATCTGGAAGGTCAAGCATTTGAGCTCGATGCTGACGGACTTCTCGCTGTGTGTATCCAACATGAAATGGATCACTTAAATGGCAAATTATTTGTCGATTATTTATCGCCATTAAAACGTCAACGTGCACGTGAAAAAGTGGAAAAACTGGTCCGCCAGCGTAATAAAGACAAAGTGGCAGTGAAACGCTAGGATCATTTTAAAGTTTATTTAAATGGTATAGCAAAGCCCAATTCTGATTGGGCTTTGCTATAATCAACATAAGCATATTTTAGGAATAGCCTGTGTTTTTACGCGCGGGGCTGCTATTTGCATTTGCAGCTGTGTTTCTACAGATTGCTGTATTTTTACAGCCTTTGTTACCGAAGCAATATCAGGTTGCTCCGGTCTGTGAAACCATCACGCGTGCGCTTTTTATCGCAACAGATGCCCATGCGCAGCATAGCGCCGGCGAGCATACTCACCTTGTCCAATCTGATCATCTTCAACATGATCATCATGATGCCAATCATCAGTGTCAGTACTGTAAGGTTCATGCCAATTTAGTCTTACCGCCGGATCTGGACATCAAACAGGTACTTGACCGGATTCATGTCCGTTTAATTGCCTATCAAAAAACCTTTAAGCATGTCTGGTTTGTCCTTCAACAACTCTTCTTAATTCCTCAGGGGCGAGCGCCACCACTGCCTGCATAAATCTGCATTTTTCAGCTTGGGTTGGTATTGACTCAAGCCGTGCCTAATTTATGTATTTAGTGAGATAGAGAAATGGCTCAGCCTAAATTTTCTTTACAGCCACTTGCGGCTGCGATTTGTGTTGCTTGTTATTCTTCGGTGGTGATGGCCAATGACGCCATGCCGGTTCAGACATTTGCCCCGATTGTGGTGACGTCAGCAGCAGGTAATGATGCCAATGGGCTGATTGTTCGCGCTGATCCAAAACAGCCGATTCAACCGATTCCTGCCAGTGATGGTGCGGATTATTTGCAAAGTATTGTCGGTTTTAGTTCGGTCAATAGCGGTGCCGGTACCAATGGTGATGTGACGTTCCGCGGCATGTTTGGTTCACGAATTAAGATCCTGACCGATGGCACCGAAAACCTGGGCGCTTGCCCAAGTCGTATGGATTCGCCGACCTCCTATATCTCCCCGGAAAGCTATGACCGTATTTCGGTGATTAAAGGCCCGCAGACGGTTCAGTATGCCAATACTGGCTCTGCGGCCACAGTGATTTTTGAACGTACACCGGAACAGTTTGATCAAGATCAAAACTATCGTGGTCAGGCCAGTGTCTTGATGGGCTCTTTCGGACGTCTTGATCATAATGTGGAAGTCGCAGCAGGCGATGAACAGAAATATGTCCGACTCAATACCAATCGTTCGGTATCGAATAGCTATCAAGATGGTGATGGAACCACTGTGCCTTCAGATTGGGAGCGCTGGAATGCGGATCTAGCTTTGGGATGGACTCCAGATGCAGATACTTGGGTAGAATTGACGGGTGGTAAGGCAGATGGTGAAGCTGTTTATGCTGGTCGTGATATGGATGGATCACAGTTTGCCCGTGAAAGTCTGGGTTTACGTGTTGAAAAGAAAAATCTGACTGATGTAATTCAGAAAGTTGAGGCACAGATCAACTATAACTATAACGACCACATCATGGATAATTTTAGCCTGCGTCCAGTGCCGATGAAGCATGATGAGCATACTCATAGCATGCAGCCAGCACCCTCTGAAATGCAGGTTACGCGCCGTACTTTAAATACCCGTATGGTGCTAACGAGTGAATGGGATCAAAACCAATTGATTGCCGGGATGGATTCTCAGCGCAATACGCATGCTGGAGGAATGACATCCACAAGCATGAATATGCCGCTCACTCCAGATATGAAATTCCAGTCATATGGAGCGTTTGCTGAGTTAAGTCATGAACTAAGTGATAACAACAAATTGGTTACTGGTGTGCGGGTCGATCAAGTGGACATTGATGCCTTAAAAACTGGACAGAACCGTCAGGAAACCTTGCCAAGCGGCTTCATTCGTTTTGAAAATACCCATCCAGAACATGATGAAGGTAAAACCTATATCGGACTGGGGTATGTGGAGCGTGTGCCTGATTATTGGGAATTATTTAAGACCGATTATCATGGAATAACTGCAAATACATTTAAACAACTGGAAACAGAAAAGACCTTACAACTCGATCTGGGCTATCAACATCATCATGGCGCGTTTAATTCTTGGGTATCGGCTTATGCCGGTGTGATTCAGGATTTTATTTTGATGACTTATCCTAAGTCTGCAAACTCTGGACATGGTCATCATATGCAGAGTGATATGGGGGGAATGCAGTCAGTAAAAATCAATGGTGCGGATTCAAGAAATATCGATGCAACCATTGCAGGCGCAGAAGCTGGAATTGGTTATCAGTTTACTGATGCAATTCAGGCAGATATCAGTGCCATGTATGCTTGGGGTGAAAACACCACAGACAATACGCCGTTGCCACAAATTTCACCTTTAGAAGCCCGTGTTAACTTGCGTTATGTTCAAGACAAATATAATTTTGGATTGCTATGGCGTGTAGTAGATGGTCAAAACCGGATCAGTCGTAACGAAGGTAATATTGTGGGTTATGACAATAAGCAGAGCGCAGGCTTTGGCACTTTGTCTTTAAATGGTAGCTACCATGTCATGGATAGCGTGGATATATCAGTCGGAGTCGATAATGTCCTAAACCGGACTTATACCGAGCACTTAAATAAAATGGGGGCTTCCGGGACAGGTTTACCAACAACCGAGCAGTTTAATAATATGGGACGTAATTACTGGGCACGTGTCAGTATGAAATTCTAATTGTTCCTCAGTACTCCAAAAGCCATTGCTCAATAGCGATGGCTTTTTAATTTTTAGCGTTGCAATCAATATTTCCATATTTAAATAGGGCCTATGTATATTGAAAGAAGACCCAATAAAACAAGTTTTGTGTATATAAACGCCAGATTGATGAAGAATCAAACAAGAATAGAATGGGAAATGAACGATATAAGTGATGTGATAAAAATTTTCACAATTTAAATTGAAATAAAACAATATCTTATTGTGTTTGTGGAGGGGTTTTATTGAATGTGCTCAATAAAATTCAAAAACAATGAAAATAAATTAACTATATATAACAATTACTTATATTTTTATTGGTTTGAAAAATAAACACATGATAAAAAATCTTTGCAAGAAGTGTTGCAAGGGCTCTGAAATACTGTAGAATGCACATCCATCGGCGGTGATGAAGATTAAAACTTCTGATAAAACAGTGACTTAGTTAAGATTGATTGGGTTGGGTTTTAGAAAGAAATTTTAAAAATAGTTTTCATTACTGGTTGACTTTCTAGAGATAGAGAGTAATATAGCCGACCTAGCTTGCTGGTGACGAATCAGCAAGAAGATCATTAAAAGATTATGAAGAACAACTTGTGTGGATTTTTACTGGTTGATCGATCGAAATTATTTTCATTGATTGATGGTAGAAATTACTCGAAGTTTATTTGAGAAATATTTGTCAGAAAATTGATGAGCCAAGATTGGCACCCTTTAAGGTGCTACATAGTATTAAACTGAAGAGTTTGATCATGGCTCAGATTGAACGCTGGCGGCAGGCTTAACACATGCAAGTCGAGCGGGGAAATGTAGCTTGCTACATTACCTAGCGGCGGACGGGTGAGTAATGCTTAGGAATCTGCCTATTAGTGGGGGACAACATCTCGAAAGGGATGCTAATACCGCATACGTCCTACGGGAGAAAGCAGGGGACCTTCGGGCCTTGCGCTAATAGATGAGCCTAAGTCGGATTAGCTAGTTGGTGGGGTAAAGGCCTACCAAGGCGACGATCTGTAGCGGGTCTGAGAGGATGATCCGCCACACTGGGACTGAGACACGGCCCAGACTCCTACGGGAGGCAGCAGTGGGGAATATTGGACAATGGGGGGAACCCTGATCCAGCCATGCCGCGTGTGTGAAGAAGGCCTTTTGGTTGTAAAGCACTTTAAGCGAGGAGGAGGCTACCGAGATTAATACTCTTGGATAGTGGACGTTACTCGCAGAATAAGCACCGGCTAACTCTGTGCCAGCAGCCGCGGTAATACAGAGGGTGCAAGCGTTAATCGGATTTACTGGGCGTAAAGCGCGCGTAGGTGGCCAATTAAGTCAAATGTGAAATCCCCGAGCTTAACTTGGGAATTGCATTCGATACTGGTTGGCTAGAGTATGGGAGAGGATGGTAGAATTCCAGGTGTAGCGGTGAAATGCGTAGAGATCTGGAGGAATACCGATGGCGAAGGCAGCCATCTGGCCTAATACTGACACTGAGGTGCGAAAGCATGGGGAGCAAACAGGATTAGATACCCTGGTAGTCCATGCCGTAAACGATGTCTACTAGCCGTTGGGGCCTTTGAGGCTTTAGTGGCGCAGCTAACGCGATAAGTAGACCGCCTGGGGAGTACGGTCGCAAGACTAAAACTCAAATGAATTGACGGGGGCCCGCACAAGCGGTGGAGCATGTGGTTTAATTCGATGCAACGCGAAGAACCTTACCTGGTCTTGACATAGTAAGAACTTTCCAGAGATGGATTGGTGCCTTCGGGAACTTACATACAGGTGCTGCATGGCTGTCGTCAGCTCGTGTCGTGAGATGTTGGGTTAAGTCCCGCAACGAGCGCAACCCTTTTCCTTATTTGCCAGCGGGTTAAGCCGGGAACTTTAAGGATACTGCCAGTGACAAACTGGAGGAAGGCGGGGACGACGTCAAGTCATCATGGCCCTTACGACCAGGGCTACACACGTGCTACAATGGTCGGTACAAAGGGTTGCTACCACGCGAGTGGATGCTAATCTCAAAAAGCCGATCGTAGTCCGGATTGGAGTCTGCAACTCGACTCCATGAAGTCGGAATCGCTAGTAATCGCGGATCAGAATGCCGCGGTGAATACGTTCCCGGGCCTTGTACACACCGCCCGTCACACCATGGGAGTTTGTTGCACCAGAAGTAGGTAGTCTAACCTTAGGGGGGACGCTTACCACGGTGTGGCAGATGACTGGGGTGAAGTCGTAACAAGGTAGCCGTAGGGGAACCTGCGGCTGGATCACCTCCTTAACGAAAGATTGACGATTGGTAAGAATCCACAACAAGTTGTTCTTCATACGATGTATCTGAGGGTCTGTAGCTCAGTTGGTTAGAGCACACGCTTGATAAGCGTGGGGTCACAAGTTCAAGTCTTGTCAGACCCACCAAATCTGACTAACGAAGCATGAAAGTGCTGAAGCAAACAGAACAGAACGATACATTGACTTATTGATAAGCTGGGGACTTAGCTTAGTTGGTAGAGCGCCTGCTTTGCACGCAGGAGGTCAGGAGTTCGACTCTCCTAGTCTCCACCAAATTTCAAGATCATAAAAGCACTGCTTTTACTTGAAATTTAAGCAAGAAGCTACGCTTCGCGCAGTATGTAAGCATACAGTGATGAAGTTGTTTAGTTCCTAAGCGATCAGGTGTTTAGATCCTAGAGATTAACAAGTACAAGCGTTATGATACGCGCACTTGATAATCTCTGTGATTTATCACAGTTTCCTGACCTGACGAAGGCTGGAAAAATCATTAACAGAATATATTTGAGTTGAAATAATTTGTTCAAACTCGTTTTTAAGATCAACACTAACAGTGATTTATTACTGTGATGTGAAGATTAAAGAAATGAGTTCTAGCGAAATTAACTGAATCAAGCGTTTTGGTATATGAATCTAATTGAAGCTGTACAGTAGTTGAATCTACGAAACGCCAACTGTATGAGAGTGTTGAAAGACACAATCTGTTGCTTATCCCACTTGTAAGGATAAACGACTGTTTGGGGTTGTATAGTCAAGTAATTAAGTGCATGTGGTGGATGCCTTGGCAGTCAGAGGCGAAGAAAGACGTGATAGCCTGCGAAAAGCTCCGGGGAGGCGGCAAATATCCTGTGATCCGGAGATGTCTGAATGGGGAAACCCACTTACCATAAGGTAGGTATTGCAACATGAATACATAGTGTTGCAAGGCGAACGAGGGGAAGTGAAACATCTCAGTACCCTTAGGAAAAGAAATCAATTGAGATTCCCTCAGTAGCGGCGAGCGAAAGGGGAAGAGCCCATTAAGTCATATAAGTTCTAGTGGAACGCTCTGGGAAGTGCGACCGTAGACGGTGATAGTCCTGTACACGAAAGGGCTTATATGATGATGTCGAGTAGGGCGAGGCACGTGAAACCTTGTCTGAATATGGGGGGACCATCCTCCAAGGCTAAATACTCCTGACTGACCGATAGTGAACCAGTACCGTGAGGGAAAGGCGAAAAGAACCCCTGTGAGGGGAGTGAAATAGATCCTGAAACCGCATGCATACAAGCAGTGGGAGCCGACTTGTTCGGTGACTGCGTACCTTTTGTATAATGGGTCAGCGACTTATATTCAGTAGCAAGGTTAACCGCATAGGGGAGCCGTAGGG
The DNA here is from genome assembly GCF_015602705.1 of Acinetobacter lwoffii. Lineage (NCBI taxonomy): Bacteria > Pseudomonadati > Pseudomonadota > Gammaproteobacteria > Moraxellales > Moraxellaceae > Acinetobacter > Acinetobacter lwoffii. The sequence goes on from NZ_CP059081.1 coordinate 213,898, forward strand.
AAACCGAGTCTTAATAGGGCGTTTAGTTGCTGGGTATAGACCCGAAACCAGGTGATCTATCCATGAGCAGGTTGAAGGTTGGGTAACACTAACTGGAGGACCGAACCCACTGTCGTTGAAAAGCCAGGGGATGACTTGTGGATAGGGGTGAAAGGCTAATCAAACTTGGTGATAGCTGGTTCTCCCCGAAAGCTATTTAGGTAGCGCCTCGGACGAATACCATTGGGGGTAGAGCACTGTTTCGGCTAGGGGGTCATCCCGACTTACCAAACCGATGCAAACTCCGAATACCAATGAGTACTATCCGGGAGACAGACTGCGGGTGCTAACGTCCGTAGTCAAGAGGAAAACAATCCAGACCGCCAGCTAAGGCCCCAAAATTATAGTTAAGTGGGAAACGATGTGGGAAGGCATAGACAGCTAGGAGGTTGGCTTAGAAGCAGCCACCCTTTAAAGAAAGCGTAATAGCTCACTAGTCGAGTCGGCCTGCGCGGAAGATGTAACGGGGCTAAAACTATATGCCGAAGCTGCGGATGCATAATTTATTATGCGTGGTAGGGGAGCGTTCTGTAAGCCGATGAAGGTGGATTGAGAAGTCTGCTGGAGGTATCAGAAGTGCGAATGCTGACGTGAGTAACGACAATGCGAGTGAAAAACTCGCACGCTGAAAGACCAAGGGTTCCAGTCCAACGTTAATCGGGGCTGGGTGAGTCGACCCCTAAGGCGAGGCCGAGAGGCGTAGTCGATGGGAAATTGGTTAATATTCCAATACTTCTGTGTAATGCGATGAGAGGACGGAGAAGGTTAAGTCAGCCTGGCGTTGGTTGTCCAGGTGGAAGGTTGTAGGCATGTATCTTAGGCAAATCCGGGGTACTCTATGCTGAGAACTGATAGCAAGCTGTACTTGTACAGTGAAGTGGCTGATACCATGCTTCCAGGAAAAGTCTCTAAGCTTCAGTTACACAGGAATCGTACCCGAAACCGACACAGGTGGTCAGGTCGAGTAGACCAAAGCGCTTGAGAGAACTCTGCTGAAGGAACTAGGCAAAATGGTACCGTAACTTCGGGAGAAGGTACGCTGTTGTCTGTGATAGGACTTGCTCCTTGAGCGGCCGACAGCCTCAGAAACCAGGCCCCTGCAACTGTTTATTAAAAACATAGCACTCTGCAAACACGAAAGTGGACGTATAGGGTGTGATGCCTGCCCGGTGCTGGAAGGTTAATTGATGGGGTTAGCGTAAGCGAAGCTCTTGATCGAAGCCCCAGTAAACGGCGGCCGTAACTATAACGGTCCTAAGGTAGCGAAATTCCTTGTCGGGTAAGTTCCGACCTGCACGAATGGCATAATGATGGGGGCGCTGTCTCCAGCAGAGACTCAGTGAAATCGAATTCGCCGTGAAGATGCGGTGTACCCGCGGCTAGACGGAAAGACCCCGTGAACCTTTACTGCAGCTTGACATTGAACTTTGATCTTACTTGTGTAGGATAGGTGGGAGGCTTTGAAGTCGCGACGCTAGTTGCGATGGAGCCGTCCTTGAAATACCACCCTGGTAATATTGAGGTTCTAACTCTGTCCCGTTATCCGGGACGAGGACCATGTCTGGTGGGTAGTTTGACTGGGGCGGTCTCCTCCTAAAGAGTAACGGAGGAGTACGAAGGTGCGCTCAGCGTGGTCGGAAATCACGCGTAGAGTATAAAGGCAAAAGCGCGCTTAACTGCGAGACCCACAAGTCGAGCAGGTACGAAAGTAGGTCTTAGTGATCCGGTGGTTCTGTATGGAAGGGCCATCGCTCAACGGATAAAAGGTACTCTGGGGATAACAGGCTGATACCGCCCAAGAGTTCATATCGACGGCGGTGTTTGGCACCTCGATGTCGGCTCATCTCATCCTGGGGCTGAAGCAGGTCCCAAGGGTATGGCTGTTCGCCATTTAAAGAGGTACGCGAGCTGGGTTTAGAACGTCGTGAGACAGTTCGGTCCCTATCTACCGTGGGCGTTGGAAATTTGAGAGGATCTGCTCCTAGTACGAGAGGACCAGAGTGGACGAACCTCTGGTGTACCGGTTGTCACGCCAGTGGCATCGCCGGGTAGCTATGTTCGGAAGGGATAACCGCTGAAAGCATCTAAGCGGGAAGCCTACCTCAAGATAAGATTTCCCCGAGACTTTATGTCTCCTAAAGAGCCGTTGAAGACTACGACGTTGATAGGTTGGATGTGGAAGCATAGTGATATGTGAAGCTGACCAATACTAATTGCTCGTGAGGCTTGACTATACAACACCCAAACAGTTGTTGTATAAAAGCTCGATTGATTCGATATTAAACAAAGTGACTTGATTTAGTTACGCTAAACGAACAAACTATCCAACTCAGATAAATCTGTTAATGAATTCTATTTGGTAGAAAGCAAGGCATCTCAATAAGACCTAGCAAGTATCCATAAACAGTTGTGCTGGCGACCATAGCAAGAGTGAACCACCTGATCCCTTCCCGAACTCAGAAGTGAAACCTCTTAGCGCTGATGGTAGTGTGGGGTTACCCATGTGAGAGTAAGTCATCGCCAGCTCATTATTCCTAAACACCCCCGACCATAAGGCCGGGGGTGTTTTTTTTATGCGTGGAATTTAGTCAAATAAATGTTATTTATGTGCTATTTCGACTGAAACATCACATAAAAATAAAATTGAGAGGCGTATACTGAACCGGTCTATGGAGCGGATATGTCCTCAAATTCATCTTCAAGCCATATTGAATATGGCTCTTCTGCTTTTAAAGCAGTGCTTTTTTCCTTATTCCTTGCTGGCTTTGCCATTTTTTCATCACTGTATTGCGTACAGCCGATGATGCCGATTCTGGCTGATTATTTCCAGGTCAGCCCGACTCAAAGCAGTTTCCCTTTATCTTTTTCTACCATTGCCTTGGCAGTTGGCCTGATTTTTACTGGACTAATATCAGACCGATTCGGTCGTAAGCCGATTATGGTCTGGTCTCTATTTTCAGTCTCAGTATTATTACTATTAAGTGCAATATTGCCGATCTGGTCCGTGTTTCTGACCACACGAGTAATGATTGGATTGACAGTCAGTGGTGTCGCAGCAGTCGCGATGACTTATATCGGGGAAGAAATTGCAGAAAAGGATATCGGTTTTGCCATGGGCTTATATATTTCTGGCACAGCGATAGGTGGTATGGGAGGGCGTTTAATTGCCGGAGTTTTAGTTGATTTTATCTCTTGGCAATCTGCTACTTTGTTGATTGGTATTTTAAATCTCTGTATTGCAGGCTTATTTTATTACCTCTTACCCGCTTCGCAACATTTTAAAGCCTATCCAATCAAGCTGAATCGTTTTAAAAACTCATTTAGACAGAATCTAGCTGATCCAAAACTTCGGGTTTTATTCCTGCAAGGTTTTATCTTGATGGGCTGCTTTGTCTCGGTATTTAATTATCTGAGCTATCGCTTGATCCAAGCGCCATTTGAGCTATCTCATGTCTGGATTGGTGTGATTTCGATTACTTATTTGGCCGGCATTTATAGTTCCCCTCGAGCAGCACATTGGGGGCGGCATTACGGAAAATTTAGAATATTGGCAGCCATGATCCTGATGATGCTTGTGGGCTTGTCGCTGATGCTGATCAATCAGTTGGTTGTTGTTTTTACCGGATTGCTGATTTTTACTTTTTCTTTCTTCGCTGCCCATTCTACCGCCAGTAGCTGGGTGTCGATCCAGTCGTTACAGTATCGGGCAGTCGGTTCGTCGCTGTATTTATTTTGCTATTACTTAGGTTCAAGTGTGTTGGGGAGCTCAAGCGGATTGGTGTGGGAAAATTATGGCTGGATAGGATTAACTGTGTTTATTGCCGCGTTATTACTGACGGGTTTGTCATTCAGTTTAAAACTCCGTTCAAATTAGAGATTATTTCCAAGCTTTCCTCCTCATAAATAGAATCAATTTCTTTTTTGAAATATTTAAACTTTAGATTCAAGTGACAAATAGAGCGTGATTCAGTTAGTCTCTGATTTTGTATAAATTATAATCAAGCAAGCTAGGGCCGATTCATGGTAAAATAATCGGCTTTCATCTTTGATCTTATTTTTAGATCTCCTATCATCTGCCAGCCGAGAATTGCTAGCCATGTCTACTGCTTATACCATGCAGACTGCGCCAAAAGCGTTGTTTGATTACGACAAATATTGGGCGTCTTGTTTTGACCCTGCGCCATTTTTGCCGATGTCACGCGAGGAAATGGATCAACTCGGCTGGGACAGCTGTGATTTTATTTTAGTTTGTGGTGATGCTTATATCGATCATCCATCTTTCTGTTCAGGCATTATTGGCCGTACCCTGGAAGCACAAGGCTTCCGTGTCGGTATTATTGCACAGCCAGACTGGACCAGCGTGGATGCGTTCCGCGTTTTGGGTAAACCAAATATTGCCTGGGGTGTAACAGCAGGGAATATGGATTCCATGATCAACCGTTATACGGCTGACCGTAAAATCCGTTCTGATGATGCCTATTCACCAGACAATCAGCCAAACAAACGTCCAGACCGTGCGGCAACTGTGTATTGCCAGCGTGTTCGTGAAGCTTATCCGGATGTACCAGTATTGCTCGGCGGTATTGAAGCGTCGTTACGTCGTATTGCACATTATGATTACTGGTCAGACAAAGTCCGTCGTTCAGTCTTGATGGATTCAAAAGCCGATCTTTTAATGTACGGTAATGGCGAACGCTCAATCACTGAAATCATGCATCGCTTGGCGCGTGGCGAGAAAATTCACGAGATTACTGATGTTCGCGGTACAGCGTTTATTGTGAATAAACACAACCGTGCCTCTAAAGCCAAGTTTGTGGAAATTGCATCGAATGATGTCGATGCCATTGGCCGTGTTGATCCAATTATTAACCCGTATGTCATGACTGAAGATATCGAGGGTTGTGAGATTGAACAAGGCAAGGATTCTAGCCAGTACCAAGGTTTTCAAAAAGAACATGTCGCTAACCCGATTGTGCGAGCAGGGGATGACTTAGATCCTGATACACAAATTGTGCAACTGCAACCGGCTTCTAAAGCGATTAAACATAAGTTACCGCCGCGCGAATTGGCCGTAATTCGTTTGCCTGCTTTTGAAGAAGTGGCTGCAGATCCAGTGCTCTACGCACATGCCAACCGTATTCTGCATCTGGAAACCAATCCGGGGAATGCGCGTGCCATGGTGCAAAAGCATGGTGAACGTGATGTCTGGTTGAATGCACCGCCAATTCCGTTGACTACCGAAGAAATGGACTATGTGTTTGACCTGCCTTATGCACGTCTGCCGCATCCTGCTTATGGCAATGCACGTTTCCCGGCATTCGACATGATCAAGTTCTCTGTGAATATCATGCGTGGCTGTTTCGGTGGTTGTACCTTCTGTTCAATTACGGAACATGAAGGTCGTATTATTCAGAACCGTTCTGAAGAATCGATTCTGCGTGAAGTGGAAAAAATCCGTGATACCGCACCGGGCTTCACGGGTATTATCTCGGACTTGGGTGGCCCAACAGCCAATATGTATCGTTTGGCCTGTAAAGATCCTGAGATTGAAAAGAACTGTCGTAAACCGTCATGTGTATTCCCGGGCGTTTGTCAGAATTTGCATACGGATCATGCTCCATTGACGCAGTTATACCGTAAAGCGCGTTCTTTACCAGGCATTAAAAAGATTCTGATTGGTTCAGGCCTACGTTATGACCTTGCGGTTTTAAACCCTGAATATGTCAAAGAACTTGTCACCCATCATGTCGGTGGTTACTTAAAAATTGCGCCTGAACATACCGAAAAAGGCCCACTCAATAAAATGATGAAGCCGGGTATTGGGACTTATGACCGCTTCAAGCAAATGTTTGATCGTTATAGTAAGGAAGCAGGCAAGGAACAATACTTAATTCCTTACTTCATCGCGGCGCATCCGGGAACTACCGATTACGACATGATGAATTTAGCGATTTGGTTGAAGAAGAATGGTTTCCGTGCCGATCAGGTACAGACCTTCTATCCTTCACCAATGGCGACTGCAACTACCATGTACTACACTGGTAAAAACCCGCTGGCGAAAGTGGCGCGTTATACTGAAAATGTCGACATTGTGAAAGGTGAGAAGCGTCGTCGTTTGCACAAAGCTTTCTTGCGTTATCATGATTCAAACAACTGGCCGTTATTGCGTGAAGCCCTGAAAGAAATGGGTCGTCAGGATTTGATTGGTAACTCGAAACAGCATTTGATTCCGACTTATCAGCCTGTAGGCAGTGCAGACGGTCAGTATCAATCGGCGCGTAAGAAAAACTCGACGGTTGCCGGTGATTCGCAAAAACGTACTGGTGAGCAAGGGAATCGTAGCAAGGCTGCACAAGCTCAGTCTCGTCCTTCAAATACCAAGAAGCGTCCTGAACGTGGGCAAATTCTGACCCAGCACACAGGTTTGCCGCCGCGTGAAACAGGCGATGCCAAAAAACCGTTTGGTGGGCCAAAGCCTAAAGCGAAGCCCAAATCACGTGCATAATTAAGTTAATAAAAAGACACTTCGGTGTCTTTTTTTAGCTCTTGGGTAAAGTAACGTAGCCTGAGCTTGTTCGTTGAAAGTGTAAAAGAATATATTATTTGCATTAAGTTCTTTAAAAAAGTGATATAAAAATAACACTTTGTCGGAATTGTCCTACAGTTGGGCAGATATGTATTGTGATCAATTCCATGGATGTTTTAGAGTGCATTATCAGTACTTTAAATCCACTTTCATTGGCATCCAGAGAGATGTCACTTTAGGTAACACAGAATCGAGTTTTGATACCAGTTGTATGGGTATTTAAACAGATTAGTTGTTAGCTCTATTTAAAATAAAGCGTGGGTTTATACTGCACAACAATAAAACAAAAATGATTATAAGAATTCAAGGATTTAGGCATGACCACCTATATTATGATTGGGAGTTTCCTGCTCTTCTGTGTCGTGCTCATGGCATGGAAAAAGCTCGGAAATAATTCCAAACCACAAGACAGTGCGTTAAAGCAACGTGCTATTTTTAACCTGAATGAGCAATTGACCTTCACCCGTTTGAGGGAAGTATTACCTGAATACATCATTTTGGCACATGTTTCCTATGATGCCTTAATGACGACTAAATTTAACCGGACTCGACATAAGTACCGCAACCTGACTGCAGATTTTGTAATTCTGGATCAGCAGCACCAGATTCTGGCCGTGGTGGGAGTAGATGATCCCTTAATCTTAAAGCGTCCCCAGCAGACGGGTTTTCAGGATGCATTACTAACCATGGCAGGTTATCGGGTAATTCGTTACGATGATGTGCCGGAATATTATCAGTTGCGCCAGGACTTCTTGCAGGAGCAAGCGCAAATGCAGAAAATGCCCAAATATACAGTTAGCAATGATCTGAAAAAATATTATTTATATTCGGATTTAGAGCGCAGTAAAATCAAAGCTGTGGGCTAAAACAAAAAAGCATGCCAGAAGCATGCTTTTTTTATGAGTACCGATCTTGAAACATTATTCCGGTTTAACCGCCACGACAGTCAGTTCGACCAATACCCGTGGATCATAGAGTTTTGCTTCTACACAGGTACGAGGCAGCGCTTCGATATCAGCGACCCAGGCATCCCAGACTTCATTGAAGGCTGCATAATCTTTTTCAATGTCTTTCAAATAGATGGTTACCGACATGATGTGACTTTTGTCTGTGCCGGCATCTGCCAGAAACTGGTCAATAATATCTAAAGTCTGTTGGGTTTGCCCTTTAATATCCAGTTCAACATCTGTGGCCAGCTGGCCGGCAAGATGCACCAGATTACCGGCAATGGCAATTTCCGAAAAGCGTTTCGATACGTGTAAACGTTCAACTGTCATGTTGTTCATCCTGAGTTTTGGGCATCAGGGCTGCGACCAATGCAGTCAGCAGACAACCCACCGCCAGATAGATGGCTACATAATGCCATGAACCATCTGCCCAAATCACCAGTGCCGCTGCAATAAATGGGGTAAAACCACCACCAATGATACTCGCCACCTGATAGCCAACTCCGGCACCGCTGTAGCGGTATTCGGTGCCAAACAATGAGGTGAAAATCGGCTGATGGACACTGACCACCATATCATGGGCAACGTTCGCCAGTAAAATTGCCCCCATAATGATCATCCAGGTGTTTTGTGCATCGAGCGCCATAAAGAAGGGAAAAGCTGAAAGCGCACCAATCAAACCACCCCAGACACACATTTTCTGATGATTAAATTTATCTGCCAGCCAGGCAAAGAAGGGAATACTGAAGCAGCTGATGGCCCCGACCATCAAGGTAATATTCAGGAAGAACTGTTTGTCCATGCCCAGATTACTGGTCGAATAGTTCAAGGCGAAATTGGTGACCAGATACATGGTTAGCAATTCGGTCAAGCGTAAAGCAATGATATAGAAGAAAGCTTTAGGGTGTTTACTGATGGCCTGCAAGATCGGCAGCTTTTCTGGCTGATGATCTGCTTTCACCACCTTTTCTACAAACTCTTGTGATTCATCCTGATCACGGCGAATCCACATCGCTACAGCTAACAATACGATACTGGCCAGAAAGGGAATACGCCATGCCCACTCGGCAAAGGCTTCTTCACCCAGTGTCGCAATAATAATCGACACTGCACCGGTGGCCAATACCAAGCCAACACCATAGCCGACCTGAACGCCACTGCTATAAAAGGCTTTTTTACCCTTGGGTGCATTTTCAACTGCCATCAGAGCTGCGCCGCCCCATTCACCACCGACAGCAAAGCCTTGCAAGGCTCGACAAAACACCAACAGCACCGGAGCCCACCAGCCAATTGCCTCGAAATTTGGCAGTAGACCAATCCCGACCGTGGAAATTCCCATCAGGATTACCGTGAGTACCAGCATTTTTTTACGGCCGAGCTTGTCACCAAAGTGACCAAATACCACACCGCCTAAAGGACGAAACAGGAAGCCGACCCCAAAGGTGGCTAGTGCCGCCAGGGTGCCCATGTTCTCGCCAATACTAGGGAAAAACTGATCTTTAAAAATTAAGGCTGCAACAATGCCGTAAAGGAGAAAATCATACCAATCGACAACAGCACCAACAAAACTAGATAGCGCAGCTTTACGTGCGCGTTGTTCTTGAACAATAGAAGAATTTACAGAAGACATGCAGGAGGGGATTCCATGAGTTACATCAGAGTTGCCCTGTAATATTCGGATTTGATCGTCACGCTAATCACAGGACAGCATGCTGAAAGTAAAGGTGATTTTCAGCATCTCAGCACATACATGGATAATGCATTGCGCAGATAGAGTACTCTAAAAAATCAAAATGTAAAAACAAAGTTGCCGTATTTTTAAACTGATGCCTAAAACGTGATCAAAAAAGGTTTAGAGCAGCAATAACTGGGTTTCAGTCTCGGGGACGCTGAGCTGATACACGCCAACACCGATCAGCCGGAATTGCATCTGCGGGGCAATATGCAGGTCGTCGAGCAGTAAGTCCAAGGCTTGGGCTAATTCCTGTGGGCTACGCAGCACCTGTTTAAAACTTTTACTGTGTTGCATCACCTGAAAGTTCTTGAGTTTTAATTTGACCGTAACGCCGCGAGCCGAAAGCTGTTTCTTTTGCAGACTTTGCCATACTTGTCCAAGTAAAGGTTCCCAATAGGGGCGACATTGGTTCAGATGCAGGTCATCATCAAAAGTGGTTTCTTTGGAAATTTGCTGGCGTTCCCGTTCTACTTCGACCGGTCGTTCATCAATACCTTGAGCGTACAAAAACAGCCGCCGGCCATATTTGCCAAAATGTTGAATCAGTAAGGCTTCATCAATTTGCTGTAAATCGCCTAAAGTTTCTAGATTCAGACTTTTCAGTTTTTCCTGAGTGACTTTTCCCACGCCGGGAATTTTTTTCAGCGGCAGATCCTGGATAAAACGCTGTACCTGCGAAGGTTTAATTACACAGATGCCATTCGGTTTGTGCCAGTCCGAAGCAATTTTAGCGAGAAATTTATTGGGTGCCACACCGGCAGAAGCAGTCAGTCCGGTCGCTTGAAAAATATCCTCGCGAATCCGCATGGCGACTTCGGTGGCACTGGGAATCTGCTGTAAATTCTCCGTGACATCCAGAAAGGCTTCATCCAGAGACAGTGGTTCAATCAGGGAAGTATATTGTTGGAAGATCTGATGAATCTGTGCCGATACCTGCCGGTATTTGGCAAAATCTGGCTCAATCACGATAACTTGAGGACACAGTTTGCGCGCCTGCCCCATGGACATGGCAGAACGCAGGCCATAAAACCGTGCCGGATAGGAGGCAGCCGCGACCACCGCCCGAGGATGATGCGAGGCTATCACCACAGGTAAGTCTTTCAGTTCTGGACGTTCACGCAGCTCTACCGAGGCATAAAACGCATCCATATCAATATGAATAATTTTGCGCATATCCGCTATCTTAAGGGGCTTTAATCGGATTGGGAAGCGAAGGCTGAGTTGAGTAAATAGGGCTGCGGTCCGCTGAGAAGAACGACTTTTGTTCCTTGTGCCTCGGCAGCCTGAATCAGAAGTTGCAAACTTTTTGGGGTGTCATCGGCAAGACGAGGTAAAAATTGCAGCGGCTGGTTTAAAGGCTGAAAAAAATCATCCCAATGCATTGGAATCACCACTTTGGGCTTGAGCATGTTCAGGGTTTCAGCTAGATATTGTTGCTGATAGGCAGAAGATTGTCTGGAAAGCTGGGCAATGCCTAAAAATAAAGTATCGACCTGTAGGTTTTTAAATTGATCCGGGATAAATCCGGTACTGGCCTTGACCAGAATTTTATATCTCGCATGCTCAATCAGGTAATCGAAACTGCCGCCTTCTTTAAATTCGGAAAATTTGGCCGGAAGGGTTAAAGGCTGTAGCAGCTCTTTGCCTAAATCATCATTTACCACTGTGGGCGGGGTATGTTGTGAGGGAATTGCAGTGATCTGGAAATGCCCCCATTGCTGTACTTGCCCAGGCTTAATCGGCTGTAATTGCTGTGGAGTAACTTTGGGATTTGCCCGGGCGATATTCAGGGTGCTTTGCGAACCGACCACAGCAGTTTCGGGAAGCATCTCTAGTAAAGCCGGGACATCCAGAACATGATCATAATGAGAATGACTGACCAGAATGGCTTGGGTTCGGCTCAATTCATGGCATTGTACCAGTTGTTCTAAGAGCAGCTTATCACTTTGAATAGGTCGAGTAATTACTTGCCGCAAAGATGGCCGGCTAAAGAAACCATCGATCAGGATCTGATCGTGGCCATCATCGAGTAACAGGATGGACACACCAAAAAATTTGACTGTAAGCCCGTGAACGGATATACCGGTTTGCGGCTGCCACGCTTTAAAGTCACTAACCTTGCCCGAAGCTTGCAACAGATAAGCCAGCATACCCGCGATGAGTAGGAGTAGAATCACCAGACCGAGTAAAATGCCTTTTATCCATTTCAATCTTTTTATTTCCTTGTTGTTTTTATAAAGAACTTGTTTTCAGGCGATCAGCTTTATTTCGCTTTATTCTCAGATGAAGGTACTACAATCGCATTCTTTTTGAGAAAATCCAGCCATTGCTGTTCTGAGCCATAAAAAACATTCAGGTCTACCGGTGTGGTAATACCGGGAATTTTCCCCTGACTGGTATGTTGCCAAAACGCCCATTTAGGCTGATCTTTTAAATCAGGCAGACCTTTGTATTCACGTACCCAGAGTGGTACGTTAGGAAAGTGTCCTGCCAGTACAATATTATAAAAAGCTTTAGAAATATAGAAAATCGGCTGCTTGCCATAATGCTTTTTCAGGGCATCGTGCATCACCTGAATTTCGTTTAAAAGCTGCTCTTTAGAATAGCTATTGATGCATTTACTGTCATATTCCAGATCAATTACTGGCGGTAAGGCATCCGGTTTATTGGGTACGGAGTCAATAAAATTCTGGGCTTGAATGCTGCCATCGCGGCAGAGCCGGTAGAAATGATAGGCACCGACCAAAAAGCCGCGTTCACGTGCTTTCAACCAATTTTCCTGAAAACGGGTATCTTTAAAGTCGCCGCCTTCAGTGGCTTTCAGATAAACAAAACGGTATTTTTCAGGCGAAATCTGCTGCCACTGAATTTCTTTCTGATGGTGCGATACATCAAAACCCTGGATTGGATAATCGGCCGCATGGGCAGAGGGTGCTTTCATCAGGCAGAGATAAACCATGGCGCTAGTGATCACAGTGATCAGAATGCCCAGCCCAATCAAGAGCGATTTATTAACTCTGTTCGGAGCCTGATTTTTTTGCATTTCAGTCCTTGTCTATATGTGATTTAGCCTAAAACTTACAATTAGCTCAAAGTGAATAGATCGCATCAAACCGGGGTGTTTTTAGGAATATGCCAGAAAATATAGGCCGCAATAATATTGATACAGCCTAAACAGATCAGTGACACATGAAAAGCAGCCACCAGATTGTCGGCGCCGTAATAGGCACTCAGCATGTTCACCAGTGTCCCTGCCAGTGCCACCCCGATACTCATCGACAGCATCATGATCATCGACAGGAAACTGTTGCCGCTACTGGCATCCTGCTGGCTTAAGTCCTTTAAGGTCAGGGTATTCATCGACACGAATTGCAGTGAATTTAAAATGCCGAAGATAAAGAAATGAATCGCACGGAGCCAGATTGGGGTTTCCGCCGTGGTCAGGGCAAAACTGGCAATACACAGACCCACCAGCAAAGTATTGACCAGCAAGACCCGACGATAGCCAAAACGCTGAATGATGTTGCGGATAATCGGTTTGGAGGCCAGCGAACCGAGCACAGTCGGAATCATCAATAAACCGGTAATAAAAGGTTCAAAACCGAATGCGACTTGCAACATCAGAGGCAATAAAAATGGAATCGAGTTGCCGCCGAGACGGGCAAAGAAATTACCCAAAATGCCAATCGCATAAATTTTATTTTTAAACAGCTGGCTGCGAAACAGCGCGTTGCTATGCGTATGTGAATGATAGGCATAAATCAGGGTGGCCAATAAACCGGCCAGAATCAGGCTGAGGCTCCACCACAGCGAGTTGTGTGGACTGGCAAAATTTTCAATTCCGAGACAGAGGCCCACCATGGCCACGACCAGCAAGATAAAGCCCCAATAATCAAAATGGGCGACTGTAGGTTCAAGTACATTCGGCATGGCCTTAAAGGTAATCAGTGCGCCCAGCAAGCCAATCGGCAGATTGATCAGGAAAATCCAGTGCCAGGACAGATATTCGACCATCCAGCCACCTAGGGTCGGGCCAATCAACGGACCAATCAGACCGGCCAGACTCATCAGACTCATGGCGGCCAGAAATTGGGTACGGGGAATGATCTTCAGCATCGCCAAACGGCCGACCGGCAGCAATAACGCACCACCGATCCCTTGAAAGATCCGGTACACCAATAATTCATTCAGGCTACTTGACCAGGCACAGCCCAAAGAGGCCAAAGAGAAAATAATAATCGCAGCAAAATAGGTATTTCTGACCCCGAACCGGTCTGCCAGCCAGCCACTTAAGGGAATGCAGGCCGCCACAGACAGCACATAAGCCACGACCACACTGTGCATGCGTAGCGGATCTTCCTGCAAATTTTGGGCAATTGCAGGTAAGGCGGTATTAATAATGGTGGTATCCAGCCCCTGCATGAAAAAGCCAATCGAGACCAACAAGACCAACAATCTAAACTCGGGATCTAAGGCTTGATGCGTAGGCGTGGCATTCATAATTCTGGAAAACTGAAAATTTTGAATAGTTTAAAGGAATCAGCCGAGTCTGTCGTATATAAAGCGTTTCAACTTTTATAGCAGTGTTGTGTCAAGGAACTGCAACCGATCTGTCATGGCACTGCAATGCTCTGGTTATAAATTGGTCACGAATTCTTCATGATAGATCAACAAAAAAATGAAATTAAAATTAAAGTCTTTGATAGTGGCCATGCTGGCTGTGGGGATGGTGGCATGTGGAAGTGAGAATGAAAATGAAACACCGGTTCCAATCGTCGAGGCTACACCGAACTCGATCGAGTTAAGCAAATTAGCTGCTTATGAATCGGGTATGTTTGCGCAAAGTGCAGCAGAAATTCCGGCCTTTGATGCCGAGAGTCAACGCCTATTCGTGGTCAATGCCAAAGAAGGCGTATTGGATGTACTGGATTTAAGTCGACCTGATCAACCGAAAAAAATAACATCTATCACGGTCGATGACATTGCGCCAGAGGCTGAGGTCAACAGTGTCGCGGTACATAATGGCATTGTCGCCATTGCGATTCAGGCTGCTGTGAAAACCGATCCTGGCTATGTGGCCTTATATCAGGCCAAAGACCTGAGTAAGCTGGCCCACGTACAGGTGGGTGCCTTGCCGGACATGTTGACTTTCACACCGGATGGTCAAAGCTTGCTGGTGGCCAATGAAGGCGAGCCTTCTGATGATTATCAGGTCGATCCAGAAGGTTCAGTGTCTGTCATTAGTCTGGCCAATTTAAAAGCCCCGATCGTTCGTACAGCAGACTTTAAGGCCTTTAATGGATGGGAAGCAGCATTGCGTGAACAGGGCATCCGCATTTTCGGACCAAAGGCCAGCACAGCTCAGGATTTTGAACCTGAGTACATCACTGTTTCAAAAGATGGAAAAACTGCTTGGGTTGCCTTACAGGAAAACAATGCCTTGGCCAAAATTGATGTGGCTTCTGCCAAGGTGCTCGCTGTTTATCCATTTGGCTTTAAAGATCATGGCATGAAGGGTCATGGTATGGATGTCAGCGATGCGGATGGTGTCGAGGGTAAAGGCAAAATCGATATTCAAACTTGGGCCAATGTCCGTGGCTTATATATGCCAGATGCGATTGCAAGTTTCGAGGTCGCGGGTAAAACCTATATTGTGTCTGCCAATGAAGGCGATGCCCGTGCCTGGGATGAAAACAATCCTGCATATTTCAATAACGATACAAGCCAAGGCTTTGTAGAAGAATGGCGGGTGAAACACTTGGTGCATGCTAAAGGCTTTGACCGCCGTCTGGGTGATGATTTACCAGCTCATCTTCGGGTATTGGCCAAAGGTGCAGAACTCAATCCAACTAACTTTGCCTACTGCGGTGCTATTGTAGGGGATGCCAAAGACTGCCGTGAAGATCATCTGTTGGGCCGTTTAAATATTACGTGGACCGAAGGCTATCAAAAAAATGCCGATGGTACAGCCAAACTGAATGAACGGGGCAATCTGGTCTATGATCATTTATATAGCTTTGGTACACGCTCGGTCAGTATCTGGGTGGAAAATGATCAGCAGACCGGTTTAGAACTGGTATGGGATTCGGGCGGTCAGTTTGAGCAGTATATTGCCAAACATCATCCTGAGATTTTCAACTTTAATCATGAAGAAGCCGGACTGGATAATCGCAGTGACAATAAAGGGCCGGAACCTGAAGGGGTGACCTTGGGGCAGATTGGTCAAAAAACCTTTGCCTTTATTGGGCTGGAGCGTGTCGGTGGCATCATGGTCTATGATGTGTCTACACCTGCATCACCAATCTTCGTGCAATATATCAATTCACGTGATTTTAAAGCGACCACAGAGCAGATTGAAATAGGACAAGCCGGTGATTTAGGACCGGAAGGTTTGGTATTTATTCCTGCAAAAGACTCCCCGAATAAGAAACCACTCTTGGTGGTCGGCCATGAAGTCAGTGGCAGTACCACGATTTATCAAGTAAATCTCAAGTAGTCAAAAGCTTTTAAATTCAGGGCACTTCGGTGCTCTTTTTTGTAAGGTGACCGCATATATGACATTTTTGTCATTAAAATGAAATAAAACCGTCATAATCTTGGGCCAACTTTTCAGCAATGCTGAAATCTCCTCGCGTATAGGTTTGTTTTTATGACAATCGAGATTTTGATGGTGATCGGCTTCTGTTTGGCCGCTTACTCTATTGTCGGAAATGATGTACCTCAAACCCTAGGGACATTTATTTCTTCGAATTCACATCGCCCATGGTGGGTGTTGTGGATTTATATCAGCTCAATTTTAATTGTCGTATTGGTCTATGGTTGGTATGCATCTGGGGTGGGTGATGCCTCATACGGTCGTTTAGAAACGATTCCTTTCCCTGAAGGTGGTATTACCTGGCTGTATATTGTGCCGCCAATTCTCCTGTTACTACTGACCAGATACGGGATTCCAGTCAGTACCACTTTCCTGGTGCTTACGATTTTCTCTCCCGCCAGCTTAGGCTCGATGATGGTCAAATCGATGATGGGCTATGCCGTCGCCTTTATTGTAGCGATTGTCATCTATCGTTTTGTGGTCAAGCAGCTGGCACGGCATTTTGCCAAGACACGTCATCAGGAGCACTCCAAGGTCTGGATGGGCTTGCAGTGGGTTTCTACCGGTTTCCTGTGGAGTCAATGGCTGATTCAGGATCTGGCTAACATCTTCGTGTATGTGCCGCGTCAGGTACCGTTTGAATTCCTGATGTTTGCGATTGCGGTATTCGTAGTGTTGCTGGGCGTGATTCTGTATCAACGTGGTGGGGCCATCCAGAAAATTGTCGATACCAAAACCGGTGTGACCGACATTCGTGCTGCGACGATTATCGACTTCCTGTATGCCATTATCCTGTTGATCTTCAAAGAGTGGAGCAATATTCCAATGAGTACCACTTGGGTATTCCTGGGATTACTTGCAGGTCGTGAATTTGCCATGTCGATGATTCTGGATGAAGTCAACAAACATCGTACGTCACGCAATGTCAGTGCAGATGCCATGAAACTGATGTTCGGTCTGGCCATGTCGGTCATTCTGGCAACGACTTTGCCGATGTTTTATGAGTTTGTGACGAATTATGGTCAATAAGTCCTGATATTAAAAATCCAATAAAAAAGCGAGCCAGGTGCTCGCTTTTTTATTGCTTGAGAAGCTTAGACTACAAATCTTTGCGGATGGCCTAAATTGGTTAAAGTCGTATAAATTTCTTCTTCGTGTTCACAAATGATCAGTTTGGCACGATGCTGTGGCGGTAAAAAACCATCTTCAACGGCGCGGTCCAGCTGCGCAATCAAGGCATCATAGAAGCCATTCACGTTATAGAGCATCATCGGTTTCTGGTGCTGGTTTAGCTGACCCCAAGTGGCAATTTCCAGAATTTCCTCAAACGTGCCCAGTCCACCCGGTAATGCCACAAAGGCACAGGCCCGCTCGGCCATCATAGCCTTGCGTTGATGCATGCTGGTCACCACATGTAATTCGGTGAGCTGGTTATGGGCAATTTCATAATCCAGCATAAATTCAGGAATCACCCCTACAGCTTCACCGCCATGCTGGATCATGGCATCCGCGACCTGTCCCATCAGGCCAATACTGGCACCACCATAGACCAGTCCGAAACCATGTTCTGCCAGTCCTTGCGAGAGATGAATAGCTTTTTCTAAATAAACCGGTTTGTTGCCTGCACGTGAACCACAATAGAGAGCCACTAGAGGGCGTGTTGTTTTTGGGGAGTTTTCTTTAAAATAATCTGTCATTTGAATTACGCTTTGCATTTATTTTCTTCACCTTATCATTTTTCTTTCTTGTGACTATAGCTTAATTAACAAATATGACAATTCTGTGAGCAGGGACATTTTCACTGCAATAGGGCTCAGCAAAATTCATCGATAAACAGCTATGAAAACAGGTGAATTTCAAATTGATCTTGATATACTGAAAATTGGTTTCACAACAATAGAACGACGATGGGTAGTGGTAGTTGGCCGTTTAACTTTATAAATCTACGCCAAATAATTGATCTTATTCAATATAAAAAATTCTGTTTTGCTGTGTCACAGCGTCAGGTGATTCCATGCTGTAGTCCTGAGCTTCAGGAGCCAAGCGTATGATCTTTGAATGGATGTCAGACCCTTCAGCCTGGGTCGGTTTACTCACGTTAATTGTTCTTGAGATTGTACTCGGGATCGACAATCTGGTTTTCATTGCCATTTTGGCGGAGAAGCTGCCACCAGAACAACGTAATACCGCGCGGATTGTCGGTTTAATGCTGGCCCTACTGATGCGTTTGATCTTGCTGGCCTCGATTGCCTGGGTGGTCACTCTGACTGATCCACTGTTCCACATCTTTGATCATGCTTTCTCGGGTCGAGATCTGATTCTATTGTTTGGTGGGGTGTTCCTACTGTTTAAAGGCACCATGGAACTGCATGAGCGTCTGGAAGCCAAACCGGTCATCAAAGAAGAAAATCCGGTCCATGCTGTATTCTGGATGGTGATTGTGCAGATCGTGGTGCTGGATGCCGTTTTCTCATTAGACAGCGTGATTACTGCGGTTGGTATGGTCAAAGACCTGTCAGTGATGATGATTGCCGTGATTATTGCTATCGGGATTATGCTCTGGGCATCCAAAGCCCTGATGGATTTCGTCAACAGGCATCCGACCGTGGTGATTCTGTGTCTGGGCTTCCTGATGATGATTGGTTTTTCGCTGGTCGTAGAGGGCTTTGGTTTCCATATTCCGAAAGGTTATTTATATGCTGCGATTGGTTTCTCAGTCATTGTAGAATTTATTAACCAGACCATGAAACGCAATCAGGAAAAAATGGTGACCACCACCGACATGCGCTACCGTACTGCTTCTGCCGTAATGCGGATGCTGGGTGGTAAACCTGCTCAGGACAATGACTCGTCTGAACCGGAAGATGTTCTGGCCACGCGTGCCTTTGCCGATGAAGTCTTTAATGATGACAATGGCATCTATCATAGTGTCATGGTGCAGGGGGTACTGGGTCTGTCTGAACGTCCGGTCAAGTCGGTAATGACGCCACGTCCTGAACTGGAATGGATTGATCTGGACAATGACGCTGACAGTATCAAAGAACAGTTATTGCAGATGAGCCACTCGCGTCTGATTATCGCCCGGGGTGAACTGGATAATATTGCCGGTGTGGTACTGACCCATAAAGTCCTCAACGAATACATTGAAACCGGGGTGCTGGATTTTGAAAAGCACTTACGTGAACCGGTGATTGTGCATGAAAATGCCCAGGTCTTGATGGTGATGGAACAGTTGCGTCAGGCTCCATTGCAGATGGCAATTGTCCTGAATGAATATGGTTCAATTGAAGGGATTGCCACCCCAATTGATATTCTTGAAGCAATTGCCGGTGAATTCCCGGATGAAGATGAGTTGCAAGCCGCCGCGGAAAGCCTGGAAGATGGCAGCCTGATTCTGGATGGTTCCACCGATATTCGTCATGTTTCCTTGCTGCTGGATCGTGATCTGGTCAATGAAACCGAAGAATATTCGACTTTATCTGGTTATGTATTGTTCCATATGGCACGTTTACCACATAGCGGTGAAAAGTTTGAAGCAGATGGGCATATCTTTGAGGTCGTGACGATGGACGGTCATAAGATCGATAAAGTGCATATCATTCCGCAGCTTCCTGCACAGGACTAGATTCTAGCCAATGTTTGGCCTGTAAAGTTTGCTAAAATAGCCCGCATTGTCGGGCTATTTTTATGGAACTGAAATGTCAGAAGCATGTCCATGTGGACAAGGCGAATATCACAGTTGTTGTCAGCCACTGCATGTAGGGCAAAAGGTCGCAGAGACTGCACAGCAACTCATGCGTTCCCGTTACAGTGCCTTCGCCAAGCATGAAATCGATTACATCAAAACCACGACTGCGCTGGGTCAGCAACAAGCGCTGGACCTGCAGGCAATTAGTGAATGGAGTAAAGCCAATCAATGGTTAAAGCTTGAAATTGTTCAAGCCAATGAAAAACTAGATAAAAATCATGCCTTGGTCGAGTTTAAGGCACATTATCATGATGGCAAGCAGGCACAGGTGCATCATGAAGCTTCGCATTTTGTGAAGTTTGAAGGTCGCTGGTATTTTCTGGATCCGACTACAGACCATAACATCACCATGAAACAGGCCTGCATTTGTGGTTCGGGGAAAAAATTTAAGCAATGTTGTGGCGGATTCTTATAACTTTCACACAGATTTAGCTTAGAATAGCCGCCATCTCATAGCCTCAGGTGGAAGCAGGGCGATGTTACTGACCGTCATCTATATTATTGCAATTACCGCTGAAGCCATGACCGGGGCACTGTCCGCTGGCCGGCGCAGCATGGACTGGTTTGGCGTGATGATTATTGCCTGTGTCACGGCACTGGGCGGTGGTTCGGTCCGTGATGTTCTGCTCGGACATTATCCCTTGACTTGGGTCAAACATCCCGAATATCTGGTGCTGACCTGTTGCGCCGCCTTCGTCACCATCCTGATTGCCAAATGGATGCGACAGTTACGTAATGTCTTCCTGGTACTGGATGCCTTGGGGCTCATTGGCTTTACCATTATTGGCTGTCAGATTGCCCTGGAAATGGGACATGGTTTTGTGGTCAGCGCCGTTGCGGGTGTCTTGACCGGTGTGTCTGGCGGGATTTTGCGTGATATTTTATGTAATGACGTACCGCTGGTGTTCCGCCGTGAACTGTATGCCAGTATTGCCTTTGTTTCAGTGATCTTTTACTGGCTCTGTAGTCACTACGGCTTTTCGCAGGATCTGACCATTCTGTCTACCCTGATCTTTGGTTTTAGCTTACGTCTGATCGCCATCTATTTTGGTCTGGAAATGCCAAAATTCATTTATAAAGATGATGATGAGCACTCGGCATCTTCCAAAGACGAATCTTAATTTTTAAATGTATGAAGTGCGGCAATAAAAATAGCCGTATTCAACTCAATTCGTAGTATAAAAAATATAAAGCAGCCCACCTGTTGAGAAAGCAGCATCTCCCGTTCCACCTGATCAGAGATTTTTGTTATGGATTTAGTTTCTCGCATACAACGCTTACCGATTGGTAGGTTTCACTACACCTTGCTGGTGGTGATTGGACTGGGCTGGATGTTTGATGCGATGGATACCGGATTGATTTCCTTTATCCTGGCCAAAATGGCTGAAGACTGGCAGATGACTGCCGATCAAAAAAGCTGGGTAGTGTCGATCGGTTTTGTCGGCATGGCGATCGGGGCGATTTGTTCAGGTGGTCTGGCAGACCGTTTTGGCCGTAAAACAGTCTTTGCTGCGACTCTGGTCATTTATAGCCTGGCCACGGCGGCCTGTGCTTTTGCACCGAATCTGACCTGGCTGCTGGTATTCCGTTTTATCGTTGGTCTAGGCTTGGGTGGTCAGCTACCCGTGGCCGTAACGCTGGTCAGTGAATATATTCCTGCGCATGTACGTGGCCGTTTTATTGTCTTGCTGGAAAGTTTTTGGGGGCTGGGCTGGCTGGTCGCGGCGCTAGTATCGCGCTTTATCATTCCAGATTTTGGCTGGCAAACCGCTTTCATGATTGGTGGCCTGCCTGCGCTGTATGCCATCGTGATCTGGAAAATGGTGCCGGAATCTATTCCTTTCCTGATTAACCGTGGCCGTATAGAGGAAGCTTCGGCACTGGTGAAAAAGATTGAGCGTCAATGTGGCGTTCAAGTCTATGAAATTTTTGAAGTGAAACCGGTCGCAGAGAAGCAGAATATTTCATTTTCCCAGTTATGGTCGGGTATCTTTGCGCGCCGTACGCTTATGCTCTGGCTGATCTGGTTCGGTATTATCTTTTCCTATTATGGCATCTTTACCTGGTTGCCAAGTTTACTGGTCAAAGAAGGCTATAGCATTGTCCAGTCTTTTGAATATGTGCTGGTTATGATTCTGGCGCAGTTGCCCGGTTATCTGGTGGCGGCATGGCTGGTCGAAAAGCTGGGTCGTAAGCCGACTCTGGCCGGCTTTATCGGTATGTGCGCGATCTCGGCCTATTTCTTTGGCCAGTCGGGTAGTGTTACTGAAATCGTGATTTGGGGCTGTCTGATGTCCTTCTTTAATCTGGGTGCCTGGGGCGTGCTCTACACTTATACCCCGGAACAATATCCGACCAATATCCGTGCCTTTGGTTCAGGCTGGGCTGGTGCAGTAGGCCGGATTGGCGGTATCGCGGCACCTTTTGCAGTAACCCATCTGATGGGCATGCCAAACGGTTTCAGCTATGTCTTTACCATGTTTACGGCAGTTTTGGTCGCTGTCGCGATTGTGATTCTGGTCTTGGGTGAAGAAACCAAAGGCAAGACCCTGGAATCGATGGGCTTATAAAGGAATGAATTTTTAGTTGCTTAGGGCCTATAAAGTGGATATTTTTAGGCCATAAGACACAAATTGTCGCGCTGAACGATTTGATGCCCTTGTGTCATCTACAGCCACGACTTAGCATAAGAAACATTGATACAAAAACGAATTATTTAGGACTATAGGTTGTTATGACAAGCCTTGCGCATCATGCGACAGAAAACCGCTCCGTAGCAGAATTTACCGAACAAGCTTATCTGAATTACGCCATGTACGTGATTATGGATCGGGCACTCCCTCATATTAGCGATGGCCTGAAACCGGTACAGCGCCGGATTGTTTATGCCATGAGTGAGCTGGGTCTGAAATGGACCAGCAAACCAAAGAAATCGGCACGTACTGTCGGTGACGTACTCGGTAAATACCATCCGCATGGTGACTCGGCTTGCTATGAAGCCATGGTATTAATGGCGCAGCCATTTAGTTACCGCTATCCGTTTATTGAGGGACAGGGCAACTGGGGTTCACCGGATGATCCGAAGTCTTTCGCAGCGATGCGTTATACCGAAGCCAAGCTTTCCCAGTACAGTGAACTATTACTGTCTGAGCTGGGTCAGGGCACCTGTGAATGGCAGGACAACTTTGATGGTTCGATGAAAGAACCGGTGAACTTGCCGGCACGTGTACCGAATATTTTGCTGAATGGTACCACTGGCATTGCAGTCGGTATGGCCACTGACATTCCACCACATAACCTGCGTGAAGTAGTTAAAGGTACGATTGCGCTGATTCGTAATCCGAACCTGACCGATGAAAAAATCGCAGAATATATTCCTGCGCCAGATTTGCCGACCAAAGCCGAAATTATCACCCCACCTGCTGAACTATTAAAAATTCAAACCACAGGTCGTGGCAGTTATCGCATGCGTGCGGTCTATAGCGTCGATAAAAACGAAATTATCATCACCGAACTGCCATATCAGGTCTCAGGCTCCAAAATCATCACCCAGATTGCCGATCAGATGCAGGCCAAAAAACTGCCACTGGTCAGTGATGTACGGGATGAGTCAGATCATGTCAATCCCACCCGTTTAGTCATTGTTCTGCGTTCGAATCGTATTGATGCCGAATCGGTGATGAGTCACTTGTTTGCCACCACCGATCTGGAATCCAGTTATCGTGTCAATATGAACATGATTGGTGCCGATGGCCGTCCACAGGTGAAATCAATTCGTCGTATTTTGCTGGAATGGATTGAAATCCGTAAAACCACGGTAACACGCCGTCTGCAATATCATCTGAACAAGATCGAAAAACGCCTACATATTCTCGGCGGTCTGATCATTGCTTATCTCAATATTGACGAAGTGATTCAGATTATTCGTGAAGAAGATCAGCCAAAACCAGTTTTGATGCAGCGTTTTAATATTGACGAGATTCAGGCCGAAGCGATTCTAGAACTAAAATTGCGTCATTTAGCCAAGCTTGAAGAAATGGAAATGCGCCGTGAGCAGGAAGAACTGGAAGCAAAAGCGGCAGTAATTCGTGAACAACTGGCCAATCCAGAATCTTTAAAAAACCTGATCATTGCTGAACTGAAAGACGATGCCAAGAAATTTGGTGATGATCGCCGTTCGCCAATCGTGCAGCGCGCTGAAGCGGCGGCAATTAATGAAAATGAAATGTTGCCGGCCGATCCTGTAACAGTGGTGTTATCAGAAGCTGGCTGGATTCGCTGTGCCAAAGGTCATGAAGTCGATGCAGAAAATCTGAATTTCCGTGCCGGTGATCACTACTTGAGTCATGCACAGGGCAAATCCAACCAACGCGTTTATGTATTAGATGACACTGGGCGTAGCTATGCCTTGGCCATCAATACGTTGCCGTCTGCGCGTGGTCTGGGCGAACCGCTCAGTTCAAAACTGTCTCCAGGCAGCGGAGTGGGTTTTAAACAGGTTCTGGTGGCAGAGGATGAAACTGAAATTCTAGCAGCAAGCAACAAAGGCTATGGCTTTAAAACCCAGGCCAAGCAGCTGGATACCAGTGCCAAAGCCGGAAAAGCTTTCCTGAATTTATCTGAAGGGGCAGAGGTCATGAACCTGCAGCCGCTCGAAGATGCTACACATGTTGCACTGCTCAGTTCAGCAGGACGTCTGTTGATTGTCGATTTAGCAGAATTACCTGTATTGAACAAAGGTAAAGGAAATAAATTGATACAACTTGAAGATGGTGATCAAATTTTGTCCATGACACTATTGAAGCTTAATGAAATAATTCAAGTGCTTGCAGGACAACAGCAGTTAAAATTAAAAGGGGATGATTTGCGCAAATATATCGGCAAGCGCGGTGCAAAAGGACAGCTTTTACCACGTGGATATCAAAAAGCAAATAAACTGTTGATTCAAAGATAAGACTAGCATCCATCCTGCGAAATACGTTATATATGAACAACGATTCAACAAGATGGATGCAATATCGCACATATACAAGTCTAAAAATGGCGTGTGATATTGAAAAAAACAGTTGAAATACTAAGGATTATGATTGGAGAGATGGCCATTATGGAAAAAATTTGGTTTGCTGAATACCAAAAAACAGGGATTCCAGAAACAGTAGAATTACCAGCAGAAAATACTTCTCTAGTAGATATTTTTGAGCGTAATTTCCAAAAATTCGGCTCGCGTGATGCCTTTATCTTTATGGATAAGGCCATGACTTTCAATGAATTGGAAGAGGCGAGCCGTAAGTTTGCAACTTATCTACAAAGCTTGGGGTTAGCAAAAGGTTCACGTGTGGCAGTGATGATGCCAAACGTTCTTCAGTATCCGGTTGTGGCACTTGGGGTGTTCCGCGCAGGTTTGGTACTGGTCAACGTGAATCCACTCTACACATCGCGTGAACTTGAGCATCAATTGAATGACTCAGGTGCTGAAGTACTGGTGATTATTGAAAACTTTGCTTCTGTTTATCAAGCGATTATTGGTAAAACACCAGTGAAGCATGTCGTGGTCGCTTCTGTCGGTGACATGCTGGGTGCCTTGAAAGGAACTTTGGTAAATTTTGTCTTGCGTTCTGTGCGCAAGCAAATTCCAGCTTGGGATATTCCAGGCCATGTGAGATTTAATGCGGCGTTATCTAAAGTTAATCCAAGTAACTATAAACGCCCTGAATTGACCCTTAGTGATACAGCAGTTCTTCAATACACAGGTGGTACGACGGGTGTATCTAAAGGTGCTGAACTGACACATCGTAACCTGGTTGCGAACATGTTGCAGTGTGACGGCATCTTCCAGAGTAAATTTGGTGCGCAAGATGGTCAGCCAGATGACCGTATTTTCTGTGCCTTGCCGCTTTATCATATCTTTGCATTCATGGTATGCGCACTTTACGGTATGTACAAAGGTCAGGCGAACGTTCTGATTCCAAACCCGCGTGATTTACCTGCGGTGATGAAAGAACTACGTAAATATCAACCGACTTTCTTCCCGGCAGTGAATACACTGTTCAATGCGCTGGTAAACAATGAAGAGTTTAAGCAACTTGATCATAGTAAACTGAAAATGGCGATGGGCGGCGGTATGGCCGTACTTCCTTCTACTGCAGCAGCATGGAAGAAAGTTACCGGAACCAATATCGTTGAAGGCTATGGTTTGTCTGAAACTTCTCCGGTGGCAACAGCAAACCCACCTGCGTCTGAAGAATTCAGTGGCACTATTGGTATTCCATTACCATTGACTGAAGTGGCTATTCTGGATGATGAAGGCAATGAAGTTCCACTGGGTGAGCAAGGTGAAATTTCAATCCGTGGTCCTCAGGTCATGAAAGGCTATTGGAACCGTCCGGATGAAACTGAAAAAGTCATGGTGAATGGCTTCTTCCGTACCGGTGATATCGGTGTCATGGATTCACGTGGTTATGTGAAAATTGTAGACCGTAAGAAAGACATGATTTTAGTGTCTGGTTTTAACGTCTATCCATCTGAAATTGAAGAAGTTGTAGCAACTCATCCAAAAGTACTGGAAGTGGCTGCGATTGGTGTGCCAGATGAAAAATCGGGTGAAGTGCCAAAACTGTTTGTCGTGAAAAAAGATCCGTCTTTAACCACAGAAGAAGTTTTAGCATTCGCTAAAGAAAACCTGACCGGTTATAAGCGTCCACGTTATGTCGAGTTTATGGATGAATTGCCAAAATCAAACGTAGGTAAAATCCTGCGTAAAGATTTACGTAAAACAGCCTAATACCTGCAAGAAAAAAAGCGCCGTCAGGCGCTTTTTTTGATTTGGGCTTTTTATTTTTTCATTAACCAGCGGTCAAAATACGGACGACCTATGCCGACCACTCCCAAGAAGATAAACATGGTGCCAAACTGACGGGTAAATCCGGTTTGATTAAAGCTGCCATAACTTAGAATGTTGTCGACCAAACAATACACCAGAATCGCGACCAGCCAGTGCCAGAGTGGCGTACGCTTGATACCTACGAAATAAAAGGCAATCCATAAAATGGCAAAGGTGAAGATCGGCGACCAGATATTCATATTGGCACAAATGACAGCCATCAAAAATGCCACGATCGGCAGGACAATTTTTAATACGCGATCCACTTGACGTTGATGTTGGCGTTGTTTCTCGAGGACATCGAACATTTCATTTTGATCAGGTGCGACCATAGTGAATCCTTAACAAGTAATAAAAAGCACTCTATTTAACAAAATTTATTCACGAAATGCCATGCTATGATACAGATAAAATTTTCATGAGAAAAAACAGATGCACAGCATTAGTGGGGTTATTTATCTCATTTTGGCCGCTTGTCTTTTGCCTTATGTATTTACATTGATTGCAAAAAAATCAGCAGGCTTCAGCAGCAAAGACAATCAGAACCCACGGGCATTTTTAGAAAAGTCTTCAGGACTGGCCAGTCGTGCCAATGCTGCCCAACAGAATAGCTTTGAAAGTTTGCCACTCTTTATTGCTGCCATTTTAATGGCAGAATATATGGTGGTGCCGCAAAATGTAGTGATGACGTTTGGTGTAGCTTATCTGGTTTTTCGTGTGTTGTACGGAATCTGCTATTTGGCCAACTGGGCGACTTTACGCTCCATTGTATGGTTGCTCTCGATGTTATGTCCGGTGGCTTTATTACTACTGATCATCAAGTTGGTTTAAGTCATCAGGTCTGCGGACATATTTACAGTTCGATATTTTAAAATCCAAAAAAATCTTTAAAAACCGTTATAATTGTCGCGGTTTTTTAAAAGATATAACTTGTTAAAGAGTGATGCTATGAGCTACAGCAATATCCCAGCGGGTAAAGATGCGCCAAACGATATCTATGTGATCATCGAAATTCCTGCAAATGCAGCACCAATCAAATACGAAATCGATAAAGATTCTGATGCGTTATTTGTAGACCGTTTCATGGGTACAGCAATGTTCTACCCAGCAAACTACGGTTATGTACCAAACACACTATCGCTTGATGGTGACCCATTAGACGTACTGGTTGTAACGCCTCATCCAGTAGAGCCAGGTTCAGTCATTCGTTGCCGTCCTGTCGGTAAATTGAACATGGAAGATGACGGTGGTGTTGATGCGAAACTGGTTGCAGTTCCACATGACAAACTGACCCCAATCTACAAAGATGTTCAGGAATATACTGATCTTCCGCCTTTGTTGATCAGCCAGATCGAACATTTCTTCCAGCACTACAAAGATCTTGAGCCAGGCAAATGGGTGAAACTCAGTGGTTGGGAAGGTGCTGATGTTGCGAAACAAGAAGTACTGGATTCAATTGCAGCTTATGCAGAAGCAAACAAATAATTGCTTTTTGTTGTCCAGGTTTTAACTTTTTAAAGCCTGGAATAAAAAAAACCTGCACAATGTGCAGGTTTTTTTATGGCTTGAAATTCGTATGAATTAGAATAATTTCACAGGAATGTCTAGCCAGATACGCCATTCATTAGTGTCACCAATGTAGTTAGATTGATAATCATCACTTGCACGGTAGTAAGAATGACGAAGACGTAAGCTTGCATCTTTCGCAAAACCAGACTGAACAGTATATTTCACTTGGTTAAAGAATTCGCGCTCATGCTCATTATCACTGATCATAGTACCTGCATTGTTAGTAGCTTTAATATCCCAACCATAAACAAAAGCAGATGTCCAAGATAATCCAGGAACATTTACAGCACCAAAGTCAAATGTATATTGAAGTTGCGCTGATTTTTCGTCATTACCAATAAAGTCAGACAGGTATGAATTCGGCATGTAAATCGATTGTTTGCCATCACCTACGCCCGTACCCAAACCATAATCATAGCCAGTGTTGCCAAAGTTTTGCTGGTAAGCAAGCATGACATTATGTGGACCATGATTATAAGTTGTAGATAAAGCTAAAATAGTATTATCGAATGAATCGTCTGGTGAGCCGATTTGAGAATAAAGATATGGATTTGCTTCTTTATCCCATTTTGTATGGTAACCACTGAAATCATGAGTTAATGTGCTTTTATCCGCCAATGCATAGCTATAGTTAGCATTAACATAGTGGCGGTCTAAACGGTCTTTAATGTCTGTACCATAATAAGAAGCATTAACTGCATCATTGAATTTATATTTCGCGCCCCAAACCACTGCACGATCCAGTTTTGCACCATCGGAATTGATTTGGTTGGAAAGCTGATTTTCTGTGAATTTACCAGCAATCAGGTTTAAGTTTTCAATTTCGTTACTTTGAACCAATACGCCAGTATAGTATTCAGGCACTAAACGCGCAGTATTGCTTGCAAGTACAGGTAAATCTAAAACCTGAGTACCATAAGTCGCAGTCGTATTTGATACACGAGCCTTCACATATGCACCGCCACGAGTCCAGTGGTCATAAGCATCTTTAGTACCATCAGCATTATTTTGAGGGTGGACTGGGATCATATCATTGCCAGTATGACCATTTTCACCCAATTTAAATGAAGCATCACCAATAATACCAGCACCAAAGCCTACAGTACCTTGAGTAAAGCCAGAGTCTAGTTTAACAATCGCAGTTTGTGCAAATGAGCTCGTATCTGGTACGTTATTTTTCTTGTCACGGTGCAAATAGCCGGTACGGAAAAGTACAGAACCTTCAGCATCTTCTACAAAACCTTTCGATTCACTTTGCTCGCTAGCGAAAGCGGTAGAAACCAAAGCAGCTTGAATCAAAACTGCTAATGTTAATTTTTTTGAATTTTGCATTGGGAAGAGAGCCTTATACAAATTGATCGGAATTTTTTAGGAATTGTATAAGAATTGCTGAAAAAATGTCATTTTTTATTGGATATATTCCACTAAAGTTTAGATTTTTTTAACTCAAATTAAACAATAGCAAGGATTTGAGGTGATTAATTTCTAACCTATCGGTAAAAAGTGAGTAAAAAAATAATTTTATTGGAAATTATAAATGATATTTCTAAAGTGGTGAAATGAATGTGATCAGCTTATTTATTTTGAAACGGGAGAAAAATATGATCAAAAATTACGCACTATTTTTTAGCACAAATTTTAATCATTACAAAAATGGAATCAAAATGGGGCAAATTGTAAATGATTATGTATAAGTATTAAAAAAGTGATGAAATAGCCTTAAATACATTTATTTAAAAGAAAGCCTAGATAATTCAGTTTTTTATAATTTAAATTTTAAATTAAAAACAATGATTTAAATTTTATTTGTATTTTTAGATTTATTATTTTGGTTCCTTTTATCCAGATTGGCATAGCTCTTGCAAATTTGGAGCTTGAGTTTAATCAATGATCATAAAAACGTCTCAGACGATCTGGGGGAGCCACACAATGAAATTAACATTAAAAGTATTATCTCTTGCTTTATTGGGCGCTGTATCTTCTTTTACTTTTGCTGAAGAACCTGTTGCTGAACATACGGTATCTGGAAATATCAGCGTACTCTCAAGCTATAACCTGCGTGGTATTACTAACATTCCTGAAAATAGCGGCGCTACCTTACAAGGTGGACTTGATTATAACCATGCGTCTGGCTTCTATGCAGGTTGGTGGGGATCTACGCTAGATTACACTTTGTCTGAAGAAGGACGTGATGCTTTCGAAAATAACTTCTATGCTGGCTATAGCCATGCAGTCAATGATGACTTAGGTTTAACGATCGGTACGACCTACTATTATTATTATGAATCTGATGTCAATTCTGATGGATTTGAGCTGTTATTGGGTATGAGCTATAAAGATTTGGGTGTTACAGCACAAACTCTTCTTGAAGATACCACTTGGGGCAATGCGGGTGATACCTATTTAAAAGCCACTTATAGCTATGCTTTACCACAAGATTTTAGCTTGGATACAGCTTTAGGCTTATATGCTTATGAAAAATCAGGTGACTTTATTGAAGGAACTACGGAAAGCTTTGGTTTCCGTCATTTTGACATCGGTTTAAGTAAGCCACTTGGTGACACAGGTGTAACTGCAAGCATGAATTATATCTTGGGTGGTTATGACCGTTTTGATGAAAAACAAAAGAATAAAGTTGTATTCGGACTCGGTTATAGCTTCTAATTCTCTTTAGATAAAAAGGCGACCTTAGGTCGCCTTTTTTAATGATCTAAATCTGCTGCTGCCCGCGATAAGACAGGGCTTCCGAAAGATGCTGACTTTGAATATCTGGACTTTGATTCAAATCCGCAATGGTGCGTGCAACACGCAAGACCCGATGATAGCCACGTGCTGATAAATTCAGTTTTTGCTGAGCCAGTTCAAGCATATGCTGAGCTGAATGATCTAATGTGGCATATTGCTCTAGCTGTTTTGGACTCAGACTCATATTCAAGGTATTTTGCCGTTGCATCTGAATTTCATAGGCTGCAATGACGCGTTGTCTAATCGTTTCCGAGTTTTCTGTAGGTCTATTATCCTGTAACTCATGTGCCTGTAATGGCGGCACATCAATCTGTAAATCAATCCGATCCAGCAACGGGCCTGAAATCCGGTTCTGATAGCGTTTAATACTTTCCGGTGAACATTGGCAGCGGATATCCTGATTAAAGGCATAACCACACGGGCAGGGATTCATGGCAGCCACTAATTGGAAATTGGCCGGAAAAGTAATTTGGCGTGATGCTCGGGAAATGACAATTTCCTTCGCTTCTAAAGGCTGACGTAGAACTTCCAATACTTTACGGTCGAATTCTGGTAGCTCGTCCAGAAATAAAACCCCTAAATGTGCCAGGGTAATCTCTCCTGGTTTAGGGTGTGAGCCGCCACCAACCAGTGCTACAGCAGAAGCAGTATGATGCGGTGCCCGAAACGGCCGTTGCCCAAAAGGGTGATTGGCATTCGCCACCGAATAAATACTGGCGACTTCCAGATTTTCCTCCGTCTTTAAGGGCGGTAAAATGCTGGCCAATCGAGAAGCCAGTAAAGTTTTTCCTGTTCCGGGTGGACCTCGAAACAGCAGGGAATGACCACCTGCCGCGGCAATTTCTAAAGCACGCCGTGGTCGTAATTGTCCTTTTACATCCGCAAGATCAAACTTATAGAAATGATCTGTAGCGAGTGGGCTGGCTTCTATTTGCGGCAAACGCTGCGCTTGGGAAAGATGTTCACACACTTCTTTTAAATGATTGGCTGCAAAGACTTTAAAGTCTGGGAGCTGACAGGCTTCCTGTGCATTTGGGCCAGGTAAAATCAGTTGATGCTGGTCACCTTGACAGGCAATGGCGATACTTAAGGTGCCGCTGACAGGACGTAATTGACCATCGAGGGCCAACTCGCCAATAAACTCCAGATGCTCGGTGCAATTTTCAGGCAGCTGGCCTGAAGCCACTAAAATGCCTAAAGCAATCGGTAAATCCAGACGTGAGCCATCTTTTGGTAAATCTGCAGGGGCCAGATTAATGGTCAGACGTTTGGTCGGAAATTGAAAGCCGCTATTCAAAATGGCAGAGCGTACCCGGTCTTTACTTTCACGTACCGCCGCTTCGGGAAGCCCCACTATAGTGAGCGAAGGCATGCCCGAACTCACATGAACTTCGACTTCAATTAAAGGCGCATGCAGGCCTAGCAAGCCTCGCGTATAAATTTTGGCAAAAGACATTATTATTGTTCCAATTTGGTGCGTTATTTTTATAGTTCTGGTGTCTTTTGTGCACTGTAGTTGTGCTTATTTTTTGTTCGAAATTTTCTCTTCTAATGCTTCCACCTGTTTGAGCAAATCATTCAGGCGATGATTGGCATTATTTAGGGCAGTACGCTGACGTTCTATTTCTTCTTTAGACACCAAATCCATTTTCGCCACAGCTTCATTTAACAGGGCACGGATATTATGTTCCAAATCTTTCTTGGGTTGTTCGACTTGCTGCAAAATTGCTTGTAATAAAGTTTCAATCATTGTCTGATCCATCGCCGTAGAAAGGAACCGACAGTTTAGCATTGCTAAAATGCAGACTATAGTATTTCAGACAAAATATAGACTTATTCGATTAAAGATATTGTAAAAATCCACATAAAAAATGTCTATTTTTTGAAGATTCAAAGCCTTTATCCGTATAAAATAA
This sequence comes from Acinetobacter lwoffii, assembly GCF_015602705.1. Lineage (NCBI taxonomy): Bacteria > Pseudomonadati > Pseudomonadota > Gammaproteobacteria > Moraxellales > Moraxellaceae > Acinetobacter > Acinetobacter lwoffii. The sequence goes on from NZ_CP059081.1 coordinate 246,658, forward strand.
GGTATAAATAAACCACATGCCGGGCTTTCTAATTTCCCCCGACCTTAGGAATCTTGGCATGAAATTTGAACGTAAAACCTTACTGGTGAAATAAGCCGAAGGAAAACAAACATGAAGCTCGTAACTGCAATTGTAAAACCTTTTAAATTAGACGATGTTCGCGAAGCATTGTCTGAAATTGGTGTTCAAGGCATCACTGTAACTGAAGTGAAAGGCTTTGGTCGTCAAAAAGGCCACACTGAACTCTATCGTGGTGCTGAATACGTTGTAGATTTCTTGCCGAAAGTCAAAATTGAAATCGCGATTAGCGATGAAATGGTAGACGCGGTGATTGAATCTATTACTCGTGTGGCGAGCACTGGAAAAATCGGTGACGGAAAAATTTTCGTGACCAACTTAGAACAAGTCATCCGTATTCGTACAGGTGAAACAGGTGCAGACGCTGTCTAACTTGGCACGAAGTTTGCTGAGTACCTAATAACTCACAAAAACTTGGTTGGGGGATACGAATGAAAAAAATGCTACTCGCGTTCGGCATGGCCGGCGCTCTTTTTGGTGGTTCTGTTGCATGGGCTGAAGAAGCTGCAACAGCAACAGCACCGACAGAAGAAATTGTGCTTGTTGAAGAAGCAGGCGATACAACAAATACAACAACAGACACGATAGCAGCAATTGCTGAAGTAGCGCCAGTTGAAGCTGCAGCGCCTGCAGAAGAAGAACCAACGCTAGATACCGGCGATACCGCCTGGGTTTTAACCTCTACCGCTCTAGTTTTACTCATGACCATTCCTGGCTTGGCGCTATTTTATGGCGGTATGGTCCGCAAGAAAAACGTTCTGGCGACGATGGCACATAGCTTTATTGCTGCGGCGGTGGTCAGTATTGCTTGGGTGATTATTGGTTATACCCTAGCTTTCGGTGAAGGCAATGCCTTTATAGGTGGCCTGGATAAATTCATGCTGGCCGGTATTACCACAGAGGCGCTTTCAGGCACGATTCCTGAAATCCTGTTTGTGATTTTCCAAATGACTTTTGCCATCATTACGGTTGCCATCATCAGCGGTTCGATTGCAGAGCGTATGAAATTTGGTGCTTTCGTTGCTTTTATCGCACTTTGGGTGGTGATTGTTTATGCACCAATTACCCACTGGGTATGGGGTGGTGGCTGGTTAGGTAACGACGGCGCGCTTGATTTTGCCGGTGGTACGGTTGTACATATCAACTCGGGTGTTGCCGGTCTGGTAGCGGCATATATGCTGGGCAAACGTATGGGTTTGGGTCGTGAATCTATGGCACCGCATAACCTGACGCTTACAGTAGTTGGTGCATCTTTGCTCTGGGTAGGCTGGTTCGGTTTCAACGGTGGTTCTGCATTAGGTGCCAACGGTTCTGCAGGCTATGCCTTGATCGTGACTCAAGTCGCAGCAGCGGCAGCAGCCATCTCCTGGTTAATCACTGAAAAACTGGCACGTGGTAAAGCTTCTGTACTGGGCGGCGTATCGGGTGCAGTTGCTGGTCTGGTGGTCATTACTCCAGCTGCAGGTTTTGTGACTGTAGGCGGTGCATTGGCGATGGGTCTGATCGGTGGTGTGGTGTGTTTCTGGGGGATTACTGCACTGAAACGTGCATTGAAAGCCGATGACTCTTTAGATGCTTTTGGTTTGCATGGTGTAGGTGGTATTGTCGGCGCGATTTTAACCGCGTTCTTTGCCAGCGAATTCATCATGGGGGACAATGCTCCTGCAAATGTCATGCATCAGCTTTGGGTGCAAGTGGAAGGTGTACTGGCGACAATTGCTTACTCTGCGATCATGACCTTCATTATCCTGAAAGTCATCGACTTGATCATTGGAATCCGTGTAGCATCTGATGATGAGCGTATGGGTCTGGATTTAAGCCAACATGGCGAACGTGTCGAATAATAATAAATCCACCATAATCAATATATAGTGTAAAACAGCCCGAATGGGCTGTTTTTTTTCTATATGTTGCGTAAAACTCTACAAAGTTTGTAATTTTTGCTACACTCGGAATCCATCTGGATTTGTTCAATTAAACCGCTATGCATTGCCCATTTTGCAATACTGCAGACAGTAAAGTGATTGATTCACGCCTGGCAGCTGAAGGCTGTCAGATTCGTCGTCGCCGTGAATGTGTCAGTTGTAATGAACGCTTCACTACCTTTGAAAGCTATGAAGTGGTGATGCCGCGCGTCATCAAGTCGGATGGCAAAAATGAACCTTTCGATGAAGCCAAATTACGCCGTTCCCTGATGCATGCCTTGCAAAAACGCCCGGTGACCCAGGAGCAGATTGAAACAGTGCTGAGCGATATTCAGCTACAGATTCGCCGTCTGGGTGAGCGTGATGTGAAATCACGTACCATCGGTGAAATCGTGATGCAGTCTTTATTTGCTCTGGATCATGTTGCCTATGTGCGTTTTGCTTCGGTCTATCAGGATTTTCAGGATGTCGAAGCTTTTCGTCATCAGATTGAACAGATGCAACAACGAGAATTACAAGAATAAGCATGGCTGAACTGAATCAAGATCAAATCTGGATGCGCCGGGCCATTGAATTGGCACGTCAGGGGCAATATTCCACCAAACCGAATCCGAATGTCGGCTGTGTCATTGTTAAAGATGGCATCGTGATTGGTGAAGGCTTTCATCCCCAAGCCGGCCAGCCACATGCTGAAGTCTTTGCGCTGCGTCAGGCCGGTGAACAGGCACGTGGTGCAACCGCTTATGTGACTCTAGAACCTTGTGCGCATTATGGCCGGACACCGCCTTGTGCCAAAGGTCTGGTGGAAGCAGGTGTGGCTAAAGTTGTCGTGGCCTGTCCTGATCCCAATCCGCTAGTGGCCGGAAAGGGCGTACAGATCCTGAAAGATGCGGGCATTGAGGTAGACGTTGGCATCTGTGAAGATGAAGCGCATGAGCTGAATCAAGGTTTCCTGAAAGCCATGGCGACTGGCATGCCTTATGTGCGTTTAAAAATTGCCTCAAGCCTGGATGGCCGTACCGCAATGGCATCGGGTGAATCAAAATGGATTACCGGTGTGGAAGCACGTCAGGATGTACAGCACTGGCGTGCGATTTCAGGCGCAGTGATTACCGGGATTGATACGGTTCTTGCGGATGACTGTGAACTGAATGTGCGTCAACTGGATGGCCTTGAAGATATCAAGACTGTGGTGCAACCGAAACGGATTATTCTGGACCGTCAGGGGCGTTTACCACTCAACGCAAAAATTTTAGTGCAACCTGAAACAGTGATGGTCATGGGGCCATTTCGTCAAGAGCTTGCAGACCTGGGTGTGCTACACTTGCCGGTACAGCCTTTAGCAGAATTATTAAAGCAACTGGTTCAGCAGCATCAGATTTATGATGTCCTGGTGGAAGCAGGGGCGACCTTATCTACGGCATTTTTACAACAAAAATTGGTTGATGAACTGATCAGTTACGTTGCACCGACCCTATTGGGTCAGTCTGCGCGTACCATGTTTAATGCAGAATTTAGCCATATGGCCGAACAACTCCGATTTAAGCTGTGCGATGTAACTCGCTTAGGTGATGACGTGCGCTTCAGGCTAATTCCTTTTCAAGAGACACTATGAGTTCAGAGTCTACGGTTTATCATAAACGTCGCCATGCGGCACGTACCACCGATGAATATCTTTTCCATCAGCTGGTTCCTTATCTGGGCAATAAACGCCGTTTACTGCATTTAATTCTGGAAGCGTTGGAAAGTACGGGAACTCTGAACCGTGCTGATGGTCGTGCGCCGATTTTTGCTGACTTTTTTGCAGGTTCAGGCGTGGTCTCGCGTTTGGCCCGTCAGAATGGCTATCGTGTTATTGCCAATGACTGGGAGCCGTATAGCCATGCGCTGAATCATGCGGTACTGGCCTGTACTGAAGCACCGGCATTTAAAGAACTCGGTGGCTATCAGAAAGCGATTGATTATCTGAACCGTCTGCCGGAAGTTAAAGGCTGGGTGACGCATAACCTGTGTCCGCGTAATGATGAAATTTATGATCCAGCCCGTGATCGTTTGTTCTTTAAACGTCGTAACGGCATGCGTATTGATGCCATCCGTCAGCAGATTGCAGCCTGGCAGGCACAAGGTGCAATTGATGATGTGGAAATGTCTGCCTTGCTGGCACCCTTGCTGTATTCCGCCAGTTTTGTCAGCAATACTTCAGGCGTTTTCAAAAGCTTTCATCATGGCTGGGGCGGGAAAACCCAAACTGCGCTGGAACGGATTGAATCATTGCTGTGGCTGACTCCAAGCCGTTTTTGCGAGTCGGATCAGAAAAAGGGAATGGCCGCAGAAATGTGGTGTGTCGATGCCCAGCATCTGGCCAACCAGATGAGCGGCTTTGAAGTAGATGTAGCTTATCTGGATCCACCGTATAATCAGCATGCTTATAGCAGTAATTATCATGTGCTGAATGCGCTCACCTTATGGGATCAGGCCGATTTACCGACTCCGGATACCAAGGGCTTTAAGAGCGGGATTGACCGGGCATGGCGCAAAGAGCGTCCGAGCCAGTACAATTCCTCTAAATATGCCAAAGAAGCTTACGAGAGCCTGTTGGCCACCATCAATGCACGTTTCATTCTGACCAGTTATTCAACTGACGGTAATATCAGCGCTACCGATTTGTTACAGGCCAATCTGAAACGTGGCCGGGTGACCTTGCTAACCCAGGATGTGCCGCGTTATCGTGTTAGCAAACAGCGCCAGTCTGAACGTGCCCGCGTGCTGGAATTTATTGTGATTACCGATACCCACGCCAAGTCAGGTCCACCGATCCGTCAATTACTCAGCCAGCTGCATCATTATGCAGAATTGGGTGGTGTGGATACGACCGGCGTTAGTACCCAGTTGGCCCTCTGGTAAAAGAATTGAAAAGGAAATAAAAATGTTTACAGGTATTATCGAAAGCCTCGGCAAAGTCGAAAGTCTGCAAAGCGTTGGTGGTGATGTACGTTTACGCATCCAGACTGATCTGGACATGTCCGATGTACATCTGGGTGATTCTATTGCGACCAACGGCATCTGCCTGACCGTGATCGACTGGGGCGAGAATTGGTATGCGGCTGATGTTTCCCGTGAAAGCTTGAACCGGACCACGCTCGGCACCTGGAAAGTCGGTCAACCTGTCAATGTTGAAAAAGCCATGTTGCCGACGACGCGTTTTGGCGGTCATATTGTGTCAGGTCATGTCGATGCAGTCGGCGAGATCACGCTGGTTCGTGAAGATGCACGTTCGATTTATTATGAAGTCACTGCACCGGCCGAAATTGCCAAATATCTGGCAGAAAAAGGCTCGGTTACAGTTGATGGTATTAGCCTGACGATTAATCATTTGCGTGGCAGTGTGATCAGTCTGAACCTGATTCCGCATACCGCTGAACGGACCAATATAGGTACCTGGAAAGTCGGTAGCAAGGTCAATCTGGAAGTGGATGTATTGGCACGTTATATTGAACGTTTATTACTGGGTGATAAAGCCGCTGAAACTACTGAGCAATCAAAAATCAGCATGGATTTCCTGGCTGAAAATGGTTTCTTAAAATAAGAGAAATGTTGATTTACTGAACAGTCTGATTGAAAAATTAGACTGTTTTTTTATTTTTCGGGATAATCAGCAGTTCAACTTGCAAATATTGCCTGGGTGGACGGGTCGAATGCTCGATTTTTTACTGAACTTGGAACAGTCATTGCCGCTATTGCTCGATCAATATGGGGTATGGATTTATGCAATCCTGTTTCTGGTGATTTTTGCAGAAACCGGTTCTGTATTTTTCTTTTTCCTGCCGGGTGACAGTCTATTGCTGGCTGTGGGAGCTTTGTGCGCCAGCAGCGACCTGGTGGCCTTGCATTCGATGGGGCTGTTGTTATTCACTGCCTCGGTGCTGGGCTATAGCGTGAATTATTACACCGGAAAAGTTCTTGGCTTAAAATATTTCAATCAACATTCACGCTATTTTAAGCCGGAATATATGGTGAAAACCAACCACTATTTTATGAAACATGGCGGTAAAACTATTTTAATCGCACGTTTTATTCCCTTTGTCCGCTCATTTGGCCCTTTTGCTGCCGGTTCAGCGCATATGAGCTTTGCCACATTCAGCTTTTATAATATTGCGGGTGGCATCCTCTGGATTGGCACTTTATTAAGCATTGGCTATCTGCTCGGAAATGCTGCCTTTATGCTGGCAGATTTTTTGTAAGATGCGACATAGAAGATAAAAAAGCCCGAATTTTCGGGCTTTTTTAATGTGAAAGGATCATTTAAATATTGCGTGGCTGATCAGAAAATTCAGAATTTTTCAGCATATACTCGATTTCTTCTTTGGCTGCCGCACGCATTTTTTCACGAAGTGCATTCACGGTCTGTTCAATCACGGTTTCTGCCTCAAGTTCCAGACGTAAACGCACACTTTCTAATTCGGATAAAATGCTCTGATCCTCAATTTGGATGCGACCTCTGGCAAAATCAAAAGTCGTCTCAGGATTTTTTGCATAACGTGCGACATAGTGCTGCACTTCAGCCTCTAGATGTGTATTTATTTCAGCAAGCACCTGACTCTGTTCGCTAAATTCACGCTGTTCCTCATGACGTAGCTGTTCTTGATAGGCCTGTTCTTCAGCACGTTTCTCGGCCAAGGCTTTTTCAAGCGCGAGCTGTTTGCGAATACGGGCTTCTTCAATTAATTCGGCCTTGCGCTGTGCATAGGCAGCTTCAATCTTGCGTTCAGATTCTTGCTGTAAGCGCTGGTCGCGACTCTGCCATTCTTCCAAAGACGTTTCTGGTTTCAAAATATCGCAGATCCGAGAGAGGTCATCGATAAAGGTCTGACGTACAGCTTCCGGCACATTTAACCAGCGCTGTTTAAAATCGGGACCTACATTTAATGCCACGTGCCTCTCCTTGTGGATGATATCGGTTAAAGCTTATGGGTGTCCGGTTCAATACCTAAACGACGATATTGCTTGAATTTTTTACGACCCAGCTGTTTAGCCGTTTCATGGTTTTCAATGATCTCAATAATGTGACTAAATTTTGTGTAAGGTTCAAGTGCTTCCGGATTAAAATTGAAAATAATCCAGTCGGACTGTTCCGGCAGTGTTGCCGAAATACAGACCGTCGCCTGAGGCTGGTCAATACCATGCGGAATAAAACTCGCGGGATCAAAACTCCACAGGCGTTCATCCAGCTGCTGTTGCAAATCTGTATCGGCACACAATAACCAGATTCGCGCCGGCTGGCGCAGAATCTTACGGCATAAACGACAAGTGCTGTCCACTTGTCGTTCAGGGCTTTTTTCAAATAAATAAAAGCTGACTTTAGCCATTGCTTTGAACGCGACTCGTCAGGAATTGCATCAATAATGGAACTGGACGGCCGGTTGCACCTTTATTGGTACCTGAGTTCCATGCCGTACCTGCAACATCCAGATGTGCCCAGCGATATTCACGGGTAAAACGTTGCAGGAAGCAGGCTGCAGTCACAGAACCAGCTTTTGGACCACCGATATTGCCAATGTCGGCAAATGGTGAATCCAGTTGTTCCTGATAGTCTTCCAGTACCGGCATACGCCATACCCGGTCAAAGGAATGCTGGCCGGCAGCTTCTAGTTCTGCTGCCAGTTTATCATCTGGCGTGAACAGACCCGTTAGTACTGAACCCAAAGCGACCACACAGGCACCGGTTAAGGTCGCAATATCAATCACCAAAGCAGGATTAAAACGTTTTACATAGGTCAAGGTATCACATAGGACCAAACGACCTTCGGCATCGGTATTCAGGATTTCAACCGTCTGACCGCTCATGGTCGTTACGATATCACCAGGACGGGTGGCTTTACCTGAAGGCATGTTTTCTGCTGCAGCGATGGTTCCCACCACATGTAGAGGTAAGCGGGCTTCGCACAATGCACGCATTGTACCGAGTACAGAAGCTGCACCGCACATGTCGTATTTCATCTCGTCCATGCCTGCACCTGGTTTAAGGGAAATACCGCCGGTATCAAACGTAATGCCTTTACCCACCAAGACTACCGGTGCTTCGCTACGCTCTGACTGATATTCCATGCTGATAATCCGACCAGGACGCTCTGAACCTTTACTTACCGCAAGGAAGGCGCCCATGCCTAAATCTGCCATTTGCTGTTCATCCAGCACTGTGACTTTAAGTAGGTCTGGATATTCAGCCGCCAAAGCCACCGCCTGTTCTGCAAGATATTCAGGGAAACAGATATTGCCCGGACGGTTGCCCAGGTCACGTGCCAGATTTTGTCCGCTTTGCACTGCTTGTACCAGTTGCAACTGTTCGGTGGTTAAGACGCTATGAGTGGCAATCAGGTCGATCTGCTCGAGCACAAATTCATTCTTCTTGGATTTATATTCATCATAACCATAGCTGGCCTGAGTCAGGAAGAGCGCAAACAGATAATGGAATTCTTGTGGAAGTTGTGTCAGATCTACAGAAATCTGTTTGAATTTTTTTTGAGTGACTTGAATAATAGTTTGCGCGATTTTTGCAAGTTTTGCCGGTTGCAGTTCAGCGACCTTGCCTAAACCAATTAGTGCTGCATGGCTGGACTGGCTCACCTGACCAATCAGGCTCAGGCTTTCCGCCAACGCTGCCTTGAATTGAGAGGCTTCAATTAATGTGTCTAAATTATTGATTTGATAGGTTGCGGTTGTATTCTGAAGTTGTTCTGAGTCAACTAAAATCAACAAAGATTGACTTGATCCATTCTCTGGGAATGACGTATTAATTGTAAGTTTCATATTCTGTTTTCACGCCTGTCTAGATGGGTAAATCATTCAGTCATTGAAACATTTATCCGAATAGATTTTCAATGGGCAGGGCGGCCTAGGTTTTATATTTTTGCTATTCGGGTAAACTAGCACTCGTTTTATGGACCTTATTTTGGAAGAATTAATTTGATTATTCGGCGTTATCTGGTCAAGCAAGTTGTCTCGACATCCTTGGTGGTGATTGCCTTATTGACCTTGATCATGATGGGCGGTCGACTGATCAAGTATTTTGGTGTCGCGGCGCAAGGCCGTCTGGATGCAGGCATTTTATTTAGCATTATTGGCTACCGTTTGCCTGAATTCTTGACCCTGATTCTTCCGCTCGGTTTCTTTATTGGACTGATGCTGGTGTTTGGCCGTTTATATGTCGACCATGAAATGGCCGTGATGAATGGCAGTGGCGTCAGTCGGCATCAATTGGCGCGTCTACTGGTGCCGATGACCCTGGTGTTTTTGATTGCTCAGGCCGGATTGATGCTGTGGGCTGCGCCGTGGGGCATTCGCCAGTTTGAAGCCCTGACCACCAGTCAGGCGGTACGTACCGGCTTTGACCTGGTGCGACCGAAAGAATTTATCTCCTCTGGGCCCTATACCATTTATGCCGGTGACCTGTCAGAAGACCGTAAAAATTTAAAAGATATTTTCTTTTATCAGCGTGCGGAAAAAGAAGGCAAACCGGATGTGATGATTCTGGCGCAGGAAGCCACCCGAATTGAAGTACCGAATGATGCTGCCAATGTGGTCGATCTGGTTAATGGACGCCGTTATGAGATCTATCCGGGCACACCGCAATATACCCAAGCTGAATTTGAAAGCTATCGTCTGCGTTTAGAAAGCGATGAAGAAGCACAATTTGCCAGTACTGAAGTTGAGGCCTTACCGACCTCGCAATTGTGGCAGAACCGTCAGGATCCTGTGGTGGCCAGTGAGTTGGGCTGGCGGGTGTTTGTTCCTTTTGCGATTCTGATTGCCCTGATTCTGGCTGTGGCCTTGTCTGAAGTGAGTCCACGACAGGGTCGATATCTCAAGTTATTTCCTGCCCTCATGATTTTTGCCAGTCTGATTGTGGCCCTGATGGCAGTGAAGACGCGGATCAGTAAAGAAGAAATGGGCATTTGGGCCTATCCATTGATTCTGATTGCCTATGCAATTGCGGGTGCCTTGTTCTCGCGTAAACAGAAATTAGGCCCGAAAATCAAGAAACAGATTCAGCGAGTGAGGTCTTAACAATGTTGGCACGTCGTATAGTTGCAAAACATGTGACCCAAACCACTGCGCTGGCGATGCTGGGTGCAACCGCGGTATTGGCGGGTTTACAGGTATTATTTACTTATCTGGGTGAGCTTGGTTCGCTCAAAGATGGTTATGGTGCCTGGGATGCCTTGAAATATGTGCTTTGGGGCGCACCAAATTATTTATATGAAATCCTGCCGATTTCTGCACTGATTGGTGCAGTTTTAGGTCTTGGTACATTAGCCTCGAATAGTGAGCTGATTGTGATGCGTTCGGTCGGCGTGAGCTTATGGCGTATTGTCGGGTGGGTGATCCGTTCAGCACTGTTGTTGGTGGTGTTGTCATTTGCCCTGAGCGAGTGGGTCATTCCTTATACCAATGAACAGGCCAAAAGCGTAAAAAGTGCCAGTAAAGCCGCTCAGCTCGGTGAAGTTCGTGGTTACTGGACTCGGGAAGGGCAGCGCTTTATTTATGTCGATTATGCTAACTCGCAAGGCCAGCTGAAAAATGTGCAGATGCTGGACTTTGACCAGAACTATCGTTTGCGCGGTACCTTGCAGGCAGATCAGGGGCAATTTGTTAAAGATGGTTCCTGGACGCTGGACAACACAGAGCAGTTCGATATTCTCCAAAATGGTAATGCCACACTGGTTAAGCAGCAACAGCAACCTTTAGCGCTAGCATTACAGCCCAAATATGTACATATGGTGACGATTGATCCTGAAGATTTATCGCCTAGCCAACTAGTGAGCTTTATGAGCTATATGCATGAATACAGCCAGGTACCGAAAACCTATCAGCTGGCCTTCTGGCAAAAACTTGGTTCGCCTTTTGCCCTGATTGCACTAGTAGTGATTGCCTGTTCATTTATCTTCGGGCCGTTGCGTCAGCAATCCATGGGTTTCCGTCTGGTGATTGCCTTATTTGCCGGACTAGGTTTCTTCTATCTGCAGGATTTCCTCGGCTATGCCAGTCTGATTTATGCACCATCTCCGGCCTGGTTCGTGTTTATTCCGATTCTGATCATGTTCGGCATCGGCGGATACTTGCTGCATCGGGCGCGCTAAGGCACAGGAAAATAGAACAAATCAATCATCATGAGAGGCTTAAACCATATACGGGTCATGGCCTCTTTTTATAAACTTCGCTAAAATAGAGCGATTAATTCGTAGACGAACAGAGTATTTCATTATGACGGATGCAACTGCTGGCAAAATCCCTCACGTTTTGGTGATTATGGATGGTGTGGGTCATCGCGAAGCGGTCGAAGACAATGCGTTTTTAGCAGCTAAACGACCAAATTTAACTGCGATACAGGACAAGCATCCGCATGGTTTGATCTCGGGTTCAGGTGAAGATGTCGGCCTGCCAGATGGCCAGATGGGTAACTCTGAAGTCGGACATATGAACCTCGGCGCAGGTCGTGTGCTGTATCAGGACTTTACCCGAATTACCAAAGACATTCGTACTGGTGACTTCTTTGAACATGAAGTGCTGGTCGATGCGGTGGAGAAAGCCAAAGCTTCAGGTGGGGCAGTACATTTGCTTGGCCTTTTGTCTGAAGGCGGTGTGCATTCACATGAAGACCATATCGTGGCAATGGCTGAACTGGCCCTAAAACGTGGTGTGCAAGTCTATTTACATGCTTTTCTGGATGGTCGTGATACGCCGCCTAAAAGCGCACAGCCTTCTTTAGAAAAACTTGATGCCTTATTCGCGCAATATCCAGGTCAAGGTCGTATTGCGACCATGATTGGCCGTTATTTTGCCATGGATCGTGACAACCGTTGGGATCGTGTTGAACAGGCCTATCGCTTGTTGACTGAAGGTGAAGCAGTTCGTACGGCTACCAGCGCAGTTGAAGGTCTCGAACAAGCCTATGCCGCAGATGAGTCTGACGAATTTGTTAAAGCCACCCGTATTGGCGAGCTGGCAAAAATCCAGGATGGCGACAGCGTTGTATTCATGAACTTCCGTGCCGATCGTGCCCGTGAATTGACTCGCGTATTTGTAGAAAAAGACTTTACTGGTTTCGAGCGCAAAGTCGTGCCAAATCTGGCGAGATTTGTCATGTTGACGCGTTATCAAGCCACGATTGATGCACCTGTGGCGTATATGCCTGAAGCATTGGTCAACTCGATTGGCGAATACCTCTCTAACCTGGGTAAAACCCAGCTGCGTATCGCGGAAACAGAAAAGTATGCGCATGTGACCTTCTTCTTCAGCGGCGGCCGTGAAGATGAATATCCGGGTGAAAAACGTATCCTGATTCCATCGCCAAACGTAGCCACTTATGACCTCAAACCGGAAATGAGTGCTTATGAAGTGACTGATGAGCTGGTGGCTGCGATCAATTCAGGTGAATTTGACCTGCTGGTCGTGAACTTTGCCAATGGGGATATGGTTGGTCATACTGGCGTATTCGATGCTGCGGTGAAAGCAGTAGAAGCGGTTGATACCTGTTTGGGCCGGGTTTACGAAGCCGTGATGGCGCAAAAAGGTCATATGATTGTGACTGCCGATCATGGTAACGTAGAGCAGATGCAGGACTATCACAGTGGTCAGGTACATACTCAGCATACCACTGAATTGGTTCCGTTTATTTATGTCGGCCCAACTCAGGCCACGATTGCAGAAGGCGGTGTATTGGCAGATGTAGCACCGACTTTATTAAGTCTGATGCAAGTTCCGGTACCTGCTGAAATGCAAGGTCGTAACCTGATTCAGCTTGATGCATAATTTTCGATAAAATTCTAAAAAGGTCAAAGAATGGCAAGAACACGCTGGAAGTCTGTTGTAATACCATGCTTACTGATGTGTTTGAGTCATTCAGCTTGGGGTGCGGGTTCAAATGAGCCGGCATTCGATGATATGGAAATGGATGGGCAGGTCTATTCCGAAATTCCTGTGGCATCCATTCAAGAATTCGTACAAATTTATGGCATCGTAAAAGACAATTATATTCAAGATAAAAATGACGATGCCTTATTCCAGCAGGCCATTCAGGGTCTGGTCAGTGGCTTAGACCGCTATTCCCGTTATTTGTCGCCTGAAGATTATAAGCAGCTGCGTGAATATACCGAAGGTGATCTGGCCAGCATTGATTTTGATCTGCAATTTGACCCGCGGTTGAAGCAATGGGTGGTTCAAGGACTGAGTGCCGATGCAGATTCAGCCAAGCAGGGACTGCGAAATGGCGTCACGGTTTATAAAATTGACGATCAGGTCTTAAGTAGCCTGAATCAGGAACAAGTCCGGCAGTTATTGAGTGGAGCAGTTGGCTCTACGCTCATGATCCAGCTTTCCCCGCAAAGTCCGACCGTTCGTCTGGTCCGCAATACCAAGCTGGATACCGAAATTAAATCGAGCTTGCACAATAACCAGGTGCTGGTTTTACAGGTCAAAGTTTTTCAGCAAGATACTGCCAATGAAATCAAACGTCTAATCGAAAGCTATGCCGACAAGCGCTTAAAAGCCGTGCTATTTGATTTACGCAATAATCCCGGTGGCTTACTCTCGGCTGCAGTTGAATCTGCCGATTTATTTTTGAATCAGGGCGTAATTGTGTCGACCAAAAGCCGCGCTGAAGGTAATCAGCAATTTCAGGCCTTGCCGAGTTTTGAGTTTCAGAATCTGAAAGTTGGGGTATTGATTAATAACCGCTCGGCTTCTGCAGCAGAAGTGTTTACAGCAGCCCTGAAAGAACATAACCGTGCCTGGGTGGTCGGAGAAAAGAGCTATGGCAAAGGCGTAGTACAGAAACTTTTTCCTTTAAGCAATGGTTCGGCTTTACAGATGACGGTATCGCAATACTTTAGCCCAAGTGGCCAGATGATTGAAGGGCGGGGCATACAGCCGCATTTCAACTATCCGTTTAAGCAGGAAATGCGTGAGGAGAGCTATCTGGAACATGTTACAGATTTACTGCTCCTGCAAAAATAATTATTCATCTTCTTCGGTATCCAGTCCGAACTTTTTCAAGCGATAGCGCAGGGAACGGAACGACATGCCGAGTTTTTTGGCGGCCAGTGTCCGGTTCCAGTGGGTCAGATTCAGCGCATTGAGTAAAATTTCTTTCTCGACCTTTTCCAAAAACAGCTCTAAACCCTCTTCAGGCAGCTTTTTAGGTGCAATCAGGGTTTCGGTCGCAATGATCTCGCTGGTGAGCGTATTCATCTCCTGAGGGCTGTTTAGCGCCTGACGCAGCGGTGCACTCTGCAAATGCTGAAGATCAATCCGCTCTTCATCACTTAAAGTAATCGCGCGTTCCATAATATTACGCAATTCACGTACATTACCTGGATAATATTGTCCCAATAAGAACTCTTTGCTGCGTTCGGTCAGTTTTTTATTAGGAATTCCCCATTCCTGGCAAATCTTCTGAATAAAGTGTTCGGCCAATAACAGAATATCTTGGCCGCGTTCACGCAATGGCGGTAAAGTCAGATCCATTACATGAATGCGAAAATATAAATCCTGACGGAATTTGCCTTGTTGCACCAAGGCTTCCAGATACTGATGGGTGGCACTGATCACGCGGAAATCCACATCAATTTCGGTATCTGAACCGAGTGGACGAATACGTTTTTCCTGTACGGCACGTAACAATTTGACCTGCATAGAAAGCGGTAATTCTGCAATTTCATCCAGAAACAGACTGCCACCATGGGCAGATTGAATCAGTCCCTGTTTGTCCTGAGCAGCGCCGGTAAAGCTGCCTTTCTTATGCCCAAACAGTTCGCTTTCCATCAACTCAGTCGGAATGGCACCACAGTTAATCGCAATAAAAGGACCTTCATTGCGGTTACTCAGGCGATGGACCAGATTGGCCACGACTTCCTTACCTGTGCCTGATTCACCAGTGATAAAAACCGGGGCTTGTGAGCGGGCAATTTTTTGTAAGGTAATACGTAGTTGCTGGATCGGCAGGGATTGTCCAATCAGCATTTTATGTTCAAGCGCTTCATTTGGATTATTATGCGAATAATCCACCGGTTTATTCAGGGCTTTTTGTAAGAGTTGTTCCAGATGTTTCTGATTGATCGGTTTGCTGACAAAATCAAAGGCCCCGGCTTTGAGCGCAGCAATGGCGATTTCCATGTTGCCATAGGCGGTCAGAACTGCGACCGGAAGTGCCGGATAGAGGCTGCCAATCCAGTCCAGTAACTCCAAACCATTGCCATCGGGCAGGTTTAGGTCAGTCAGACAGGCATCATATTGATGATTGGCAAGGCATTTTTTAGCATCTTCCAAACGGTGGGCAATGTGCGTACGAATTCCCATGCGCAGCAATGACATTTGCATGAGGGTACACAAATCTTCCTCATCATCCACCAAAAGCACCAGTGGTTGTTGTTCCCCATTCATCTTCCTTGACCCCTTTAAAGCGTAATACGTTGACAGCTGATGCGAAAGCATGCGCCCTGTTCTTGTTGTATATAGTTTAATTGTGCCTGATTTGCTTCGCAAAAACTATGTGATAAATACAATCCTAATCCGGTACCACTAATCGATGTGCTAAAAAAGGGTTTGAACAATAGAGCTTGATCATGTACGGCTACGCCAGAGCCAAAATCCCGTACATCAATCCAGACCCGATGTTCATAAGGATGCACATTCAGCTGAATATAGGCTGCATCTGCTGAATTGTGACGAATGGCATTACGAATCAGATTAATCAGGATTTGCCGGAATTGTGCTTCATCAAACTGAATCACTAGCGGGATATCAATATTAAATTGAATCTGATCGCGAATATCGGCCAGATCTTCCTGGATAAATAACGGGATAAATTCATTGAGATGAATCGGTATCGGGTGGGTTTCTTTATTTTTGACCATATTCAGCGTGTCCTGAATAATCCGGTCAATCCGGGTCGCCTGTCGGCCAATCATCTGCTGGAGTAGCTGTTGCTGTTCAGTTTCTGAGTCCAGATACAAATCATTGGCCTGCACAATGGCCGCCAAGGGGTTACGAATTTCATGGGCAATACTGGCTGAGAGTTGACCCAGTGCAGCAAGTTTAAGTTGCTGCACCTGCTGATTCAGTTTTTTGGCATCCTGTAACACCAGTAGCATTAGAGTCTGATGTGGCACAATCAGTTTTTGCACCTGCACATGAATATTATAGCGACTTTGCTGGGATTCAAACTGAAAGCGCTCACCATTTTCTAGCGTTTCAAAATGGATCAGTTCAAATAAATCTGGCTGTGATTGAGATAAAGTAAATTTCTCATGGCCGTATTTGGACTCAATTCCAAGAAGATTACAGGCGGCAGGATTACTGAGTACCACATGATAGTTTTCATCCAGAACCAGATAACCGGTTTCAATCTGTTCCAGAATATAGCGGTTAATATTCTGTAAGCGATGCAGTTCCAGCGATTGAGAAAAATTCAAATTTTCCAGAATCTGAAAACGGCGCACGGCAATTTGTCCAGTGCCATAAACCACAAAAAACAAAAAGGCCAGCAGGGCGCTATTACTGATATTGCTGAGTGAAGAAAACGCAAAAATACTGCCGATAAAATGCTGATAAATAACACTAATGACTGCAATGAGGGTGACGACCAAGGCCTTTTTTGCATCTAATAATAAAGATGCAGAAAAGATAGTAATCACAAACAGCAGCCCAATTTGCAGATTAGGACCGTCGCTCGCCAAAGTCAGCAAACTTAAAACGCAGACATCGCTAAAGAAAATCATAATCAGCTGCGGCTGGATCAAGCGTCTGATCCATTTCAGCACAAACAGCTGTACGGTATTGATCGCAACCCCGATTCCCAGTGCATAATAATACAGCTGCGGGTATTGATAATCGGTGGTGAGTTCGGGGTAGGTCAGCATAAAAATCAGCAACAAACCGGTACTGATCAGCAGACGATAAGCGCTGTACCAGATACCGAGATGGTATTGATTCAGTTCAGCATAGTTTTTTTGTTGTGCCATATGCACCGGAAATCGTTAAAAGCTAAGGTTTAATGAGTCCATAGCGCATGGCCAGATGAGTCAGTTTAACATCGCTATCGATATTCAGTTTTTCAAAAATACGGTAACGATAAGTATTCACGGTTTTAACACTCACAAAGAGCTTGTCGGCAATTTCCTGGGCGCTGATACAATTCACGACCATCATCGCGACTTGCATTTCACGCTCTGACAATGCATCAAAAGGCGATTGTTGTGTATCAGAAAGGTAAGAGCTTGCTAACTGTTCCGCAATGTCTGCACTGAAATATTTGCCGCCTTGCATGACTTTGTTAATCGCACGGACCATTTCCGAAATCGGGGCCCCTTTGGTGATATAACCTTTGGCACCGGCTTTCAATAACAGGGACGGATAAGGCTCTTCTGCTAAACCGCTAACCGCCAAAACTTTGGTTTCCGGTGCACTCTGAAGTAGACGGCGCGTGGTTTCTACACCGCCAATGCCTGGCATATTCACATCTAATAAAACCACATTAGGATGATGTTGACGAACTAGAGAGATCGCTTCTTCACCAGATTCAGCTTGTCCAATTACCTGAACCTCCGCATGGTCTTCTAGCATTCTGCAAATTCCAGTACGAACTAATTCATGGTCGTCCACAACTAAAACTGTGATCACCTACGCTCTCCCTCTGTTAAAAAAATCATTTTTTTGTTACATAAAGCAAAATAAGCTTGCAATGAAAGTACAAAATTAGCAATCCTATTCGCAAGATTAAATCTGAAACTTATCACACAGTGTCAAGAACAAAAAATGTTCGGCATTGTGTTTAAATGTAAGGCATATTAGAGGTAATACGCAAATCAATCTTACCTCTGTTAGTTGAGTGAAGGAATAGTGAAGAAAATAAACAAGTCTTTAAGGCATCTACTCGGCCTGTCCGTGTTAATCAGCATGAGCACGACAAGTTTTGCTGAAATCATTATGAATTCTGGCACGGCAGAGGGCGGTTCCAGCATTAGTTGGTCTTCTGAAGAAGTTAACCAGTTAATGAGCGATGATTTTAATGCCTCTGCCAATGAGCCGTCGCCACCCGGTTCAGCCACAGTGACTACCACTTTGCGTCAGGCCGGCACAGCAGCGCCAACAGCAGCCAAACCTGCTTATACTGCGCCACAGATTATTGATACGAATCATTTTAGTAATCAACCTTCTGTCAATGCACGGGCTGCACTGGTCATGGATGCACAAACCGGTGAAGTGCTGTTTAGCAAAAATACCAATACTGCCTATCCGATTGCATCGATTACTAAGCTGATGACAGCGGTGGTGATTTCTGATGCACGTCTGAATATGTCGGAAAAAATCACCCTGCAACAGGCTGATTTTTCCTGTTCAGGTTGTAAAAGCTCAAGCTCGACGCTAAGAGCAGGAGACAGCATGAACCGTGCTGAAGCTTTATTATTTGCTCTGATGAAGTCCGAGAACCCGGCTGCAGCCGCTTTGGCACGGACCTATCCCGGTGGTCGATCAGCGTTTATTGCCAAAATGAATGCAAAAGCTAAAGAGCTGGGAATGAACTCCACTCGCTTTATGGAATCAACAGGTTTGCATCCGGGTAACGTGGCATCAGCTCGTGACTTGGGAATCTTGGTAAATACGGCCTCTCAATACGGCCTGATTCGTCAGTTCTCGACCACGCCAAGCTATGACTTTAACTTGGGTTATCGTGTATTGAAATCTAATAATACCAATGCCTTGGTACGTAATGGCGGCTGGAATATCAATATTTCTAAAACCGGTTTTATTAATGAAGCAGGGCGCTGTGTGGTGATGCACACGACTCTGAATAACCGTCCGGTGGCGGTGGTAGTTTTAGGCGCAAACAGCTCACAGGCGCGTACCAATGATGCGACCCGTTTAATGAGTTGGGTCAGCCAGCAACCTAAACGAATCTAATTGATTGGTTCATAAAAAACCCTGCAAGTGCAGGGTTTTTTTAATTCTGGCCGAAATTACATATTCGACAGAATAGAGTCTTTAACTTGACTCATAGTTGCATCAATCGACAACATCACGGCATCAGCACATTGCTTGATAGCAGTGTCTGGATCTTTCAGACCGTTACCCGTTACGGTACATACGATCACTGAACCTTCAGCAATTTTACCCGCTTTAATGTCACGGATCGCGCCGCCGACAGACGCAGCAGACGCAGGCTCTACGAATACACCTTCATACATAGAAAGCAGACGTTGAGCTTCAAGAATCTCCGCATCAGTCAGTTCATCAAACCAGCCGTTTGAATCACGAACAACCGCTTTAGCATGATTGAAGCTTTGCGGATTGCCGATACGAATCGCAGTTGCAACAGTTTCCGGATTTTCTACTGGACCGCCACGAAGGAAAGGTGCAGCACCAGACGCTTGATAACCTGCCATGATTGGCAAGCCTGCCGGTTTAGGACCAGTGAAAGCATCAGTTTCAGCATCGTAAACGACTTGCTCAAATTCTTCTTTCGACTGGTTGGCAACCGCTTCGGTATAACCCATCCAGTGCGCAGTGATGTTACCCGCGTTACCGACTGGCAGGCAGTGATAATCCGGTGCACGACCTAAAGCTTCAACGATTTCATAAGCAATGGTTTTTTGACCTTGCAGACGGTACGGGTTGATTGAGTTTACAATCGTTACCGGTGCCTGATCGGCAACTTCTTTAACCAGACGCATACCGTCATCGAAGTTACCGCGAATTTGCATGGTGATCGCACCATACATCATCGCTTGAGCCATTTTACCCATGGCAATTTTGCCTTCAGGGATGAGCACGAATGCTTTGATGCCAGCACGTGCAGCATATGCCGCCGCTGCTGCAGAGGTGTTACCAGTAGATGCGCAGATGATGGCTTTAGAGCCTTCTTCAACGGCTTTGGTCACCGCCATAGTCATACCGCGGTCTTTAAATGAACCAGTCGGGTTTAAGCCCTCGTACTTCACATAAATTTCAACATCTTTACCAATAATGCGTGGAATATTCTCAAGCTTGATCAGTGGAGTATTACCTTCACCCAAAGAGATCGCACGAGTAGTTGCAGACACTGGTAAACGGTCGCGATAGCGGTCAACTAAACCAGTATAACGATTGGCATTCGACATGATGATGTTCCAATTGTGTGTAGAGCTTGGCAAGGGGAATCCTCCCCTCAACCCGATTAATTATCAAGCGATTCTAAACGAATTCGTACAATTTCGCCATGAATGACGGGTAATGCTTGAATTTGTGAAAGCGCTGCATCCATTTTTGATTCGACGATAGGATCGGTCAGAATCACGATAGGAATAAGGTCTTTGGATAAACGCGGTTGCTGCATGATCGCATCAATACTGATGCCGGCACGACTGAGAATCGTGGTCACATCGGCAAGCACGCCCATCTGATCTTCGGCATTAATACGGATGTAATAGCCGGTAGTCATTTGTTCACGACTCAAGATCGGTAAATCACTGAGCGCTTCGAAAGCCAGTTGTGGAATGGTGCCTGCACCGTCTTCTGTGTAAATGATGTCGCGGACAATATCGACGACATCGGCAACCACCGCAGAAGCTGTTGGTCCAGCACCCGCGCCAGCACCATAGTACAGTGTTGGGCCAACCGCATTGGCTTGTACCAGAACCGCATTTTTCACACCATTGACATTGGCAATTAGCTGGTCATCTGGAATCAGGGTCGGGTGTACACGGAGTTCAATCCCGGCATCAGTACGGCGTGCAATGCCCAGATGTTTAATCCGGAAACCGAGGTCTTCGGCATATTTCACATCTTGTGCCGTGACTTTGCCAATGCCTTCAGTAAAGACTTTGTCAAACTGAAGTGGAATACCAAAAGCACATGAGGCCAGAATCGTCAGCTTGTGTGCTGCGTCAATGCCTTCCACGTCAAAGGTCGGATCGGCTTCGGCATAACCCAGTTCTTGCGCTTCTTTCAGCACATCTTCAAAAGCGCGGCCTTTTTCACGCATTTCACTAAGAATGAAGTTACCTGTGCCGTTAATAATACCGGCCAGCCATTCAATCTTGTTGGCTGCCAAACCTTCACGGATCACTTTAATAATTGGAATGCCACCAGCCACTGCGGCTTCATAGGCAATTTGCACGGCATTGTCTTCAGCCGCTTTAAACAGTTCATTACCGTGTTCAGCCAAGAGTGCTTTGTTGGCGGTTACAATATGTTTGCCATGTTTCATGGCTTCCATGATGACTTCATAGGCAGGATGAATTCCGCCCATGACTTCAACCACCACGTCTACATCAGGTTGACGCACGATGTCCATCAAATCAGCACTTTGTTTGACCGATTCTGGCAGATCCAGATCAGGACGTGGACGACGGGTGCCTACATGGGTAATTTCAATTTCACGACCGGTGCGACGTTTGATCTCAGCAGCATTTTCTTTTAATAGTTTCAAGGCACCACCACCTACAGTACCAAGACCGAGGATTGCCAGACGAACTGGTTTCACGTCACACTCCAAATTAAACAGTTTTTTACAAGAGCCTAGATCATAGCTAAAAAACCCGCCTGACTCTAGGGTCATTTCAGAATATCTTTATCTATAAAATAAAGTTAAATAACTTATTAAAATGAGTTATTTAAGCCGATTCAATAATTCCGATGTAGACAGGTAACCGCCCAGATAAGTACCTGCTGAATTATAAATGGCAGGGGTACCATTCACGCCCATATTCAGACCCATTTGATATTGATCTTGAACAGGATTTTCACACTTCTCTGCACTAATCTGTGCGCCTGAAATCGCCTGGTCAAAGGCACTACGGCGGTCAGCACTGCACCAGATCGCTTCCATGGCCGGCATATGCTGTTCACCACGCGGCCAGGCGATATAACGCACTTCAATGCCTTTGGCATTCATCTCATCCATTTGCTCATGGAATTTATGGCAATACGGACAGCTGACATCGGTAAACACATAGACCACATGCTTGGCTTTGCCTTTGGCTGGATAGACCAGCAAGTCGGCTGGCTTGAGTTCAGCAAAGAGTTTATTGTTGATGCCTGCCTGCAGGTTTTCGCTGACATTGTGTAGCTGTTTGTCGCCGAGACGGATCACATCGCCCTGAATCAGGTATTTACCGTCACTGGTGACATAGACCGCAGACATGCCTTCCAGACTCACCCAGTACAGGTTTGGAACTTCAGTGGCTTTAATGTCGGTAATTTTGGCACTGATGCCAGCAGTTTTGAAATGCTTTTCCAACGTAGACGCCAGACGCTGTTCTGCATTACGTTCGGTTAGGGTAGAGGCTTCGCCCGTCGCCGGTGCGCTTGCAGTCAACTCTTGCTTTTTATCGTTGTTAGTGGAATTGGAACACGCAGTCAGACCCAAACCAGCAGCAAGTGTGCAAGCCATAAAAATTTTTGAGCGGGCAAATGTCATAAAAAACCCTTTTCTTCTTGGATTAAAAACAGAGCATTAGCATAACAAAAAAAAATACCCACACGTCAAACTTCTCAGTTTATTCCATCCGGATATGTTTTAAGCTCGTGGATGATGGGTCGCGTGTAGCTGTTGCATCCGTACTTGTGCTACATGGGTATAAATCTGGGTGGTAGACAGATCACTATGCCCGAGCAGCATCTGTACCACGCGTAAGTCTGCGCCATGATTGAGTAAATGCGTCGCAAAGGCATGGCGCAAGGTATGCGGTGACAGTTCGGACTGGATTCCGGCCTGCAGCGCATAACGCTTAATGGCATACCAGAAATTCTGCCGGCTCATGATACCGCCATGCTGGGTCAGAAACAGATAATCGGTCGAAGTCCTATACAGTTGCGGACGGGCTTCATTCAGATATTTTCCCACCCATTCACAGGCCATTTTTCCCATCGGAACCAGGCGTTCTTTATTACCTTTACCCACAATACGTAAATAGCCCTGTTTTAAGTTGATCAGTTCCAGCCGCAAGTTAATCAGTTCGGTCACCCGGAGTCCGCAGGCATACAGCACTTCAAACATGGCGCGATCGCGCAGCCCTAATGCAGTGTTGATATCCGGAGCATGAATCAGGGCTTCGACATCAGCTTCGGAGAGATCTTTGGGTAAGGCCCGGCCCAGTTTCGGGGTTTTATGTGCAGCCACAGGATTGTCACTACGCAGTTTTTGCTCGCGCAGAAATTTATAAAATGAGCGCAAGGCAGATAGGCAGCGGGCAATCGAACGTGGACTTTTTTGCTGTTTGGTCAGCGCAATCAGTACATCAGAAATATCATCATGACTCCATTCCGGCAGAGGCTTGCTCAGGCATTCTGCACATTGCACCAGATCGGACAAATAGGCATTTCGAGTATGCGGGCTGACCGTTTGTGCAATCAGATAATCACGAAAACCCTGCAAATAACTGAACGCATCAGGAATCTGGACAGGGGCAGGAATACGGGGTTTTTTATTCAGCATAGGGTGAAAGGATCTGATCTGAAAAAGCGATAATCGGGATTGGTATTCTCCACTGTAGTTTAATTTTATGACAGTGTCGATGTGGTATAAGGCTAAATCGAAATGTAATTAATCTTATTTGTTAATTATTCTCATTTGTTTGTATACTGTACAAAATAGTTTAGGAATTTCACGGTGCGTTTGTCTGATTTAAAAGCAAAACAAATTGCCATCATTCGAAAAGTGAGTCGAACAACTGATGGTGAAAGTGCTCTACACGATGTCGTCGCGAGTCGTTTGGAAACTTTAGGCTTTGTACCAGGTACAAAGGTACAGGTCATTACTAAAGGTATTTTTGGTGGAGATCCCATTTTGATTCAAGTTGGATTCACACGTTTTGCTTTGCGTAAATCAGAAGCAGCCAAAATTGAAATCGAACAGGCGGTGTCGGCATGAGTGATACATTACGTATTGCCCTTGTCGGTAACCCTAACTGCGGTAAAACTTCATTATTCAACCATTTAACCGGAACGCGCCAAAAAGTCGGTAACTATGCGGGTGTGACGGTTGAACGTAAAGTCGGTACGTTTCAGCTTGCCTCAGGCAAAGCGGTACGGGTACTGGATTTGCCGGGAACCTATAGTCTGGATGCAACCAGTCCGGATGAAGAAATCACCCGCAACGTCGTACAAGGTAAAATTGCGGAAGAGCAGGAGCAGGATGCATTTTTATGTGTGGTAGATGCCACCAATCTGAAACTGCATCTGGGTCTGGTGCTGGAAATGATTGCACTGGGTCGTCCGGTGCTGGTTGTGCTGAACATGATGGATGAAGCACGCCGTCGTGGCATGCAGATCAATACCCAGAAGCTGTCTGAGCGACTGGGCGTACCTGTGGTAGAAACGGTGGCTGTGCGCAATTCAGGGATTGAAAACCTGAAAAATGCGCTGGATCAAGGCAAGTATTCTGTACCACAGACCGAACTCAGCGGCTTGAAAGGTGACAGTCACCAGCGCGTGGAAAACATTCTGAATGACGTGGTTAATTTCGTCGATCAGGAAGATAAACGTACAGATTTTCTTGACAAGATTTTTCTGCATCCGGTATTGGGCTTAATTAGTCTGGCCGTGATGATGTTCGTGATTTTCCAGGCGGTATTTGCCTGGGCTGCGCCGTTTATGGATGGGATTGAATCCTTCTTTGGCTGGCTGGGTGAGTTCCTCGGCGAATATATTTCGCACCCATTACTGAATAGCCTGGTGGTGGACGGGATTATTGCCGGTGCCGGTGGCGTGGTGGTGTTCCTGCCACAGATTCTGATTCTGTTCTTCTTTATTCTGGTACTGGAAGAATCAGGTTATTTACCGCGTGCTGCTTTCCTATTAGATAAGCTGATGTTTAAAGCCGGTTTATCAGGACGTGCCTTTATTCCGTTATTGTCCAGCTTTGCCTGTGCCATTCCGGGCATCATGGCATCGCGGACCATTAGTGATCCACGAGATCGTTTAACCACGATTTTCGTTGCACCTTTAATGACCTGTTCGGCACGCTTGCCAGTTTATGCCTTGCTGATTGCGGCATTTGTACCGGCACAAACCGTCTGGGGTTTCCTGAATCTGCAAGGTCTGGTGCTCTTCGGTCTGTATATGGCAGGTATCGTAAGTGCTTTGGTTGTGTCTTTTGTGTTGAAATTCTTCCACAAAGATAAATCACAGCACATGCTGCTGATGGAACTGCCAAGCTACCGTTTTCCGGACTTGAAGAACGTTTGGATCGGGTTATTGGATCGCGGCAAAATCTTCTTGAAACGTGTCGGTGGCATCATCTTCGCCTTATCGATTGTGCTGTGGTTCCTGTGTACGTTCCCGCAGCCACCAGAAGGTGCAACCCTGCCGGCCATTGATTATTCATTGGCAGGGATGCTCGGTCATCTGATGCAACCGATCTTTGCACCCCTCGGTTTTAACTGGCAGATCTGTATTGCCCTGATTCCGGCGATGGCAGCGCGTGAAGTGGTCGTTGCAGCACTGGGCACAGTCTATGCGATGTCGGCAGTTGATGAAGATGCGATGTCTGAAGGTCTGGCTGCGCTGATCAGCGGTGGAGGTGATCTGGGCTGGTCAGTGGCGACAGGTTTGTCTTTGCTGGTGTGGTTTATTTATGCACCACACTGTCTGGCGACCCTGGCAACGGTGAAACGTGAAACGGGTTCCTGGAAAACTGTCAGTATCATGACCATTTACCTGTTTGGTCTGGCATATTTCATGTCATTCCTGACTTATCAAATTGCTTCATATTATTTGGGCTAAATCTCAGTTTGGCCTTGGCCAATTGAGTGTGCTGCATTGTATATGTATGGGAGATTGAGATGATTGAAATTTTCATTGTGGCAGCACTGGTGCTTTGGAGCATGCTGGTCGTATTCAAAAAGGTGTTTCCGAACACCTCTAACTCAGTCTTCCAGAAGCTGTCTGATGCCTGTGCAGCCAAGGGCTGGAAGCGTCTGGCCAAATGGCTGCAACCGGGTATGGCTGCAGGCTGTGGTGGCAACTGTGCCTGTCCGGTTTCAGAAAAAAGTTCAGAAGAAAAGCCAGCCCAACAAGCGGTGAAATGGAAATAATTTCCTTTTCTGGCTAAATTTCAAAAACCGTCATGATCATGACGGTTTTTTTACGCATGGACACAAAAAAAATGTGCAGAAAAGCCAATCAGAAAAGGCATTCAAAACAGCAAAGTGCTACCATTTCGTCAGTTTCAAAATAGACCAAAATATGGGGCGAAAATGTTAATACAACGTGGTGGGTTAAAAGTCGTTGCAGGACTCGGAATATCAGGTGTTGCAGCAGTCAATTTCTTGCATAGTCAGGACTACCGCGTTGCAGTAACAGATTCAAGAGCTAACCCGCCAGGGCATGACCAGATACCTGCTGAGGTTCAGACCAGTTTCGGTCAGTTTGATGCCGAGCTGTTGTTGTCTGCGGAAGAAATCGTGATTAGCCCCGGGCTTGACCCTAAACTTCCTGAAATTCAGGCAGCCATCAACAAGGGCATTCCAGTAGTCAGTGAAATCCAGATTTTACGCCGTGCTACAGACAAGCCAATCGTAGCAATTACCGGTTCTAATGCCAAAAGTACCGTGACGACCTTGATTGGCTTGATGGCAGCGGATGCAGGTAAAAAAGTCGCTATCGGTGGTAACTTAGGTCGTCCTGCGCTAGACCTGACTAAAGACGATCCTGAGCTGTATATACTCGAGCTGTCCAGTTTTCAGCTGGAAACCACCTCAAATCTGGCGGCTGAAGTCGCGGTGGTGTTGAACATGAGTGAAGATCATCTGGATCGTCATGGCGATATGATGGGTTATCACACGGCGAAACACCGGATTTTCCAGGGTGTAAAAAAAGTCGTCTATAACCGTGATGACTCTTTGACCCGTCCTCTGGTGCCAGACGTAACACCGATACAAAGCTTTGGTCTAAATGCACCGGATATGAACCAGTACGGTATTCTCAAGGATACGGATGGCAGCATCTGGCTGGCGCGTGGTCGTGAGCGTCTGCTGAAAAGTACCGAGATGTATATGCAGGGCACGCATAATGTTGCCAATGCCTTAGCCTGTCTGGCGCTGGGTGAAGCGATTGGCTTGCCACTGGAAAGCATGTTGAATACCTTAAAGACCTTTAAAGGTCTGGAACATCGCTGTGAATTCGTTAAAGAAGTGCAAGGCGTACGTTATTATAACGACTCCAAAGGTACCAATATCGGCGCAACCTTGGCAGCACTGGACGGTCTCGGCATGGCCATTGAAGCCCAAGGCGGTAAAGTCGCGATTATTCTCGGTGGTCAGGGCAAAGGGCAGGACTTTAAAGCCTTGCGTGAATCATTAAGCAAATATGCCAAAGTAGCGGTATTAATCGGTGAAGATCGTCCCGTCATTGAAGCAGCGATTGCGGGTACGACTGAACTGATTCATGCGGACAGCTTGCAGCAGGCAGTAGAAATCTGCCAAAAGCACACTCAGGCACATGATGTCGTGCTATTGTCTCCTGCATGCGCAAGTTTTGATATGTTCTCGGGTTATCCTGAGCGTGGTCGCAAGTTTGTTGCGTATGTGAATGAACTCAATTAAGAATAACAAGGATTCGTGATATGGCTGGGTTTGCTCAGACTACGATCAATAAATTAAATCAATTTTATACGCAGTGGATACCTAGAATACCTGCTGAAGTGAATCCACGGAATGTATTGATTTTCTGTGTGTTGGCTTTGCTCTGCATTGGTTCGATCATGGTGGCATCGGCCTCGATGCCCTATGCAGAACGTATGCATGAAAATCCGTTTCACTATATTAGCCGACATGGGATTTCGATTTTTGTCGCTGCCGTAGCAGCTTTTCTGGCTTATAAAATCCCCTTAAAAGTCTGGTTTAATAACACTTTCTTTTTGTGGATTATTACCATCGTACTTTTGGTGGCCGTGCTATTTGTCGGGACGGAAGTCAATGGTTCCAAACGCTGGATTCGGATCGCAGGCTTTACCTTACAGGCTTCGGAAGTCGCCAAAGTGATGATGGCAATTTTTACTGCAGACTACGTGGTGCGCCGTGCGGAAGAAGTACGGAATAATATCAAGGGTCTGGTCCGTTTAAGTGCCATCATGGGTGCTACCGTCGGTTTGATTATTCTCGAGCCTGACTTGGGTGCAACCGTGGTAATTACCTTAACCATGCTTGGCGTGTTCTTTCTGGCGGGTGCGCCGTGGATTCAGTTCGGTGTGGCTTTTATGACCTTGGTCGGCGCATTTGCTGCCGCGATTCTGTTGGAACCGTATCGTCTGCAACGTCTGCTGTCTTTTTCGAATCCTTGGGAAGATCCCTTAGGCACCGGTTATCAGCTCTCTAATGCCCTTATGGCCTTTGGCCGTGGGGAATGGGCAGGGGTAGGCTTGGGGCATAGTATCCAGAAAATGTCTTATTTGCCTGAGGCGCATACCGATTTCATGCTGGCAATTTTGGGTGAAGAATTTGGCTTTTTAGGCATTTCAACCATCCTGATCTTGTCCTTCACCATGCTGGTTTGCTGTATCCGCATTGGACACCGCGCCTTGCAGCATCAATATTTGCGTGCCGGCTATCTGGCCTATGGCATCAGTATCATTTTCCTGTTACAGATTCTGGTGAATGCCGGTATGAATATGGGCATGTTGCCGACCAAGGGTTTGACCTTGCCATTTATTAGTTATGGCGGTTCATCCCTGATTATCTGTGCGGTCATGATCAGTCTGATTCTAAAAATTGATTCGACCACGCGTCAGGTCAATCCAAGCCGCGAAGAATCAAGCTTCTAGATTGGAGTTTCGTCCTGGCTCTGGCTGAGCATGGTCCAGTACCGTGCTCGGCATTGCGGTTCCACAATTGGAACAGGTCACAAAAGCAGATTTAGGCTTGGAAAGTGGAATCAAGGGTATAAAAAATAAAGAAAAATAATTACGCTGCTGTTTTAGCTCATAGCCCGAACGAGTACGGCAGACCGGACACAGAAACTGGCTTTTCTCAATGGTTTTGGTTTTAGGGCCGACGCCAAAAATAAAAAACATACTCTTCTTCCTATCAATTTTTCATTCTAGAAGTCTAGCTTAAGTGAAAAGCTGTTTTTATAAATAGTGACCTTGTAGCTCAGTTGTATGTGGAATCCGCTCAATGTCCCATTGTACTACCGCCTGTTGCAGCATCCGATCGGGAGTGTCCAAATCAACTTCAGCCTGATGCAAAGCCTGAAGTGCCTGTTTTAATAATTGGGGTGCCTGAGTTAAATCCAGTGCTTGGGCCAGATTCTGTTTTGACAGTTTTTGCCCCTGATCATTCATTGCCAGCGGTAGATGCATATAGCTCAGACGCGGATAACCGAGTAACTGTCCCAGATAGATTTGCCGTTCGGTATTATCTAAAAGATCAGCTCCACGTACCGCATGAGTCATACCTTGCAGATAGTCATCGACTACTACAGCCAGCTGGTAATTCATAATGCCGTCACGACGTTTTAAAACAAAATCGCCCAGATCTTTTTTCAGTTCTGAACAGTGCTGACCTTGCAGCCGGTCTTCAAAACAGATTTCAACATCTTCAACTTTTAAACGGATGGCCTGATGCTCAAAAGCCAGACCCAAGTTGCGGCAGGTATCCTGATAGATATGGTTGGAACCGAGCATTTTACGGGTACATTGACAGGCATAGACTAGGTCTTGCTGACGTAATTGCTGGATGACGTCTTCGTAAATATCTAAACGGTCTTTCTGGAAAATGATTTCGGCATCAGGTTCAAGCTGAAAGGCATCCATGGCACGCAGGATATGCTCTTCGCTGCCGGGATAAATGCGGGGAATATCGGTGTCTTCAATCCGGACCAGCCATGTGCCTTGATTGGCTTTGGCATCGCAGTAACTGGCAACTGCGGTAATGAGGGAGCCAAAATGCAAAGGGCCGGTTGGCGATGGCGCGAACCGACCCACGTAATTCACTTCAGCTTTCCCTCCCTTTATTAAAGGGAGGGGCAGGGAGGGATTACTTAACGACATGCTTAACCGTTATTTTGCTTCTCTTTGATTTCTGCAAGTGTTTTGCAGTCAATACATAAAGTAGCCGTTGGGCGTGCTTCTAAACGACGCAAGCCAATTTCGATACCACAAGTTTCACAGAAACCATAGTCATCATTCTGGATTGCTTCGATCGACTGTTCGATTTTACGAATCAGTTTACGTTCACGGTCACGGGTACGTAACTCAATCGCAAACTCTTCTTCCTGAGTGGCACGGTCATTCACATCTGGAAGAGCAGTATTTTCGTCTTGCATCGTATTCAGGGTACGATCCACTTCTGACATCAACTCAGCTTTCCAAGCCAGCAAGATTTGGCGGAAATGCTGAAGCTGACCTTCAGACATGTATTCTTCATTTTTTTTAGGTTGATAAGGTTCAATACCAAATAAGCTAGCAGTAGAACCACCGTCAGTCGTTTTAGGCTTAGATTTGCGTACGCGCTTTGCAGCTTTCTCTTCTACAACATCAGTTTGATTGTCTAAGACTTGATTTTGGTTGTCATTCGCCATTTAGGGCATTCCTCATCTATGCGTATGATTGCTACGCAAAAAATATGGTGATATGCAATTTTTATCCACCCTGTAGAAAGATTATCCTCCTATGGGGGCCGTCATCATATAGACTTTTTATGCTTATTGATAGTCTTTGATGTCTGGACTATGCATATCACATTTCCTTGGGTTGCAATAAAGTAATGCAAAAAAAACAAATTGAAAAGTTAATAACCTGAAATTTCGGTATTAATATTTTGCTGGCTTAATGCCACCCGTTCAATATAGGTATCAAACTCACCATTTTGTTGCAAATGTAATACACGATAACCCGGTGCCGCCTGATCTAGTGCGAAATCTTCGCTTTTAGGTTTAAACTGCACACTGGTCGATGGCGTGGATAAAAAGTAGATACCATGCCATTCGTTGCAGGAATCCTGATGCACATGACCAAA
Source organism: Acinetobacter lwoffii (assembly GCF_015602705.1). Taxonomy (NCBI): domain Bacteria; kingdom Pseudomonadati; phylum Pseudomonadota; class Gammaproteobacteria; order Moraxellales; family Moraxellaceae; genus Acinetobacter; species Acinetobacter lwoffii. Next base: position 277,649 of record NZ_CP059081.1, read on the forward strand.
CAGAACCAGTTTGATATTCTGATGCCGAGCCAGCACATCTTTCAAATCTTCAGCATTTTTCAGCCGGTGCTGATCAATCCAGTGCGATTTCATCGCAAAAGGATGGTGATGACAAGCGACAATGACATGCTGATGTTTAAATTCAAGCAATAATTGATCCAATTGATCCAGTTGAGCTTGTTCCACCCAGCCATCCACCTTGCCTTGAACCGCACTATTTAACAGGATTATGGTCCAGGTGCCAAAATGAATGGCATGTACCTGATTCACGTTCTGGTGAAAAGGGAACACCCGAATGTCATCATGGTTACCTGGAATCTGATAATGCGGCACGTTTAAAGACTGAATATATTCCAAATATCGCTGATAAGTCTGTTCGACCGGCACCTGCGCCAGATCACCAGTATGAATCAGTGCATCCATTTGGGGAAAGCGCTGTTGGATCTGCTGCATCACCTCATGAAAACTCTGCTCGGGATTCATCCGGGCAAATTCCAGCTCTTCCCGGTTCATCAAATGGGTATCAGAAATCTGGATCATGGTCCAATCCGGCTGTGTACTTGTACTTGTACTTGACTGCTGAAAACTCATGTCTTTCCCCTTAGACATATTCCTGCAGTATGAATATGTTGTTGCAACCATTGCAAGGCCATAATGACAGGTGCATTTCTTAAGCGACCATTCGTGAGCAAGGACGGAATATCAGCATAATCCAGAATATGCAGCTGGATATTTTCACCTTCATCCGGCATGCCAAAAATACCGCCCTGTTCAGGCAATTCGGTCTGCGCCACATATAAATGAAATAATTCGGAACATGCCCCGGCGGACGGATAGAAGCTGAAAATGTGCTGCAGCTCATCCAGGGTACAGCCTGATTCTTCGAGTGCTTCGCGACGGATGCATGTTTCAGGCGCTTCATCGCCATCCAGAACGCCAGCAATTACTTCGAGTTGCCAAGGAGAGTCGATATCATCCAGTCCGCCAATCCGGAACTGTTCGATCAGGCCGAATTTCTGTTGTTGATGATTGTACATCAGCACACCCGCTGCTTCTGGCCGATGAATCAGCTCACGTTGCAAAATAGGGGTTGAGCTTTCCTGATTAAATAAACGGTGTTTCAGGCTGACTTTTTCTACCTGAATAAATCCCTGGTACAAGAACTCACGTGCCTCTACGCTAAAGTCTTTTTTATTATAAGAGGCCTGTTTAATAATATTCATATGCTCAGATAGAATGAATTGATTTATTTTCATCCTATCTGAGTTTTTTTTGAAGACAACTGTTTTTTTTACAGTTTTATAGTTTGTGGTATAAATTTTGACCAGAGTTGTGGAAGCTGGCTTTCATCTGATTCATGCCGGCTTCAATTTCGGCCTGAGAGCTTGCCGGCTGATCAGGATTGGCCTGTTGACTGGCATAATCACGAACATTCTGGCTAATCTTCATTGAACAGAACTTTGGTCCGCACATGGAACAAAAGTGCGCGGATTTATGCGCGGCTTTCGGCATGGTTTCATCATGCATGCTGCGCGCCGTGTCCGGATCCAGACTCAAGTTAAACTGGTCTTCCCAGCGGAACTCAAAACGCGCCTTGGACAGGGCATTATCCCGGGCTTGCGCACCCGGATGACCTTTGGCCAGATCGGCTGCATGTGCGGCAATCTTGTAGGTAATAATGCCGTCTTTGACATCCTTTTTATTGGGTAAACCGAGATGCTCTTTCGGCGTCACATAACACAGCATTGCGGTACCGTACCAGCCAATCATCGCAGCGCCGACGGCTGAAGTAATGTGGTCATAACCCGGTGCAATATCCGTGGTTAAAGGCCCCAAGGTATAAAATGGCGCTTCCTTACAGACTTCCAGTTGCAGGTCCATATTTTCCTTGATCATATGCATCGGGACATGGCCCGGGCCTTCAATCATCACCTGAACATCATGCTCCCAGGCACGGTGGGTCAGCTCACCCAAAGTTCGAAGTTCGGCAAATTGCGCTTCGTCATTGGCATCCTGTACACAGCCGGGACGCAGACCATCGCCAAGACTGAAAGACACATCGTAGGCTTTCATGATCTCGCAGATTTCATCGAAATGGGTATACAAGAAGTTTTCCTGATGATGTGCCAGACACCACTGCGCCATGATCGAACCGCCACGCGATACGATACCGGTCAAACGGTTGGCAGTCAGCGGTACATATCTTAAAAGCACGCCAGCATGAATGGTGAAATAGTCCACACCTTGTTCAGCCTGTTCAATCAGGGTGTCTTTAAAGATCTCCCAGGTCAGGTCTTCGGCCACACCATTGACTTTTTCCAGTGCCTGATAGATTGGTACGGTTCCGATCGGCACTGGAGAATTCCGGATAATCCATTCCCGGGTTTCATGGATATTCTGTCCGGTCGACAGATCCATGATCGTGTCTGCACCCCAGCGCGTCGCCCAGGTCATTTTCGAGACTTCTTCTTCGATACTTGAACCGAGTGCAGAATTACCAATATTGGCATTGATTTTGACCAGAAAATTACGCCCGATGATCATCGGTTCCAGTTCCGGATGATTGATATTGGCCGGAATAATCGCGCGGCCGGCGGCGACTTCCTGACGCACAAATTCTGGCGTAATTTCAGTCAGGTTTTTTGCACCAAAATTCTGGCCCGGATGCTGGCGCATATCAACACCTTCACGCTGGCGCAGGTTTTCACGAATGGCGATGTATTCCATTTCCGGGGTGATGATGCCTTGCTTGGCATAATGCATCTGGGTGATGTTGCGGCCGCATTTGGCTTTGCGTGGTTTTTGAATATGCGCGAAACGGATCGCAGCGGTACGGATATCGCGTAAACGCTGGCGGCCAAATTCAGAACTGAGCTGATCCAGAATTTCACTATCGTTGCGCTGCTCAATCCAGCTTTCACGAATATTCGGCAGACCTTTGTTCAGGTCAATCGTCACATCGGGGTCAGTATAAACACCAGACGTGTCATAGACCATTAATGGCGGATTATGTTCACCGCCCAGACTGGTCGGGGTTTCACTTAAGGAAATCTCCCGCATCGGTACCTGAATATCAGGACGGGAGCCTTGCAGATAGACTTTACGTGAGGCAGGCAGAATTCGCGTTAAATCGCGTGCTTCCTGTTCATGAGCGGAGAGAGTGGTTTCAGAAGAAAGATTCGTTAACTGGTTCATGGCTATGATCCTTATGAATGACATCAACGAATCAAGCACGACCAAAAACGTAGGCAGATTTATCCTGAACAGATAAAGCAAGGGCTGGGTTTTTAGCTGGCTTGATTCCTACGCAGGTATTAACCTGATCAGGTTCAACGGTACTCATGCTCAATTCCTGATAATGATAAAAGGAATCACATGATCTCAGCGAGGCATTACTCGCGCTCCGTCAAGCGAGGCTAAAGCTTAGCTCAGTTTAGGCAGAATAAACAGGTCTAAATCGCTCAACTTTAAGCGAGGATTGATTTAGACATGGCGATATTGATTGAAGGTGAAACTGATCCCAACTAGATACAGATGGCATCGGTAAAGCAGTCTTTATCATATTTTTGTGAGGGCGGGCTGATCTGGGCATAGTACAGAATCTGATCTGCTTCCGAGCGGTTTCTATAATCGGCAGGCAAGACTTGTTGGCGCTGTTCCGGAGTCATGTCCAGAAATTCCAGAAACAGGCGTGCCTGTGTGGACAGCGTTGATTTCTGGCCGTTTGATAGTCCAATAATAGTTTCCAGATGACTGGTATCCACAGCATAACGATCGCGATAATCTTCCGACACCGGGGATTGCTCGGTACCTCTAAACAGGAAATAGGTATATTGCTTCAGCAGATATTCAGCATCGCGTTTATAACTGCTATTCGGATAAGTCTTGAGATAGTCTTCCCAAAGCAGACTGCGGGCTGCAATATCAGCGGCTTCAATCTGCAGGCGTTTTTCCACCAGCACCGGTTCCATATTCTGTTCCGCCAGATTTTCAATAAAGGCTTTTTCAGCGGCCGGTAAATAAGGGGCAAAAATACGCGCCAGATATTCCGGACTGCGGCGATAATGTAAAGTGCCATCTCCCAGATCCAGCAGTTCTACATAAGCCTGCCCCTTGTGTTTTAACAGATACTGGTCACGTGAGGTGAGCTGTTGAAAATGCGCGTGCTGAATGGTCGGATGCTGGGCCATTTCCAGTGCATACTGCTCAAAGGCGCGTTGCTGAAATTCGGTGCGATCCACCTTTAAAAAGCGCTGATACATTTCAGTAGAGCGCAACATCAGATTTTTCTGCTCTGCCAGTTCCATTAAGGGCAGGCACACTTTAAGATCCTGATTAATCTGTTCCAGCGCAAAAGTCGTACGCTGGTCATTAATCTGGGACATGTTTTTTTCAATATTCTGGCACATGAGGCTGAAGTCATTGACTGGACTTTGGGCTTGACTCGCTTCAGGCTGTTCAATCTGGAGCTGTGATTCTGAGGGCTGCTGACAGCCTCCCAGAAACAGCAAACTGCCGGCAATGAAACAGGCTTTGAATATCGACGGGAATGGCATTAACACTGTGCTTCAGGACTCTGTATAGGTGAATTCAGAAAATAACGGCCTTACTGGGAGGTATATTGTATAGATCAAATTAAAATACTATGTTTAGTATTGTGAATTGCTTTGTTACATTGCAGACAGAGATCTTGAAAATTGAATTAATCGTGAATAAAACGCGATAGTTATATTAAAAAGTTAATAAAAATCATACGTAAAAATTCAAGAGATCTCTTTAGTATGGCTTAGCTTAAAGCGCCAGAATTTTTTGATCTGAATGGCTGTTAGGGGTTAACACTATAAAATGAAATTAAAACTCAGTGTCATGGCCGGTTTATTGCTATTAATTAGTCCGGCGATTTTTGCCCTGGATTTACAAGAAGCGTATGCACGCGCCCAGCAAAATGATCCAAATTGGCAGGCGAATGTGTTGCAGTACCAATCTGATCAGCTCAATCTGGGGATTGCAGGCGGAAATTTGCTGCCGACCGTGACTTTATCTGGAAGTGTGACCCGTAAAAACCAGTCCGTCAACAACTCAGAGTCTGAAGGTTTGCCTGCTGAATTTGGTGAGTTGCAAAGTTCCAGTACAACCAGCCGTCAGGTGGCCTTAACCGCACGCCAACCTTTATTTCGCTGGGATGCCTGGCAAGGTTATAAGCAGGTCAAGACCTCGGTCGAACTCAGTGAAGTCAATCTGCGTCTGCAAAAACAGCAGCATATTTTACAGGTGGCCGAAGCCTATTTTAATGTCTTGCGGCAGCAGTCTTTGACTACGGCTTATTTACAGGAAGAGCAGGCGCTGTCTGAACAGTTATGCATGATGAATGCTAAGCTGAAAGAAGGTTTGGTGGCGCGTAGTGAGGTCAGTGAAGCTAATGCCCAGTATCAAAGTGCCCAAGCCAACCGGATTTCGACTCAAGTTCAGCTGGTACTGGCCCAAGAACAGCTGGCACAGTTAATCGGCCCTTATCAGGAAAATCTGGCGGTATTACGCAACGATTTCCAGTTCCAGAAACCGGTTCCAAGTGATATGCAGTCCTGGACCGAATTAGCACAAAGCCAAAATCTGAATATTCTGCAAGCGCGTTTGCAAAAGCGCTATTCTGAAGATGCCAAACGGGTCGAACAGGCTGCGCTCTATCCGCAGGTCGAAGCGGTCGGAACCTATGGCTATTTAAAGCAAAGTCCGGCTACGATCATGTCCAGCAATGGAGATTTCGACCAGATTGGGGTGGAGGTGAACTGGAATGTATTTAGCGGTGGACGCACACAAAAAAGTATTCGTCAGGCCGGTGTCAATGTGCAAAAAAGTGAAGCGCAACTGGATGCGGCCATCCGCAAAGCCAATACCGATGTGAAACAGTCCTTTATGCAGGTAGAAACCGATCAGGCCAAACTGAATGCACGTAAAGCCGCGATGGACTCTTCGGAAATTGTCTCACAAGCGTCCAGAGCCCAATATCAGGAAGGCTTAAAAACCATGGTCGATGTGTTGCTGGCACAGCGTAATGCCTTTTCTGCCAAGACCGATTATTTGAATGCCAAATATGATTATCTGTTGCATGTGCTGCAATTGCAGGCCTCGGTCGGGCAGTTAACCGAAAAGGAACTGGCAGAGCTGAATGCCTGGCTGATTGAATATGATTCGCCTCAGCCTCTATGAGGCTACTATTGTCATCAAACTTTCATCATAGATATGCTTTAATATGATTTATTATTGATCATTGTCCTCTATCGTTCAGGAGTAGCTTTCCTTGTGTCCAAATAATCCTGTATTAAGTCATCACATTTCTTCGCAATTTAATGAAGAACTGCAGGACGTAAATACCAAATTCATGACGATGGGCGGACTGGTAGAACAGCAGGTAGCTAATGCCATTCATGCCCTATTGGACACAGATGTCTCAATGGCAGTAGATGTGCAGTTTCAAGATAATGTCGTCAATCAGATGGAACGAGATATTGATGAAGCGCTGACCCTGATTCTGGCGCGCCGTCATCCTGCCGCGATTGATTTACGTATGGTGCTTGCCATGTCCAAGGCCAATACCGATCTGGAACGGATTGGCGATGAAGCCTCGAAAATAGGCCGAATTGCACAAAGCTTATGTGAAGAGGGCGGCTCACCGCGCGGTTATATGGAAACCCGGCATATTGGCAACCAGGTGCGGGTGATGATTCATGATGCACTGGATGCTTTTGCGCGTCTGGATGTAGATCAAGCTTTGAAGGTCATGTTGGCAGATGCGGATATTGACCGTGAGTATCAATCAGCCACACGTACGCTTATGACTTATATGATTGAAGATCCGCGGCATATCAGTCGTGTCATCAATGTATTATGGGTGCTGCGTTCGCTAGAAAGAATTGGCGATCATGCCCGGAATATTTCGGAACAGGTGATCTATATGGTCAAAGGTTTTGATGTGCGTCATACCAGCGTTGAAGAAATTGAACAGAAAGTTCAGCGTTAAACGTTCCAGACTTAAATAAAAAAACCTCCAGCTCGGAGGTTTTTTATTGGGATAGAAAAGCTAACTATGAGTTTCTTCCTCGGCATCATCTTCAAAAGTTTTGGCAATTTTTTCAATATTCAGGCTTTTGGCCATCGCATCAAAGATTTCCTTATACACGCCTTGCTGATGATAAAGCTGGTCGTGTTCACCATGTTCGGCAATCGTTCCTTCTTTCATTACATAGGTATAATCTGCATCAATAATCTGCGACAGGCTATGCGAAATGATGATCACAGTACGACCTTGCTTGATCTGGTCCAGACTTTGTTTGATCTGTTCCGTGGCAATTGCATCCAGACTCGCCGTCGGTTCATCCAGAAAAATAATCGGTGGATTTTTCAGGAACATCCGTGCCAAGGCAATGCGTTGCTGCTGGCCGCCAGACAGCATCAAGGCATCGCTGTCATAGCCATCCGGTAACTGTAAAATCTGCTCATGAATCGAGGCTTTTTCTGCTGCCTCAATTACATCTTCCATTGAGGCAGTAGTTTTGCCGTAACGGATATTGTCAAAGATGGTGCCCTGAAAAATATGATTTTTTTGTAAGACCAGACCAATATGATCGCGTAGATATTGGGTGTCATAATCTTTCAGATCAATGCCATCCAGTTTGATCTGGCCTTGCTGTGGTTCATAAAATTTATCCAGCAGACTGATCAGGGTCGATTTTCCGGCACCCGATAAGCCCACCAAGGCGGTAATTTTATTCGGGCGAATTTCCATATCAATATCTTTCAAAGCATGGTGGCCATTTGGATAATAAAAATTCACGCCACTGAGTTGAAATTTGCCTTGGACAATCGGTTTCTGCTGACCACTTTGTTCAATTTCATCATCGGCCTCCAGAATCTTGAAAAAGCTTTCTGAATAGATCATGGCATCATTCACTTCATCATAAATCCGGTGCAGGGATCGGATCGGAGCCGAGACATTATTAAATAGCAGCACATGAAACATGATCATGCCAATACTCATCTGACCGTCCAGCACAAAGTAGGAGGTTAGAATAATGATGAGTACAATCCCGATCTGTTCCAGAAAAGTTTTCAGGCCATCAAACAGGAAACTGGTCTGGCGGGTTTTCATCTGATTGTCGGTCAGTTCGCGCTGTAACCCTAACTGCTTTTCCGATTCAATCGATTCGCGGTTAAAGGATTTGATCACGGTAATCGAGTTGATGATGCTGAGAATGCCCTGACTCTTTTTCTCCCGGCCATCGCGAAGGCTGCGGCGCCAGCCCCCAAGTTTTTGCGCCTGCTTATAGGTTAACCAGAAATAGATTGGGACAATGGCAGTTGCAACCAGACCGACATAGACATTGGCATAGTACATCAGCCCCAAAGCTACAATGGCACTGGTAAATAACGGTAAAATATCAATGAAAAAGATCTGAACCAGACGGGTCAGTGAACCAATACCACGGTCAATCCGGGTCTGTAATTTACCGGCCTGATTATTTTCCTGATTAAAAAATTCCAAACGATATTTTAAAAACTTTTCAATAATCCCTTGGGCCAGATCCTGAGAGACAAAAATTCGCAGTTTCTCTCCATAGAACTTCTGCCCGAACTGGACAAAGGCATTAATAATTTCTTTGCCGAGCAAAATTGCCGAAATCGTGATCAGAATATGCCAGCCTTGCTCCAATCCTTGACCGGCTTCGAGTAGCGAATTGATGCTGTCGACCGCATATTGCAAGGTAATGGCATTGACCTGTGCTGTGAATGAGCCAATCAGGGTCAGAATCAGCGTGGCAATCACCAGCAACCGGTAAGGCTGAACAAAGGGACGAAGTTTCTGAAACAGCTGCCATAAGTTCATAAAAGGATTATTTTTATTGTGAAAGTTGAATTCAGTCTAGGCAGGAATCATGCCAGCCACAAGCATAAATGTTGTAGTCATTTGTGAAGAGCAGTTGTAATCCTTTAGGTCGAATGTCAGTATTTTCATGTGGATACTGGATCTGATTGATATGACGCTCGATTTATTTGCACCCCAGCCGCAAGCCAATGTATTACCTTTTGATGGGGTAGTAGAAGATTATGGCCTGATTTTGGATCAGGAACAAAGCCAGCAGTATCTACAGCATTTTCTCAGTCAGCTGGCCTGGCAACATGATGAAGTGCATTTATTTGGCAAGCACCATGTCACAGGTCGCCAGGTGGTCTGGTATGGCGATGAACATTATCAGTATCGTTATTCTGGTACGCTCAAACAAGCTCAGGTATGGACACCCGGATTATTCCGTTTAAAGCAGCATATTGAAATTCTGGTCGGTCATCCCTTTAATTCCTGTCTGGCCAATTTGTATGAAGATGGTTCCCAAGGCTTGGGCTGGCATAGTGATGATGAGCCGGCGTTATATACAGGTACTTCTCGGGAAAATGTCATTGCTTCTCTGAGTCTGGGAGCCACCCGCAAAATGAGCTTTAAGCATAAAATTCGGAGCGATAAAGTCGATGTACTGTTACACAGTGGACAACTGATTGTGATGCGAGGTGCGACACAGCAACACTGGAAGCACAGTATCAGCAAAACCAGCAAAGTTTTAACACCAAGAATTAACCTGACTTTTCGTTATTTTTATCCTTAAGAAGCATTTTGGAGCATAAAAAAGCACCCTGACGGATGCTGATTTAAAAAATTTTCAAAACAGATTAAGGCGTGATTCCAGCAGGATGGCGATACCAGCTTTCAATCAACAAGGTAGCCGCAATACTGTCGGCAGAGAGTTTCTTGCCGCGACCTTGAGCCTGATAATGCTCCAGTTCATCGCGTGCTTCACGGGTGGTCAAACGTTCATCCACCATCCAGGTTTCAATATTGGTCTGATGACGTAAACGGCGGGCAAATTTTCGCGCCCGTGTCGACAGCTCCGATTCACTATCATCCATATTCAATGGTAAGCCGACCAGAAATAAATTCGGTTGATGGCTTTTCACGATTTTGAGCAGTTCATCCCAGTTGGGAATACCATCTTTCATGGGAAATAAGGGTAGGGGATTGGCACTAGCAATCAGGGATTGTCCAACCGACATTCCCATTTTTTGTGTACCAAAATCAAACGCCATAATGGTTTGTGGCGCGTTTACATCAGGCATGTCCAATCTCGGAAGATAACCAGTTGCGGTCTACACCCATTTTTTTATAGGCAGCGTCCCAACGGTCGTTATAAGGGAGGTTAAAAATCAGATCCATATCGGAATCACAAATCAGCCAGTCACCACGGGCAATTTCTTGTTCCAGCTGGTGTTTGCCCCAACTGGCATAACCGAGGGCAATCTGATAGCGACCGACACCTTCATTATGTGCAATGGCATCCAGAATATCTTTGGAGGTAGTAATGCAGACATTTTCACCTACGGCGATGGAGGAATGCCAGGTCGGCTGACCAGTATGCAAGACAAAACCGGCCTCAGGGCGTAAAGGGCCGCCTTGTAATACTTCATGCGGATTGACATTGTCTGCTTCAATATCAAGATCATTCAGCAATTCTTTAATTTGAATGCCGGCAGGTCGATTGATAATGATGCCTTGGGCACCATCTTCATCATGACGAGCGAGATAAATGACCGTCTGGGCAAAAAAATCATCATTCGCATGCGGCGGTGCAATCAGACAACGATGTGTCAGAAACTGTTTGGTCACCTGAGCAGTTCTCCCAAAGTCAGTATGCTATGCAGTCTGAAAAAGTGAAGCATGGCCTACGGGCCTAATTGTAATCACTCAAACAGCGGCTTTCTTCCTGCTAGTTATCCCATAAAATGCTTAGGCTGACAACTTGGATATGGGGTAAATCAGGCATGAACAGGTTAAGGCCGGTTTTAAAATTCCTTTTAAAAAGACCTTCAGTGATTTTATTTAAATGATGGGAGGTAGTTTTAAGCGTTTTTTATTTATGCTAAAACAGCCAGATAAACCGAGTAAAAACTTACTTAAATTTTAATAAAAAATATTAAATATATTGTGGTGGAATGAATTAAATAATAACAATAGATCATTCATGGTTAAAAGTAGACTATATATAGTTTCTTGCTTTTAAATAGAATTTATCTGAAAACTAAAGGCAAGTTATTACAATCTCAGCTCATTAATTAAGCTCTAACTATATTTCGATACATAGTTTCTAGTGATTAAAAAATGGTCAATATTAGATAACAAACTATAATATTTGTTTATTTATGTAATAAATTTGCGATATATTGTACAGAATATTTCAATTATTATACAAAATATACATATTGAAACCATATTGCTTTGTTCGTAGAATGCAGAAATTTTCATCTTTAATTTATTTTTTTAATGGGGTTGTTATGCATCATATTTTAAAAGGGACTTTAATTTCTGCGCTATTTTCTGTGTCGGTCACTTCACAGGCAGCAGTATTTAGTAGTTATAATGAAGAAGGTAGTTTTTTCCGTAGTCATTTGAATAGCGCTTTATCTGAAAACCTCATTACTCAGTTTAAGGACAAAGCTGATTCAAAGGATGGAGTTTTATATTTACTTGAACAAGCCCGCTTATTACAAGTTAACCATCAATATGAAGAAAGCCGAGATTATTATAAGCAAGCCTTTACGCTGTTAGAAAAACAAAAAAATCGGGCCAAAATTAGTGTGTCCCGAATGGGGTTTAAGGCTCTTGCCATGGTCAGCAATGACTCTGTAGTGCCTTATCTGGTACCAGCACATGAGCAGGTGCTGGCGCATATTTCCCAAGCTAAAAACTATATTTTCTTAAAGGATCTGGAAGCTGCTGCGGTAGAAATGCGCGTGGCTCAGGGCCTCCAGCGTGAAATCGAATTGTTGCACCAAAAAGAACTAGAAAAGAAAAAAGACAAAGTAGCTAAAAACACGGAAGCAGAGAAGAATCTAAGTGTGCTGGATGAAGCTTTTGTCGGTCTGGACCCCATAGCCGGCAAGATTAAGAACAGCTATCAGAATGCCTACGCTTTTTATATGGCAGCCAATTTATGGGAAACCTTGGGTGAATACAATGATGCCTTGGTTGATTATAAGAAAGCTTATGAGTTACAACCAGATAAGCAAATTTCCGAAGACGTGAAACGTCTGGATCAACTGGTCACACAGCATAAGAAGGGTAGTGTTCCGGTGATTGTATTTATCGAACAGGGAATTGTACCGCAAAAGGTGGAAAATAAAATTGATGTCCCTACACCGGGCGGTTTAATCAATATTGCTTTTGCGACCTATGAACCAAGTACCTATGTGATACCAACTAGCCTGAAAGTGAAAGTCAATAATAAAGCTTTACAAGACAGTTATGTGATTAGTGATATTGGTGCTTTGGCCGTCAAGGACCTCAAAGAAAAAATTATGGCGAATGTGAGCAGTCAGGTGCTGCGCGCCACTGCAAAATATGCCGCACAAAAAGAACTTGGTAACCAGTTTGGTGTGTTTGGTCAACTTGCCGGTAACGTCTTAAATATGGCGACTGAGCGTGCTGACTTGCGTGGCTGGAGTACCTTGCCGAGTAATGCCCAGATTGCGCGCTTAAATTTAACGCCGGGCAAACATAATTTACAACTTTCTAGCGGGAGTGTATCTAGCTCTCCGGTCACCCTAGATGTGAAAGCCAATCAAACAGTGTTTGTCTATGCCCATCATGTTAATGACAAAATTACGGCTAGTGTAAGCACCATTCCACATTAATCATAAATAAGGGAACAATATGAAACGTCAATTTAGCTTTGCTGTACTTGGTTTAGGGGCGCTGTTCATGGTGGGTTGTACCGCACCGAATGCCTTATCTACCCAAACCAATGCCAATAATGAAATGAGTATCCGCACCATTACCAATAATCCGGTATTAACTACGGAAGTCTTTGTGGAACGTGTGAATATGAGCTTGGTTGGTGATTTAAAGCGTGCTTCAATCGCGATCAAAAACCGCCGTTTTAACAATAAAGATTTTAGCTACAAGATTGTTTGGGTGGATGCACAAGGTGTGGAAGTTAATCCTGAAGGTGCCATCTGGAAGCCGATCCAGTTAACCGGACGTGAAACCAAAGGTGTGCAGTCCTTGGCGCCAAATCCATCTGCTGTTGATGTTGTTGTGTATTTGAAAAAATAAGAGAGACTTGAAATGAACGCAAAATTGATTTTCGCCGCATTGGCAACTACGACACTGCTTAGTGGCTGTGCCTCTACTGGTTCAGTAAGTTATGGTGATGCCCAAGCAGTCGAAACCTTAACCACAGACTTTGGTTCAACTGACTTGCAAATGATTGCAGCCAAAATGGTGGATGACATGTTGATGTTCCCGCCAGTGGTGCAAATGACCCAAAACCGCCGTCCGGTCATTGTCCTTGATCGGATTCATAACAAAACCCAGGAACATATCGATACCGAATCGATTACTGACAGTATTCAGAACAAACTAATCAATTCTGGAAAATTTCGTTTTGTTGATATGAAATCGGTGAATGCGGTGGCACAGCAGCTAGCTTATCAAAAGCAAAGCGGTATGGTGAACCAGTCAACAGCAGTACGTGCCGGTGGTCATATTGGTGCCGAATTTATGCTAAATGGCAACTTGTCGAGTATTGTGAAGAATGCCGGTGGCAAGAGTGATGTGTATTACAAGTTCACTTTTAAATTGCAAAACCTGCAAACTGGTATCGTAGAGTGGACTGGCGAGAAAGAAATCCGTAAGGCAGGCAAACGCTCGACTTTTGGTCTGTAATTTCAATGAAGGTCACTGTGCTTTTGGCACAGTGACTGTAGAAGAATATAATATGAAAAAAATATTACTTGCAGGCCTGTTGTCTGGATTGTTGAGCGCTCCGGCCTTTGCAGCCATTAAAGAAGTGGTTAAAGAAGCCAGTGGAAGTGGTCCAACTCAACACCAGGCGATTTCTGAAGCCTTATTAATTGCTGTGCAATCGGTAAATGGTGCTTCAGTTTCTTCCCAAATGAATTATGAAGAGACTGTTTCTGTATCGGTGAATAATCAGGGCTGGAGTTATAACGGTAAAGTTTCACCAGTTTTTAGTGTGGCAAATCAAGGTTCAGGTTCAGTGACCAAGTTTCAGGTGCTGAGTGTGACGGGTGCAAAAAATAATTACCGTGCCAAAGTTCGCGCACATGTGGTGAAGTTTGAATCGACTGTACAAGACCAGCATTTGCGCAGGATTGCAGTATTGCCATTCCAGATGGCCGAGAAAAATAACCGACTGGCCAATGACACATCTGCCTATGAGTTTAGTCAGGAATTATCCGATACTTTAGGAAATTATCTGGCTCAAAGCGGACAGTTGAGTGTGGTAGATCGTCATTATCTGGATGAAATGCAGTCTGAAAATGCATTCCTGTATTGGGATGGTGCACCGCATGAGCTGGCGCGTATCGGTCAGAAAGTTGGAGCAGACTATTTACTGGTGGGACGAATTAATGATCTGTCTAGTGCCAGCCATCAGCAAATGTATGGTTTGAATGCCGGCGCTGAACAAGTGCGTTTAAGCTGGCGTGTCATTGAAGCCAATACCAGTAAAGTGGTAGCAGCGGGCACTTTCAATCGAACTCTGTCTAATTTAATGACACAGAATATTCTGACCAATAGTTTAAATGACAGTACGGCGGATAAAATTGCTCAGGGCTTAAACCCGGAAATTTTACAGGGCTTAAAATTACAGCCTGTACAGTCTCAGACTGGTCAATCTTATGATTCATCACCGGGCTATGAAATGACGCCAGGTTCAAGCGATCAACCTGTAAAATGGTAAGTTAATATTAGTTCGAATGATTTTTAACACATAAAAAATCTCTGACCTAAATGCAGGGATTTTTTATGTGTCGCTTTACAGGTAGCTCAAGCCTGCTGAAATTTCAGCTGACGTAACTGGCGGGCATGTTGCAAGGTGGTTTCACTAATCTCTACACCGCCTGTCATTCTTGCAAGCTCCTGAATAATTTCATTTTCCTCAAGGTCAATGATTGTGCTGCTGGCAGGATCAGTCTGCTGTTTTTTTACCAGTAGATGCTGATCAGATTGTGCTGCCACTTGTGCCTGATGGGTAATACACAGAATCTGTACATGCTGGGCCAGATCGGCCAGTAAACGCCCGACAATCTCTGCGGTACCACCACTAATCCCGACATCAATTTCATCAAAGACCAGCACTTCAGCTTCGGTTTTTTCCGCATTCATGACTTGCATCACTAGCGCAATACGCGAGAGTTCACCGCCTGATGCAACCCGGGCTAAAGGCTGTGCCGGAATGCCTTTATTGGCAGTAAACAGCAATTGAATAAAGCTGAGACCTTCACTAGAGGGATGCTCCAAAGGCTCAAACTTGAACTCAAAATGTGCTTCAGGCAATGCCAGTTGTTTGACCTGCTCAGTGAGCTGCTTGGCCAACGGTGCTGCGGCTTCACGGCGAATCTGATCCAGATGTTGGGCTTTATCCAGAAACTCCTGATAAGAAAACGCGACCTGTTCAGCCAGTGTTTCCGGATCTTCCAGTTGATGCAGCTGTTCTAATTCGGTTTGCCAGGCTTCATATTCTTCTTTGAGTAATTCTGGCTGGGTACGATATTTACGTGCCAGACGATGGAAGATTTCTAAAGTCGAATTTAGTACTTCCATGCGTTCCGGATCAAAACTCTGCCGATCCATAAACTGGCGTAAATTCGCTGCTGCATCTTCAAGTTCGCTTTGGGCATTCAGCAGGGAGGTGTAAATTCCGGAAAGCTGTTCGCTACGACCGGCATGTGATTCCATGCGACGTAGAATGGAAGCCAGTTCTTGGGAAATATTCTGTTCGCCTTCATCCAGACTATTCAGGCTATAGACACAGTCCTGCATGATCGCTTCATGATGGGAAAGCCGGTCAAATTCCTGTTCAATCTCCTGATAATCCGTCTGAACAATGTCTTCCAGTTCTTCTAGCTGCAGTTCCAAGGTTTCCATGCGTTGCTTACGGGTCGCTTGTGCATCTAGCGCTGCCTGATGCTGACGAATATTTTTCTGCCAGGTGCTATAAGCGTCCCGCACTTCCTGAGCTGGTGTATAAAAATTGCTATAGCGATCCAGCCAGTGTTTTGGATAAGGTGGTTCCAGAAGTTGCTGCTGGCTATGCTGGCTATAAAGTTGAACCAGCAGACGCCCAATTTCTTTCAACTCTGACAGGCTGCTCGGGCGTCCATTGATCCAGGCCTTGCTGCGGCCGGTAGCAAAAATTACCCGTCGTAAATGAATTTCACCTGATTCATCATCCAGTTCATGCTCTTTCAACCAGGCTGCTTCAGGACTGTGCTCTTGGTAGCTGAAGCTGGCGGTGACATCCGCCTTTTCCGTACCATAACGCACATAATTGGTATCGGTTCGCTCACCCAAACAGGCAGACAAGGCATCCAGTAACAGGGATTTACCTGCACCGGTTTCACCGGTTAAAACGTTAAAACCTTTATCAATATCAATAGCAAGATGCCCAGCTAAAGCAAAATTGATCAGAGTTAAATGTGTCAGCATAAACGCATCCGGGCTGCGAAAAGTTTGATTGAAATAGCCTGATGTCGGATTGGGGTCGCAACATGGCTGGGATTATTATAAATCAGGACGAATCAATTTCATTCTATCTTAAATTTTAAAGATTCATATATGCTTATTTCACTGTATTTTCGCAAGAAGCTGACTCAGAAGTGCGTTAATTCACTGCTGATTTTCATATTTTTGACATCCCCAATCTTTAAATTAAAGACTCAATTGAGCCTGTTTTTAAAAGAGCGCGTGCAGATCGAAACTTAAGTTTATCTATCAGCAAAATACAGGCCAAAACATGCTGTAAATAGAAGGGGTTCAGGTGATACAGAATATTTGATCGACGCCGACAAACTTCGATTGATTAGTTGAGGGTGCACATTTAAACTACAGCAATCAAAATATTACAAAATGCTTTATCTGGAGAAATCGCATGTCAGCTCAGTTTGATCATGTATCGGTACTTAAAAAATCTAATGTATATTTCGGCGGGTTGTGTATTAGCCACATTGTACAATTTGAAGACGGGACCAAAAAAACTTTGGGTGTCATTCTGCCATCAGAAAATGCCTTGACCTTTGAAACACATGTTCCTGAGCGCATGGAAATTGTTTCAGGTGAATGCCGTGTTCAGATTGGTGATAGCGAAGAAAGTGAGCTGTTCCGTGCCGGTCAGTCTTTCTATGTGCCGGGCAATAGCCGTTTTAAAATCGAAACCGATGATGTGCTGGACTATGTCTGCCATTTTGAAGGTTAAGTCCAGATTCAAGATCAGTGTAAACCGGGCAAGAAATTTCAGTGCGAATCGGTTAAACTAATCAGCTATAGAAATCCTGTGAAGTCAGCTTTACGGGATTTTTCTTTTGTATATAACTAATCTAGAGGTCGTTCATGGCAAAACCTGAATATTTTTATGGCGTACATTCAGTGGAGTCATTGTTAGAGCTTGAGCCTGAACGTGTCTTGACATTATTCACTCTCAAAGGACGCGATGATCAGCGTTTAAAGCGTGTACTGGAACTGGCTGAGCCGTTTGGGATCAGTGTGCAGCAAGCAAGCCGTGACAAACTGGAGAAACTGGCCGGGCAACCGTTTCATCAGGGGGTCGTAGCCGCAGTTCGTGCTCATCCAACCCTGAATGAAAAAGATCTTGAATCACTCTTGAGCGCAAATCCTCAAGCGTTGTTATTGGCCCTCGATCATATTACCGATCCACACAACCTCGGAGCATGTGTGCGTACCGCCGCTGCGATGGGTGTTGAGGCAGTGATTGCACCACGTGATCGTTCTGCAAGCTTGACTCCGACTGCACGTAAAGTGGCTGCCGGTGGTGCTGACAAAGTCAAATTTATTCAGGTGACTAATCTGGCGCGTACCTTGGGGCAAATCAAAGAAGACTTTAATGTGCGAGTCGTCGGTACCATGCTGGATGAAAAAGCGCTGCCGATTCAGGAGTTTGATTTCACCGGTACTGGTGTCTGTGTGGTGATGGGTGCGGAAGATACCGGTCTACGTCCAATTACACAAAGCCAATGCGATCAGACGGTGTATATCCCGATGGCGGGTAATCTGCAAAGCCTGAATGTCAGTGTGGCGACCGGTATGGCACTGTATGAAGCTTGCCGTCAGCGTAACCTGTAATTGATGATGGCATTGTCAGATCGTACACAAGGCTATGTCTTTCTACTGACGACCATGTGTATCTGGGGCGGTTTTACTTTAACCGCCCGTCTGAATGCGCTTTGGAATATCAGTGCCTGGGATATCGTGGCTCTGCGGTTTTCTCTGGCTTTTCTGATTCTGATGCCGATCTTGCTCTATCGCAAGGAGGCGGCTTTTTTACTGAAAAAAGAACCCTTTATTCTGGCCATGATTGGCGGAGTAATTTACTGTCTGTTTGCCTATAGCGCCTTTCATTATGCGCCTACCGCCCATGCCGCGATTTTCTTGAATGGCTGTATTCCGATTTGTACTGCCATCATGGCTTTTTTCCTGATGGGGCAGGCTTTTGATAAGCATACCTGGGCCAGCCTGATTATTATGATTGCGGTGCTCTGTATCATGAGTCTGCTGATGTATCAGGAAACCGGAGTGGCATTCGGGGCAGGGGATGGGCTATTTTTTATCAGTGCAATACTCTGGGCAATTTTTACCGTGTTATTGCGGAAATATCAGTTAACTGCATGGCAGGCAATGAGCGGTGTCGCGATCTGGTCAGCAGTGGTTTACGTACCTGTTTATCTGCTGTTTTTACCCAAAAATTTGAGTGTGCCAGAACCCCAGCATTTATTATTTCAAACCATCTTTCATGGGGTTTTTGTGGTAATTATTGCCACTTTAAGCTATGTCGAAGCAATCAAGCGTCTCGGTGCATTTAAAGCCGGTAGTATTACCAATCTTGCACCATTTATTGCTGCGATTCTGGCGGTGCCTTTATTAAATGAAGCGCTGAGCCTGGCGATGATCTGTGGCTTGGTGGGGATGGCAATTGGGGCCTTACAGCCTTGGCGCTGGATTGGTCGTAAAGATAGTTTAGAAGCACAACTTGCAGCACAGAAAAAGCAGTCTTAATCGGACTGCTTTTTTTATACCTCAGGCAGCTGCCATGTTTAAATATTTTTCATGCAATGGGCGGAGATGGGCATAAAGATGATCCAGATGACCATCATTCAGCACAATATCATCAGCCATGGCCTGTTTCTGTTCACGTGACATTTGTGCGGCAATAATGTTTCGGATTTGCTCAATATTTTGACCATCACGTTGTGAGGCACGTTCAATTTGCAATTCGATCGTGGCATCAATCAGTAAGCGATGCTGGGTGAGCTCATGTTGATTGGTCTCAAACAGGAGCGGTGAAACCAGAATGGCATAGGAACTTTGCGCAGCATCTAGCTGCTGAATAATCGAAGTGCGAATTGCTGGATGAGTAATATTTTCCAGGGTTTTACGTGCTTCAGGAGACTGGAAAATATATTCGCGCAAGGCACGACGATTCAGTGAACCATCTTCAAGCAGTACCCAATCCCCAAAAACCTGCTGAATCTGGGCAAGTGCAGGCTGGCCAATCGCGACCACTTCACGCGCCACCACATCGGCATCCACAACGACAATGCTTTGTGCTTCAAACCATTGGCTGGCCGCAGACTTGCCACTACCAATCCCGCCGGTTAATCCGAGTATAAATTTCACTTTATTGACCTAAATACACTTTCATAATCTGCTCGCCCCACAGAAAAGCAATCCAGCCGGCAATCGCGATATAGGGACCAAAGGCAAAAGGCTGATTTTCCTTACGGACTTTCAGCAGGATAATCCCGATAATCGCGCCCACTAAAGAAGAAAGGAGCACAATTAATGGTAATAGCAAAGGCCCCATCCAGGCACCCAAGGCGGCAAGCAATTTAAAATCGCCATAGCCCATACCTTCCTTGCCAGTGACGATTTTAAAGACATAATAGACCACCCACAAACACAGAAAGCCAATGATATAGCCCCAGATGGCAGCGCTCGGTGAGGTATAGAGGGCATAACTATTGACGCCCAGACCCAGCGCGGCCAGGGGCAGGGTATAACGGTCCGGCAATAACTGGGTGTCAAAATCAATAAAAGTCAGTGCAATTAAGACATAAGTCAGAATCAGGCCAAATAACATCTGGACAGTCGGACCAAAAACAGCCACCACCATCAGCGCACAGGCCGCGGTCAGAAGCTCAATCAGTGGATAGCGGATACTGATGGGATTCTGGCAGTTGCCGCACTTGCCGCGCAAGACCAGCCAGCTGATGACGGGAATATTCTGGTACCAGCGGATTGGTTGATGACATTTGGGGCAAGTCGAATCGGGTTTGCTTAAACTTAATTTGGTCTCATCAATAATTGGCTGTTCCGGATGCAGGAACATCTGGCAATCGGTACGCCATTCCTGCTCCATCATCTTGGGAGTGCGATAAATCACCACATTTAAGAAACTACCAATGCAGAGGCTAAAAAGCCCAACTGCGCTATACAGCGCTGTTGGGTTTTGAATGAAATATTGAATAAGATCTTGCATTAAACCACAGAACCCATTTGGAAGATTGGAAGGTACATGGCAATCACCAGACCACCGACGAGTACACCGAGAACAGCCATGATCAAGGGCTCCATCATGGAGGTGAGACCGTCTACGGCATTGTCGACTTCATTTTCATAATGCGTGGCTACTTTATCCAGCATGGCATCCAGCGCACCGGATTCCTCACCAATGGCAACCATTTGCACGGCCATAGATGGAAACTTGTTAGTCACGCGCATAGCAAACTGTAGTTGTTGACCAGTGGCAACATCTTCGCGGATTTTCATCACGGCATCTTCATACACCACGTTATTGGTTGCGCCGGCAGTGGATTCCAGTGCATCAATCAAGGGTACACCGGCTGCAAAAGTGGTGGCCAAGGTACGGCTATAACGGGCAATAATGGCTTTATACACCAGATCACCGAAAATCGGTGCTTTAAGTGCTGCTTTATCCAGAAAATCACGGAATTTTTTACTGCGTTTTTTTGCTTCCAGAAAAGCCGTAATGATGGCCCCAATGGCAATAATCAGCAGGAACCAATATTTTTGCATCCATTCCGACATATTGACTACCATTTTGGTAAAAGCCGGTAAGTCAGCACCAAATGAAGAGAATAAATCCTGGAAAACCGGGACCACTTTTACCATTAGAATAATCGTGACAATCAGCGCGACCACGACCACCGCAGCCGGGTACTTCATGGCTTTTTTAATTTTTTGCTTGAGCAGTTCACTTTTTTCCTTGTAGATCGCGACCCGATCCAGCATGGTTTCTAGCGCACCGGATTGTTCACCCGATTCCACCAGTGAACAAAATAGTTTATCGAAGTATTGCGGGTATTTACGCAGTGCACCGGCAAAGGTATTACCACCTTCCACCTCACCTTTAATCCCCAGAACGACTTCACGCATGGCTGGATTCTCCAGACCCTCTGCAACAATTTCAAAGCCTTGTACCAAGGGTACCCCGGCTTTCATCATGGTCGCTAACTGTCGGGTGAAAATCGTAATATCCAGTGTCGAGACTTTTTTCTTCATCAAGCCTTCGAGAATATTTTTTTTCTTTTCCCGAATGGTCTTGATGCTGATACCTTGTTTTCGAAGGGTGACCTTGGCCAAAGCCATATTTTTTGCTGGCAATTCCCCCTTGATCTTTGCCCCTTTACGATCAATTCCTTCATAGCTGAAGATCGGCATCATCTGGCCTTTCTTTACTGCTGCCATACCTTTATCCTTATTTTAGATCAGCGCCTGATCATTCGCTGGTGACACGATTGACTTCCTGTAAAGAAGTCACCCCCTGCATCACCTTGATTAAACCTGACCGGCGTAAATTGTTAAAACCTGCACGTGCGGAAGCATCGGCAATTTCAAGTGCATTGCCGTCTTCCATAATAATTCTGGAAATTTCGGGTGTTACTTTCATGACTTCATAAATACCCACACGACCTTTATAGCCTTCACGACATTCATTGCAACCTACTGGTTCATAGATTTGGAATTCTGGTTGCTGCAGATCAGTTTCGGTAAAGCCCATTTCCAATAAGCTTTGTTTCGGAATATCGGCAGGTTTTTTGCACTGTGAACACAGGCGACGCGCCAACCGTTGTGCAATGACCAGGTTGACTGAAGTGGCAATATTGAAAGAAGGCACCCCCATATTGCGTAAACGGGTCAAAGTCTCAGGCGCACTATTGGTATGTAAGGTCGACATCACCATATGGCCGGTCTGGGCCGCTTTAATCGCAATCTCTGCAGTTTCCAGATCCCGAATCTCACCGACCATCACGATATCCGGATCTTGACGTAAGAAGGACTTCAAGGCAGCAGAGAAGGTCAGGCCGACTTTATTGTTGACGTTGACCTGGTTAATCCCTTGTAGGTTGATCTCGACCGGATCTTCCGCTGTGGAAATATTGGTATCTTCACGGTTTAAAATATTCAGACCGGTATAAAGAGAAACTGTTTTACCGGAACCGGTCGGACCGGTGATCAGCAGCATCCCTTGCGGTTTGTCCAGTGCCTGCATAAACAGTTCTTTTTGTTCCGGTTCATAGCCCAGAGCATCAATCCCCAGCATCGCGCTGGATGGATCCAGAATACGCAGTACCAGCTTCTCGCCAAACAGGGTAGGGAGAGAGTTAACACGGAAATCAATGGCTTTATTCTTAGAAAGTTTTAACTTAATACGACCATCTTGAGGTACACGCTTTTCCGAAATGTCCATTTGCGACATAACCTTAAGACGCGAAGACAGGCGATTTGCCAGCTGTAAGGGCGGGGTTGCAATCTGACGTAGCACCCCATCGACCCGGTAACGTACCCGATAGATTTTTTCATAAGGTTCAAAGTGTAAGTCTGAAGCCCCCATACGGATCGCATCAATCAGCAATTTATTAATATATTTGACAATCGGCGCTTCATCACCTTTATTGCTTTCTTCATCTTCTTTATTCGGATCTGAGGTGTCGACATCAACATCCAGGTCGAAATCTTCATCGAATTCAAAGGTACTTTCTTCGGTAAAATTCTGTTCGATCAGTTTTTCAAGTTTATTGTGTTCAACAATAATGGTTTCAATGTTAAGTTTGGTCGAAAAACGGACTGCATCAATTGCTTCGATATTGGTCGGGTTGCTGGTCGCAACATATAAAATACTGGAATTTTTAAAAATCGGCAGGATGCGATGCTTGGTAATCAGCTTTTCATCAATCGCATCCCGCAAAATTTGGGCAGGATCATAGGCACTGATATCAAACAGCGGTTCGCCAAATTCAACTGAAATCGTTTCAGCAATGACGGTCGGAGAAAGCTGTTGCTGGTTAATCAGCTCCGCGACAATATCGATTTTTTCTTGTTTGGCATGCGCCAACGCACTGCGCATATCTTCAGCCGAGATGACGCCTTCCTCGACCAAACGACGAATAAATCCGGTAAATCTCGGCGACCCCTGTAATGCTGTCATGCTATAAATGCCTATTCATCAAATTCTTTTAATTGCTATACTAAAATTATACGTTTGTTACGTAAAAATACCATAGCCAAGAGTGCTGCTAGCTTCTTCATCTCCAGTAAAAGCATGAACTGGTTGGAAGAAGTCCCCATTTTTTTAAGTGATAACAAAAAATAACCATTTTGGATAGTCTAAACCGAGAATGAGTGATAAGAAAACTATTCTTTTAATTTTCCAATTCCGTGTAGAATGTGCCCAATTCAAAATATGTAAATGAAATAGGTTAATTATGTCGGTTTCGACGATTACCCCTTGGGTGATAGGTAACTGGAAAATGAATCCGGTGCAGGCAGAGGCATTGAGCTTGGTGCGTGGTATTAAGAGTTTACTGGAAACTGCACCGATTGCCGAAGATCAATGTCATTTAGGTGTGGCACCAATTGCGATTGCCTTAAGCCAGATTCAGGCAGAGCTGTCATCTGCGGTTCGTCCGATTTATACCGTAGCACAAGATGTTTCACGTATTTCTGGAACAGGCGCCTACACTGGTGAAGTCAGTGCTGAATTGTTGACCGATAGCCAAATTCACTATGTACTGGTAGGTCATTCTGAGCGCCGTGAAATATTTGCAGAAAAGTCTGATATTTTAAATGCTAAAATCAAGAATGCTTTAAATGCCGGTTTGACGGTAATTTATTGTGTGGGTGAAAGTCTGGAACAACGTGAATCCGGGCAGGCAGAAGCTGTAGTACTGCAACAAATCTGTGATATTGCTGCTGTGGTTGAAGCGGAGCAATGGAAAAATGTCGTGATTGCCTATGAACCGATCTGGGCAATTGGAACCGGTAAAACTGCTTCTCCTGAAGATGCGCAGGCCATGCATGCACAAATCCGTCAAGGTTTAAGCCAGATCACTGGCTATGGCGCGACGATGGCGATTTTATATGGTGGTAGTGTCAAGCCGGAAAATGCAGTAGAGTTAGCAGCCTGCCCAGATATCAATGGGGCATTGGTCGGTGGTGCATCACTCAATGCTGAGTCGTTCCATAAAATTGCTCATGCATTTGCAAATACACAATAATTAGGAGTTCAGCATGCAAACTTTTGTGCTGGTAGTACATATTATCTTAGCTGTTTTGATGATTGTCTTGATTTTGGTTCAGCATGGTAAAGGTGCAGATGCTGGTGCCTCTTTCGGCGGCGGTGGTGCAGCGACAGTATTTGGAGCTTCAGGTTCGGGTAATTTCATGACCCGTTTAACTGCGATTTTTACTGCACTGTTCTTCGTGACCAGTCTGACTTTGGCGATTTTGGCCAAGCAACAAACCTCGAATGCCTATAGTTTGGGATCTGTTCAGTCTGCGCCGACCGTACCTGTGCAATCGAATGAAACTTCACCAACTGCACCAGAAACGACCGAATAGTTTTAATTAATCCTTTCTTTTTTTCAGTGATGCGACTAGAATGCGTCACAGCTGCGGTGGTGGTGGAATTGGTAGACACGCTACCTTGAGGTGGTAGTGCTTTCGGGCGTGGGGGTTCAAGTCCCCCCTTCCGCACCAACTTATAATCCAGAAATTTAAGTTGGTGTATGCAGCTGAAAAACTTCTATTGATGCGGGATGGAGCAGTCTGGTAGCTCGTCGGGCTCATAACCCGAAGGTCGTTGGTTCAAATCCAGCTCCCGCTACCAATCAATCCTTTTTAAAGACGCAAACTTTCAAGAGGCAGCTTAAACCAGTATTAAGCTGAGAAATATAATTTGCATGTTGTTGCGGGATGGAGCAGTCTGGTAGCTCGTCGGGCTCATAACCCGAAGGTCGTTGGTTCAAATCCAGCTCCCGCTACCAATCTTTTAAAGATGCAAACTTTAAAAGCAGTTTAAGTGTTTTAAACTGAACGTTATTTGTACGCTGATGCGGGATGGAGCAGTCTGGTAGCTCGTCGGGCTCATAACCCGAAGGTCGTTGGTTCAAATCCAGCTCCCGCTACCATTTTTTCAGCGACAGATGACAAATATGCAGAATGATGTGGTTTTGATTGAAAAGTTCTCATCTTTTGTATATAATTTTTGCACGTTGATGCGGGATGGAGCAGTCTGGTAGCTCGTCGGGCTCATAACCCGAAGGTCGTTGGTTCAAATCCAGCTCCCGCTACCAAGTTTCTAAAAAGAGGCTCACAACAAGGTGGGCCTTTTTGCACAGTGGGATTTGAAAAAATCTTAAATTGTGCATTAATTGGGGCGATTTACGCCCTTTTTTATTGGCTATCGTGTAGTGTCGACATTATTTGGTCAAATCTCCATGTTTCACTACTACTATAGTTTGTATTGGTTTGTAGTGGTCAAATAGATCATAAAATCGCACCAGATGACGAGAGTAAATGAAGCTATCAAATAAAACTCAAGCACTTCAGGACTTGATTGCACCAGCAGTTGAAGCCTGTAATGTAAACCTTTGGGGGATTGAATTCCTGCCACAGGGTAAATGTTCGTTATTACGTATCTACATCGACAAGCCAGTCGATGAGAGCGTTGCACCAGCAATCAATGAAGATGGTGAAGAAGAGCAGGGGCGTGGTATTGGCGTTCAGGATTGTGTGCGTGTCACGCAGCAAGTGGGCGCAATGCTGGATGTTCATGATCCGATCTCGGGTGAATATTCACTTGAAGTATCTTCGCCAGGCTGGGACCGTCCATTCTTCCAGCTCGAGCAGATGTCAGGCTATATCGGTCATACCGTAGCACTACGTTTGATCAGTGCGGTAGATAACCGTCGTAAATTCCAGGCCAAACTGGTTGCTGTCGATCTTGAAAATGAAATGATTCAGGTTGAAGTAGAAAAGCAACAGGTATTGGAGATCGACAGTCACAATATCGATAAAGCAAATTTGGTCTTCCAAGATTAATTTAATAAATAAAAATTTAACGAATAGGTGACGTATGGCACGTGAAATTCTGACCGTCGTTGAAACGGTTAGTAACGAAAAAGGTGTACCTCGTGAAGCGATCTTTGAAGCGCTTGAGCAAGCTTTAGTTGCTGCGACAAAGAAAAAATTCTACGAAGGAACACATTCGGAAGAAGCACGTTTACGTGTGGAAATTGATCGTAAAACAGGTGACTATCGTACTTTCCGTCAGTGGGAAGTGGTAGCAGACGAAGACCATGAAATGCCAGCTTGTCAGGATGCCATCTCTGATGTCGATCCGGCAAAATGGTCGATTGGGGACATTCGTGAGCTTGAAGTTGAATCGATTGACTTCGGTCGTATTGCAGCGCAAATTGCCAAGCAAGTGATCGTACAGAAGATCCGTGAAGCAGAACGTGCACTTGTAGCCGATGCTTACGAATCTAAAGTCGGCGAGCTGATCTACGGTGAAGTGAAAAAACAAACCAAAGACGGCTTTATCATTGACCTAGGTGACAATGCTGAAGCATATCTTGCTCGTGAAGAAATGATTCCGAAAGAAATCCTTCGTCCGAAGCAACGCGTAAATGCGATTCTGTTCAATGTCAACCGTGAAGGTCGTGGTGCGCAGTTACAACTGTCACGTGCTAAACCGGATATGCTGATTGCATTGATGAAGAAAGAAATTCCTGAGATTTCTGAAGAAATCATTGAAATTAAAGCGGCGGCTCGCCAACCAGGTGTTCGTGCTAAAATTGCAGTGAAAACCAATGACCACCGTATTGACCCGGTGGGTGCTTGTATTGGTATGCGTGGTACTCGTATTCAGGCTGTACAGCAAGAGCTCAATGGCGAGCGTATTGATGTGGTAGTTTGGTCGGATGATCCTGCGCAATATATCGCAAGTGCATTGGAACCAGCAGATGTATCGAGTATTGTCATCGATGAAGATGCACGTACTGCCGACATCATTTTCGCAACCAGCGACCAGTTGGCACGTGCGATTGGTTCACAAGGTCAGAACGTTCGTCTGGCATCTGAATTGACTGGCTACAAGCTGGACATGATGCTGGAAGAGGAATACTACGCCCGTCAACAAAACGAAGCGCAACAATATTTAGACATGTTTGTTACCCGTCTGGATATCGCGGAAGATTTGGCGATGGCATTGGTAGAAATGGGCTTCACCTCGCTTGAAGAAATTGCTTATGTCCCTGCAGAAACGTTTGATGAAATCGAACTGGATGCGGAACTGGTTGAACTACTGCAAAGCCGTGCGAAAGAAATTGCACTTGCTGATGCATTACAACAGCAAGAGAACATACAAGCGCCAAGTGAAGAACTTGTTGCAATGGAAGGCATGACAGTAGAGATCGCACAAGCGCTAGCAGCTCGTGGTGTGGTAACAGTGGATGATTTAGCAGATCAGGCGACTGACGATATCGAAGATATTGAAGGTTTGGGTGCTGAGAAAGCAGGTCAACTCATTATGAAAGCGCGCGAATCATGGTTTAACTAGGAGGTAGTATATGACGGACAAGTCGATTAAAGAGTTAGCCCTCAATGTGGGTCGTCCAGTTGAGAAGCTCCTAGAGCAGGTTCGTGAGGCAGGTTTACCACAGCGTAAAGCTGACGATATTATTACCACCGAACAACAAGACAGCTTGATGAGCCATGTGAAAAAGTCACAGGGTTCAGAAAGCCAAGCAGGGCAAATCACGTTGAAACGTAAAACGACTAGTACGGCTAAAGTAGCCAGTACTTCAGGTAAGGCGAAAACGATTAATGTAGAAGTTCGCAAGAAGCATACATTTGTTAAGCCGGATCCAGAACAGATCAAAGCAGAAGCATTGGCGAAAGCCAAGGCTGAGCAACAGGCCAAAGCTGCGCCTGAACAGAATACAGCGCAAGCTGCTTCTGCTGAAGCTCCAAAAACTGGCGTAAATAACGCGAATAAAGCTTTAGAGGCGATGCGTGCTGCTGCAAAGCAAACCAGCGACAAGCAAGAAGTTTCTAAAGCTGCAGTTGTGGTAAAACGCAAATCAACCAACAAGCCGATTGTGAAGCAAGTTGTTAAACCAACTGAAACCGCTGAACAGAAAAAGGCACGTGAAGCAGAAGCAGCAAAATTAAAAGCTGTTGAAGAAGCGGCACGTCGTAAAGCGGCTGAAGAAGCGCAGCAACGTACGCTTGAACAAATGCGTCAAATGGCGTCCAAGTACACCGCGGAAGATACCACTGCAACGATTCGTGTTGTTGATGATTCTCCTCTGGCTGCCGGCCTTGTTGGTCAGGCATATGAAGACTCTTTTGCCAAAGAAGACCGCGAAATCAAACGTGGTACGAATACGCCGAGCGCGCGTGCACCTAAAAAAGGTGGTCGTCGTGGTCAGGAAGAGCAAAGCTTCAGCAAACAGCCTAAGCGCGGTTTAAAAACTAGCCAGGGCAACAAGCACGGCTTCGAAAAACCTGTGAAAAAACAGGTTTACGATGTTGAAATCGGTGAAACGATTGTCGTTGCTGACTTAGCTGCGAAAATGGCAGTTAAGGTTCGTGAAGTGATTAAATCACTCATGAAAATGGGTGAATTGGTTACTCAGAACCAGGCGATTGATCAAGAAATTGCTGCACTTGTTGTTGAGGAAATGGGCCATAACCCGGTACTGGTTTCTGATACACAAGCTGAAGATAACTTGCTTGAAGCAGCTGAAGAAGCACGTGGTGCGCAATCTACGCGTGCGCCTGTTGTTACCATTATGGGTCACGTTGACCATGGTAAGACATCGCTGCTTGACCGTATTCGTCGTGCCAAAGTGGCTGCTGGGGAAGCGGGCGGTATCACACAGCATATCGGTGCTTACCATGTAACTACTGATAAAGGTATGATTACATTCCTTGATACTCCGGGACACGCAGCATTTACTGCAATGCGTTCACGTGGTGCGAAAGCAACAGATATCGTGGTTCTGGTTGTTGCAGCAGATGATGGTGTAATGCCACAAACTGCAGAAGCAATTGACCATGCACGTGCTGCAGGTACACCAATCATTGTTGCAATCAACAAGATGGATAAAGAATCTGCTGATCCAGATCGCGTATTGAATGAATTGACTGTGAAAGAAATCGTGCCAGAACAATGGGGTGGTGACGTTCCAGTGGCAATGGTTTCTGCACATACTGGTCAAGGTATTGATGAACTTCTTGATATTATTTCGATTCAAGCTGAACTTCTAGAGCTTAAAGCATCGGAAGAAGGCGCTGCACAAGGTGTCGTAATTGAAGCACGTGTAGACAACAGCCGTGGTGCGGTAACGTCTATTCTGGTTCAAAACGGTACATTGAAAGTAGGTGATCTCGTTCTTGCCGGTTCATCTTATGGTCGCGTTCGTGCGATGACGGATGA
Source organism: Acinetobacter lwoffii (assembly GCF_015602705.1). NCBI lineage: Bacteria > Pseudomonadati > Pseudomonadota > Gammaproteobacteria > Moraxellales > Moraxellaceae > Acinetobacter > Acinetobacter lwoffii. Next base: position 307,531 of record NZ_CP059081.1, read on the forward strand.
AAATGGTCAGCGTATCAAATCTGCAGGTCCTTCGATTCCAGTGGAAATTCTGGGTCTTCCAGAAGCACCAATGGCGGGTGACGAAGTTCTTGTGGTGAGTGACGAGAAGAAAGCACGTGAAGTTGCCGATGCGCGTATGGATCGTGAACGTCAAAAACGTCTTGAGCGTCAATCTGCAATGCGTCTTGAAAACATCATGGCGTCTATGGGCAAGAAAGATGTGCCTATCGTAAATGTTGTGTTGAAAACTGACGTACGCGGTACCTTGGAAGCATTACACGTTGCACTTGCTGAGCTTGCGACTGATGAAGTTAAAGTACGTATCATCGGTTCTGGTGTAGGTGCGATCACTGAGTCTGACGTGACACTGGCTGAATCTTCAGAAGCAGTTCTACTCGGCTTTAACGTACGTGCGGACAACGCTGCGCGTCAAAAAGCAGATGCAGACAGTATCGACATTCGTTACTACTCAATCATCTATCAATTGATTGATGATGTGAAAGCAGCAATGAGCGGTAAGCTTGCACCAGAACATCGTGAAACGATTCTGGGTGTTGCACAAGTACGTGAAGTATTCCACTCAAGTAAGTTTGGTGCGGCTGCGGGCTGTATGGTACTTGAAGGCGTATTGCATCGTAACAAACCGATTCGCGTATTACGTGATGACGTGGTTGTGTTCCAGGGCGAGCTTGAATCTCTTCGTCGCTACAAAGAAGTGGTTGAAGAAGTTCGTGCCGGTATGGAATGTGGTCTTGCGGTGAAAGGCTATAAAGACATCAAAGCACTTGATAAGATCGAAGTGTACGATGTTCAATTGATTAAACGGAGTCTTTAATGGCGGGTAGTCAACGTCTGAAGCGTATGGCGGATACAGTACAACGCGAGTTGTCCGAACTGATCCGTCAGGAGCTGAAAGATCCACGCTTAGGTGGTCTGGTGACCATCTCTGCGGTGAAGGTGAGCCCAGACCTGGGATATGCGGAAGTTTATGTCACTGTGATGGGACGTGAACTTGGCGATGAGCAAAGCCAAGAGGCCAATAAAGAAACTCTGGATGTGTTGAACAAAGCATCTGGTTTCCTGCGCCACGAGCTGAGTCGTCGTATCAAAACCCGTATTACGCCTCGTCTACGTTTCCATTACGATAAGACCAATGCATATGGTAACTATATGTTTGGTCTGATCGCTGAAGCAGTGAAGGACTTACCTGAAGCTGAAGCAAAAAAAGATGATGAATAAGTCTTAGGACTAAAAAAGCCACCTTCGGGTGGCTTTTTTTATCTCTCTATTTTGAGATTTGGGAGAACTGGAATCGCTTGCTCAATTAATCTAAATCATCATTGCGATTGATTTTCTTTTCATAAAAGGTACGACGGCGTGAACGCTGCCAAGGCAGGGGGCGTTCTAGCGTTTCCGGCACTTCGCCACTCAAAGAGCGTAACCGCAAATGCAATGCAGCCTGTGCCATCAGATTGGCGGATACCGGCGCAGTAATAAAGGCAAACAGGGTAATCAGCACTTCAGCAAAACCGAAACGGCCATACATGGCAGAGAAAATCATCGCCGCAATTAAAAAACTGCCGAGGCCCAAAGTACTGGATTTGGTCGGTGCATGCAGACGCATGAACAGATCGGGCAAGCGCACCATCCCAATTCCGCCGACCAGCATAAAGAAAGCACCAATCAATAGAAAAATCGACACCAGTATTTCTAAAATTAAAGACATTTAAAAACTCCTAGTCGATGACATGGCCAGTGGTAAAATAACGCGCCAAGGCTGCGGTAGAGACAAAGCCCAGCATCGCGACCAAGAGAGCGCCTTCAAACAGAAAGGTGCTGCTCCAGTAAATGCCTAAAATCACCACCAGGCAGGTGGCATTCAGAAACAGGGTGTCCAGTGCCAACAGGCGGTCAACAATAGAGGGACCGGTAATCAGACGGATCAGACACAGTAACATGGAGATGGTGACCGCACCCAGACAAATCAATAATGCATAAGGTAGAATCGTCATGCTTTTTCTCCTGATCGTGCATTAAAAATCTCAATGAGCGGGCGTTCATAGCGCTGCTTAATTAGCTCGATTTCGGCCGCTTCATCATCTGTGCTTAAGGCATGCACCAGAATATCACCACGATCCTGGTCAATCCCTGCAGATACCGTGCCCGGTGTGGTGGTAATAATCATCGCCAGCAAGGTGTTGACTTCTTCATGTTCGGTGTCTAAAGGCACTCGGAACCATTTTGGATGTAGATTCTTCGTCGATCCTAGCACCAGTTTTGCGACTTTGATATTGGCTACTACAATATCCCAAACTACGACAAAGAACAGGTGCAGGGCAGGAGTCCACTGGATATTGGGGGTATAGTCAATAAAGGGTTCGACCATACGTGGAATGATCATCGCGAGTAGCAAGGCCATCAGCAGGGTTCCAGCGTCCAGGCTGTGTGCCAGTAAAACCCAGCTCAGTCCCACAATCACAGAAACCAGCGGATGCGGGAACCAGCGTTGAAATAATGATTCAGCCATTAAGGTCCCTCCGCCGGTTTAAGTTGATTATCATCATATTCGGTCTGTTCAATGTGCTGCTGGTCAATCTGGCGTTGCTTGAATTCAGAAATATTTTCACCCTTCAAGGTCGCTTCTGAAATCACATAAGGAATCAGATGCGCATTGGGATCTATCACCTCACCACCATATTTGGTTTCTGGCAAATACTTCGGATCAAATGGCTGGACGCTAATAAACTGACCTTCTGCATCCGGTTTTAACAGCGCGGCTTCATAGACCGAATTGTTTTTGATCTGTTCCGCAGTCTGATAATTATATTGATAAATCGGTCCGGCAAACATCACGTAGGCGGTTAAGCCTGCCAGCAATATATAAATCACCCGGTCATTACGTGCCGGCGCCTTACTCGGCAGGGCTTCATATTTATGAAACTCTTCAGAATCAAGATCATCTTCAGGTCTGGTCGAACGCCAGAACAGGATAAAACCGACCCGGGTAAAGGCCAGAATACTGAGGAAACTTACCAGTAAAATGGTCAGAATAATGATCATCTGATAGTCTGAATGGGCAGAAGCCTGCAAAATAAAGACTTTACCGAAGAATCCACTAAACGGTGGTAGGCCGGCCATCATCAAGGCGATGATGAAATAGACAATCGAAACCAGCTTATTCTGTTTCATCAGTGGAGCGATTTTAAAATGATCTTTAAATTCACCGCGCTGTGAGGTAATCCAGCCCGACAGAATATAAAATGCGGCCGCAATCAGGGTACTGTGTACCAGATAATACAGCGCACCCGCCCAAGCCGCAGTATTATTCAGGCCAATGGCCACCAGAATCGTTCCGACTGAAGACAGTACCATAAAACCGACAAAACGGCGCAGACGTTCGGTACCAATCGCACAAATCACACCATAGACAGATGTGACCAGACCAATCACCAGCAGGCAGTTCATCAGAATCTGATGGCTATATTCATCGTCAAAAACCGTGCCGTTGATACGCAAAATTGCATAAATCCCTACTTTAGTCATGATAGTAAAGAGCGCTGCAACAGGAGTCGTGGCTACCGCATAGGTTTTGGGTAACCAGAAACCCACCGGCAGCATTGCCGCTTTAATCCCAAAGACCACGAATAGCATCAAGCCACCGGCAACAGCCAGTTTGTGCTGATCTTCTGCAAGCGTTGGCATCAATCGGGCCACATCGGCCATATTCAGGCTGCCGACACTGCCATAAATCATCCCAAGTCCAATCAGGAACAGTGCAGACGCCAGCAGGTTGATGGTGACGTAATGAATCCCTAGCTGAAAACGTGCCTTACCTTGTCCATGCAACAGCAGTACATAGGACGCCATCAGCAAAATTTCAAAGAATACGAACAGGTTAAACAAATCGCCGGTCAGGAATGCACCAGTCAGACCCATCAGCAGGAAATGCACCATGGCATGGAAATAACGGCCGCGTAAATCCCATTCTTTACTGGCATACCAGACTACAGGCAAGGCGAGCGCATAGGTCAATACCAGCATCATGGCCGAGAGCTGATCCAGCACCAGCACGATTCCAAATGGTGCTGCCCATTCGCTGAGGGTGTATACGCTGATTTGGCCCTCGCTGCTGTTTATCAGATAGCTAACGGCAATGATCAGGCCCAAGATTCCCGAGAGATGGCTGATACCGCGACGCCAGGGTTGACGCCAGTCCGTGATCAGAGAGCCTGCACCCGGATTGCCTAAAAGTACCAAGGCAAAAGCGGTAAAGGCCGGCAAAAGAATACTGAAAATAGGAGTATGTTGAGTCCAGAAATTGAGAAGATCAGTCATTAAGGCTCATCCTCACGTGGATCAATCTGGGGAATATCTTCTTTTGAGTCAACGTGGTCTGTTCCTGATTCGTAGCGGCTACGCAGTGCCAGTTGGACAATAAAGGCAGTGGTGGCAAAGCCAATCACGATAGCCGTCAGCACCAGTGCCTGAGGTAGAGGGTCAGTCACATTCGCGGCTTCGGTTAATACTGCAGGCGAATTCATCTGAATCCGGCCCATGGCAAATAAAAACAGGTTGACCGCATAACCAATCATGGCCAAGCCCAATACCACCGGGAAGGTACGGGCCCGCAGGATCAGATAAATACCTGTGGCTGTCAGCAGGCCAATCGCGGAGGCTAATAAAAATTCTAAACTGATCATTCTATTATCCTCTTGGTACAGGGCCAGTCATGCTGGAGTGACGTGAATCGCCCAAGACCGAAATCATCAGCATGGTGGCACCGACGACAGTGACATAGACGCCGACATCAAACAGTGCAGCCGAAGCCAGATGCATTTCTCCAATAATGGGCGGAGAGACATAAATATGTGCACTGGTCAGGAATGGACGTGACCAGAACCAGGCCGCGACACCGGTCAAACCGGCAATGGTTAAGCCGATCCCGATCCAGATTTCATACAGGCGACCGGATTTGGCGCCCAGCAACTGTTCGGTTTTGTCCTGTCCCACTGCGATATATTGAATAATGAGTGCCAGAGAAGTCACCAGTCCGGCAATGAATCCACCGCCCGGCAGGTTATGGCCACGCATGAAGATATACAGGCTGACTACCAGCGCGACCGGCAAAATCCAGGAAGCGGTAATACGTAACATCAGCGGGGAAGGATTAAAACGATAGGTCAGGCCCTGGGTCATGGTGGTGCCATGCGCACGCATGCCATCCATCAGGCTGAGTACACCAATCGCGGCAATGCCGAGTACGGTAATTTCGCCAAAGGTATCGAAACCACGGAAATCGACCAGAATTACATTCACCACATTGGTTCCGCCGCCCAGAGGAATGGACTGTTGCAGGAAGAACCATGAAATGGAATTGTGATCACGGGTCATGATCAGCCAGGCAATTGCAGCAATCCCGAGACCGCCGCCCAAGGCAATAATAGCATCGCGCCAGCGACGGGTCGGGCTCGATTCATACGGAGTTAATTGGGGCAGTAAAGATAAACTCATCAGTAGTAGAACAGTGGTGACCACATCGACCGTAATCTGGGTCAATGCCAGATCGGGCGCCGAGAAGCCGATAAAGACCATGGTGACGACTAAACCCACTGCACCGCTAATCAGTACCGCTTTAATCCGCTCATGATGGAACCACAGCAGCATCCAGCAGGCGGAGAACAGCAGTAACCACAGGATAATCGCCAAGGCAGGAGCATGGGTCAGCTCGCGCGTACCCGTACCCACCGCATTGCTGAGTAATGGGAATCCCACCAGTCCAACGGTAAAAATCACAATCCACAATAAATAGCTTTGTAATTTGCCATTTTCAGTGGCACGGCGGAAACGGCGTGAATTCAGCAGCAAATTTTTCAAAAATAGATCGAACAGCACCCGGCCCTGTAAGCGGCCCAGTTTTGGATCCAAGTCGATTTCACGTAAGGCGCCACCTTTGGCGAGAGAAAAGTAAAAGATTATTCCGCCGAGCAGAGCAATCACACTCATCAGCAGGGGCAGGTTGAAACCATGCCAAAGCGCCAGATGAGTACCTTCAAAATCAAAATTTTGGGTCGTCGCTTGAGTGGTGCTATTGACAATTTTTTCCACCAGAAGAGCGGGCAATAGACCGACTAAAATACATAAAATTGCTAACAAAGTGGCCGGTGCGCGCATACCAAACGCAGGTTCATGTGCATCTTTATTCGGGACCTGCTTGCCTAACGGACCATCGAAAAAGACCCCATGCACCAGTCGAATGGAATAAGCCACCGCAAAAATCCCGGCCAATGTTGCGAAAATAGCGGAGCCGACCATAAGTGGACCACTCAAGCTGGCGACCAGTTCGGTAAAGAACATTTCTTTGGACAGGAAACCATTGGTCAACGGTACACCCGCCATGGATGCTGCCGTGATCATGGTCAGTGTTGCGGTAAATGGCAGTAATTGCCATAGGCCAGACAGTTTACGTAAGTCACGAGTCCCGGATTCATGATCGATGATTCCGGCAATCATAAACAGTGCTGCTTTAAAGGTGGCATGGTTAATAATATGGAAAATCGCTGCTGCAACAGCCAATGGTGAACCAATCCCGAGCAGACACATGATCAGACCTAAATGGCTGATAGTTGAATAGGCGAGCAAGCCTTTCAGGTCTTCCTTAAAAATGGCAAAGAAGGCGGCCATGCACAGGGTAAACAGACCGACAAAGGTCACAATATTATGAAACAGTGCAGCACCGGCAAAGATCGGGAGCAAACGTGCTACCAGGAATAAACCGGCTTTGACCATGGTGGCCGAGTGCAAATAGGCAGAGACCGGTGTCGGTGCAGCCATGGCATTCGGTAACCAGAAGTGAAACGGGAACTGCGCACTTTTGGTAAAGGCGCCGAGTAAAATCAGCAACAAGGTTGGAACAAATAAATGATGGGACTGAATCTGTTCAGTCATCATCAGGATTTGATCAAGCTGATAGGTGCCGGTAATTTGACCGAGCAGGACAAAACCGCCCAGCATCGCCAGACCACCCATTCCGGTAATGGTCAGGGCCATACGTGAGCCACGTTGTGCCGCTTCGTAATTGCTCCAGTAACCTACCAGTAAGAAGGAGGAAATACTGGTTAGTTCCCAGAAAACCAATAAGATAATCAGGTTATTCGACAATGAAATTCCGAGCATCGCCGCCATAAACAGCATCAGCAGGAGATACAGTTTGCTCAGTGAATTTTTTGGATTAAGGTAATAATAGGCATAAATATAAATCAGGGTACCAATTCCGCTGATCAGCAAGGCAAACAGCAGTCCCAGAGAATCCAGGCGAAAACTGAAATCGATGCCGAGCTGGGGCAGCCAGGACCAGGTCTGGGTCATCACTGCGCCGTCAAATATGGCAGGCGCCTGACTCAATAATAATAAGAAACTGCTGAGGCTGACACCAATTGCCCCTAAAGCCGTTACCCCGCGCGAAAATTGTTTCAGCCACGAGACAAGGGTTGTGCCTAATACTAACGGTAACAATATAATAATCGGCAGCACACTCGTATCCATTGTCATGATTTAGGTTTTGACCAACCTAAGGTGAATCTTTATCTTTCAAGGACTACAGGACCACAAGGAGCGACCCAAACTTCTCAATCTTGAAAGCCAAAAGAATATAAAACAGTTGTATTGCGCAACTTATAAACGATAGCAAATTCCGATTTTACAATGAAATTCGCAAATAAAACCGATCATATTACAGGATAACAACAACATCAACGTTTTTATGTAGAACTTATAAATTATACGCCGGCTCGGTTTTAACAGGCGCTGCATGCTTAAACAGATCATCTAGAAGTGACCGAAAATTAAGATTAAATTGCAGGCATTGATTGTAAATTTGACTCAAAACAGTTCAATCCTAGCAAAACAGAATGCTGAAAAAGGCTTCCTTGTTTACTCAAACAATCGCGCTTATTTTTTTGAATCTGTTTAGAGCGACTGAGGTAGCGTCGGATGATACTCCTGAGTCAGTAGGGCTAGCAGTTCCTGCTGTTGTTCCGGATTTAACTGTTGCTGAATCATTTGCAATACTGCAAGCGGTGTGACGGGTTCGGTGACCGTTTCCAGTAAAGTATCTTCGGGCGAGATATCTTTATTTCGCTGCAATTCCAGCTCTGCGTAGATCTGATCAAACTGGGTTTTCATACTTTCAAGGTGAATGGGGTGCAGCTGTTTATTTTCCAGTTTCAGACATTGAAAAGCGTGTGCCTGTTCCAGTAATTCAGGCCGGTTGCCGGTCGCAATGATTTGCAAGTTAGGAAAAGCCTGATGCAGGCGTGATAGGATCACTGCTGCCATCTCCTGATCCAGTTGATGATCAATTGCATCAATCAGTAAAATACCTGTACCTTCCTGACAAGGGAATAAACTGTTGGGATTCAACAGACAAAGACGCCGCACAATATCGCCCACCAGCGCAATCCAGTTGCGGATACTGTTAGGCAGTTGCTGGAAAGTGAAGGTTTGTTGCTGATAGGTCACCATCAGTTGCAGCTTGGGCTGGTATTTTAAATATATCTGGCTGACTTCTGGCATGATCAGCGATAGGGCCTGTTTTAAAGCGGTGAGATTTGGTGCATGCAGATGTGCCTGGGCTTTCTCGATCTGCCGGGCCAGTTCATTTCCTCGAATGTTCTCAGGCTGCTGCAAGGCACGCGCCAAAATCTGATCCATAATCTTGGCACTTTGCGCATTTTCAATATCACTGATTTCACGAAACCATTCAAAAAAACGGGCAAAAGTGGTGAAAGGAATCGCAGCTATTTCATAAGCATGTGCGGACTGGAGAATGGCCGGGTTATTTTTGTTGAGCAGATTGACTTCATTGGTAAAACGTTCAGCAGGATAATAGGCAATCAGGGGCAAGCCGAGCAGGGGATCGTGCAAGCGGGCTTTCTGATACAAGCTGAGCACACTTTCAAGCTGTGAGGTTTCTGCTTTGCTAAAACCCAGCCCCTGACTGTTTAAAGTCTTGTAGATTTGCCATGAACAGCTTTGTAGGTTCGCAGGCTCAGACTGACTGGATTCTGGCAAGCTGCCCATCTCTTCAGGAAAACCAATCTGGATATCGATTTTGGATTGCAGCCGGTTTTGCATGATGTCCTGATCTTGCATCACCAGACCCGCAGCACGGCTATCACGATAACGGGCTGCAAACCAGGTCAATGCCTGATAGCTAAAACGTAAAAGCGTAGTTTTGCCAGTTCCCTGATTGCCCAGAATCAAGGTAACCGGGCATTGCGGATAATTAAACTGAAGCTGAATGTCGGAAAAATGCAGGCTATGTTTGAGTTGAAGCGCTTCGATGTGCATAGGTCACCTGTACCATGATTTTACATCCATGCCTTAACCGACGGCTTGACGAAGCGACTGCGGCATCTTGATCTTCAGTTGTTGAATCAGGTCATAAATGTGATGAATATTTAAGCTTACTTTAGCACGTGTACAGGCCACGTAAAGTAAACGTAGCTCCTCATCACTAATTTTATGGTCTTTCTCATTCAGCTTGAACTGATAGTCATCTTCAATATGCACCCGTTCCCACTCTAGACCTTTGGCCTTGTGTGCGGTAGAAATAATATAGTCCGCCTGGCCAATCGGAGTGATTTTGGCCAGCGCTTTTTTCAGCGGATCGGTGCCATGCTCATCGACCAGCTTCACGAGAGGCTTGATGTCACTGCCTTCATTGGTCTCACAGTATTCATGCACATCATGCCAGGAATTAAACCAGGCCAGTTCCGGTACATCGACCACACGTTTGCCCTGTTTCAGCATGGCTGCCGCATCAACAAAACGATTCAGTTTGACATGATCGGCTTGCAGGCTGACTTTGTCGCCACGCACCAGACCGGCAAGTAACAGTTCCATGGCGCGGGCATTGGTGCGGCACAGAATCGCATCGCGCATTTTGGTATGCGGTTTATTGACCACTTTAGAATCTAGCAGCGGATTACCAAGTAAAGGCACGGTTTCATTCAGTGCACCCAGAATCGCATTGGCATTCAGGGCAATTTCAGGACCAAAACGGAATGAGGTGGTCAGGCGTGATTCAGGCAAAGGTAGTTGCTGCATGGCATTGACCGCACCACGCCAAGCATAAATCTGCTGATGCGCATCACCGACATAAATCACCTGGGTACTGCGCTGTTTCAGTAAAATTCCCAGCATCAGCGGATCGGCATCTTGGGCTTCATCGAACAGCACATAATCGGCCGGAATATTCGGCTCGGACAGCGCCCAGAGTTTCAGGTAAATATCATGTCCGATCCCGGCCTGATGATTGGGATCAATTGACTCTAACCAGCGCCGTTCTACCGCCGGATAGAGTTTCTTCTGCAAAGTCTCGATATCATCCGGATGCAACCAGCTTGGCGCCTGAATATGCCGCGGGGCAGGATATTGCGAACTGGTGGAACAGAAATAGCCGACCGCATTGGCGACCAGACTGGCCAGTCGCGAAGGCATCAGTACATATTTTTCATAACGCCCACCCATCATACGGCGCATGGTCATCGGTTCCAGACGGTATTCTTTGGCAATAAAGCTTGGGCTTAAACGGGGCAGACGCAGCTTGTCGGTGATTCCACGTGGAACACTGCGAAATGCCAGCGAGTGAAAAGTGCGGCAATCCACGCCACGATGAAATTTGGCTTGCGCTTCACTGGCAATGGCTTTGTTGAAAGCCAGATACATGCCACGCCGTTCAGGCATGGCATCACTGATCATTTGTAGTGTGGTGGTTTTACCTGTGCCGGCATAGGCAATCACTTTAAAGGAATTACCCAGACGGGCATTATCGATGGCAGTGGCCTGCTCATAAGTGGCCTTGGGTTTTTGCAGATCAGACACAGGCATATTCATCATTTAATGCTGACGGCTGGCTTTTTCAACCAGACCGGATAAGCCCTGACGACGTGCCAGCTCATTCAAGACCAGTTGCGGTTCGATATCGAAATAACCCAGCATCACAATGGTATGGAACCACAGATCAGCAACTTCATAGATCAGATCATTTTTATTGTCTTCAGAGACCTGAGCGTTGAAATCTTTGGCAGCCAGCACAGTTTCAAAGCTTTCTTCACCCACTTTTTCCAGAATCTTGTTCAAGCCTTTATGGTAGAGCTTGGCCACATAAGACGAATCTGGATCTGCTTTTTTGCGTTCTGCCATCATCTGACCCAGATAAGACAGGACTTCGACCTGTTCAGATTGAGCTGTTGACGCCTCCATGGCAAGCGTATGTGGATTAGCAGATTTTTCACCATAAATCGCAGACGGATCTTTCAACTGTGCATCGACAATTTCCCAGCCATTTGGCGTGAGCTTGCGATAGAAACATGATTCACGGCCAGTATGGCAGGCGATACCGCCATGTTGTTCAATTTGCAGCACAATCACGTCGGCATCACAGTCCAGACGGATTTCATGTACGGTCTGAAAATGTCCTGATTCTTCGCCCTTATGCCATAACTTGCTGCGTGAACGGGAGAAATACACCGCCTGATTTTTTTCAGCAGTTAAAGCCAAGGCTTCACGATTCATCCAGGCTACCATCAACACACGTCCAGTTTGATGATGCTGGGCAATGGCAGGGACTAATCCTTGTTCGTTAAATTTTACTTCATCGAGCCATTGCGCGTTGTTCATAAGGGTTTCCATCATTTCAATCAAAATATAAAAATACGGATAGGAAATATCCGCTGATAGTGTACGTGATCTCGCAGCATTTGCGGCAAAAATCTGTGTTGATAAGGACAGACTGTGTCGTGGTTTTTTAAATCAGTCTACTTTAGTCCAGATCTTGCAAAACTGAGACATAGAAAAGCCGCCCGGTCGGCGGCTCGTATTTTAATTAAATTGTCCGTATGAAAAATTACCAGTGTTCGCCCGGGAACAGACGTGCATATGCTTTTTGCACTAAGTTTAATTTTTGTGGTTGGCCCACAGATGCACTTGAACTTGGGAACAGGTTATAGCCAATTGACATCAAGACATTGTTGATATCCGGTGCAATTGAATAGGTAATGGAAGCCAGGCGGCCCAAACCGGTCGCCACTTTCTTCGGACGTTTCACAATCGCATAGGCAATCAGGTCAGCCGCCTGTTCCGGAGAAAGCGTTGGGACATATTTATAAATTTTAGTTGGCGCAATCATTGGAGTACGCACCAAAGGCATATAGATCGACGTGATTGCGATTTTATGCGAATGCACTTCTGCAGACAGGCAGCGGCTAAAGGCATCCAGTGCAGCTTTTGAAGCGACATAGGCCGAAAAGCGGGTGGCATTGGCCAGTACACCAATTGAGCTGATGTTAATAATGTGACCTGCGCGACGAATCATCATTTGCGGCAGGATATTCATCACCAGACGCACGGCGCCAAAATAGTTCAGCTGCATAGTCCGTTCAAAATCATGAAAACGATCTACTGACTCATGCACCGCACGGCGAATCGAACGTCCTGCATTATTGATCAGAATATCAATATGATCGACTGAGGCAATAATCTGTTTGGAAACTTCATCAATCGCTTCCATATTGTTTAAATCACATGGAAAGATTGAGGCTTTGCCGCCTTTGGCTTCAATTTCTGATTTTACTTGTTCTAGGGTTTCCTGAGTACGGGCCACCAGTAAAACATGGGCACCTGCATCAGCCAGTTGATGTGCTGTCGTTAAACCAATACCGCTGGATGCACCGGTAATCAGGACGGTTTTACCTGCAACACGTTTTTCCAGTTGTTTGTGTAGTCTAGTTTTCACGTTTGTTATCCCTAATTTGAAGTCAGCGTTCAAATTATTTTTATTAAAGGTCTATGGCGCTCTAACAGAAGATGAGAGCGAAGGTGAGTCCAGATATGATAACCAATTCTTCAGGAAAATCTATAAATTAAAGTATTGAAATTAAAATAAAAATTAGAGTAATTGCTCTATTTGTGTTCACTCTTTTATTTAACTTTTAACATGAAAATAAAAAGCAAAGCAAGTGGCTGTTTTAGAAAATAAATAAAAAAACCTCACCAAAATGATGAGGTTTCGAAGCGGCTCGGGCACCTTTTTAAACGGCCGCCAGCGCCTGTTCCAGATCGGCAATCAGGTCATCACTATGTTCAATCCCAATGGATAAACGCACCATATCCTCACTGACACCTGCTGATTTTAACTCCTCGGCATTGAGCTGACGATGCGTAGTGGTCGCCGGATGGCAGGCCAAACTTTTGGCATCGCCGATATTAACCAGACGTGTAAACAGTTGCAGGGCATCAATAAAACGTGTGCCGCCTTCGAGACCATGTTCTACCCCAAAGGTCAGAATGGCAGACGGTTTACCTTTCACATATTTCTGTGCCAAGGCATGCTGTGGGTGATCTTTCAGGCCGGCGTAATTAACCCATTTCACTTTAGGATGTTTTTGCAGATATTCAGCGACTTTCAGTGCGTTTTCGGTATGACGTTCCATACGCAAGCTTAAAGTTTCCAGACCTTGCAGAATCAGAAACACATTCTGCGGGCTGATCGCAGCGCCGGTATTACGGAGTGGCACCACACGGGCACGCGCGATATAAGCAGCTTCACCCAAAACTTCGACATAGTTCACGCCGTGGTAGCTTGGATCAGGGGTATTCAGGGCAGGGAAACGCTCAGGGTATTTACCCCACGGGAATTTGCCGCTATCCACAATGATGCCGCCAATTGAATTACCATGACCACCGATATATTTGGTCAGGGAATGCACCACAATATCCGCACCAAAGTCGAAAGATTTTTGTAGTACTGGGGTGGCAACGGTATTGTCGACAATCACCGGTACGCCATATTCATGTGCAATTTTAGCAATGGCTTCCAGATCAATAATATTACCCAGTGGATTACCAATCGATTCGACAAAGACCAGTTTGGTTTTTTCATCAATCAAGTCACGCAGACTTTCCGGCTTTTCATAATCAAAGAAACGGACTTCAATGCCCTGTTTTGGTAGGGTATGGGCAAAGAGGTTATAGGTACCGCCATATAGCGTTGACACAGAAGCAATGTTGTCACCCGCTTCCGCAATGGTCTGAATGGCATAGGTAATCGCGGCCATGCCAGAGGCCAAAGCCAGCGCACCAATTCCACCTTCCAGTGCTGCAACACGTTGTTCCAGAACCGCAGTGGTCGGGTTCATAATTCGGGTATAGATATTGCCCTGAACCTTTAAATCAAAGAGATCGGCCCCATGTTGAGTATTGTCAAAGGCATAAGACGTGGTTTGGTAAATCGGTACTGCCACAGCTTTGGTGGTTGCTTCAGGGGTATAACCTGCATGAATCGCAAGGGTTTCTGCTTTATAACTCATTCTGTTTGATCTTCTTGTTTAAGTTTATGGCTTGAGTGTAGCATTTTCACATATGAGTAAAAGTGCAATTTTATTGAAATAAATATATGAAATATTCATATATCGACTTGGATTTGAGTCATTTATTTTACTAAAAACAGCTGTTTAAAAAAACATCAGCAACAAACTTGTAACAATGCATTGAAGTTCATGGCAATGGCTTATGTTTTCGCAGCTTTCTGCGTATAATAGCCGATTATTTTTTCGCTCATTTTTGAGCTGGGGTGGTTGTTTAAACCCCATTTGGTTTTTCAGTTGAGGAGTCCTACGTGGCCCAATATATTTACACGATGAACCGAGTGTCGAAGATGGTTCCGCCTAAGCGCGAAATTCTGAAAGACATCTCCTTATCATTTTTCCCAGGCGCTAAAATTGGTGTGCTTGGTTTAAACGGTGCAGGTAAATCTACCTTGCTTCGTATTATGGCGGGCGTAGATAAAGATTTCTCTGGTGAAGCACGTGCGCAACCGGGTATAAAAATCGGTTATCTTGAGCAAGAACCACCTTTAGATGAAACTAAAGACGTTCGTGGTAACGTCGAAGATGGTTTACGTGAACCGCTTGATGCCTTGGCACGTCTGGATGAAGTCTTTGCTGAATATGCAGCAGAAGATGCGGATTTCGATGCACTTGCGAAAGAGCAAGAGAAGCTTGAAGCGATTATCCAGACTTGGGATGCGCATAACCTTGCGAACCAGATGGATCAAGCAGCTGCAGCATTGAACTTGCCTGCTTGGGATGCAGATGTATCTAAGCTTTCAGGTGGTGAACGTCGTCGTGTGGCGCTGTGCCGATTACTTCTGTCTAAACCAGATATGTTACTTCTAGACGAACCAACGAACCATTTAGATGCTTCATCTGTATCTTGGTTGGAACGTTTCTTGAAAGACTTCCCGGGTACGATTGTTGCGATTACGCATGACCGTTACTTCTTGGATAACGTTGCTGAATGGATTCTGGAGCTTGACCGTGGTATGGGCATTCCGTATCAAGGTAACTACTCTTCTTGGCTTGAGCAGAAAAATGCCCGTTTAGAGCAAGAGAACAAGCAGGAAGAATCTTTTGCTAAAGCATTGAAAAAAGAACTTGAATGGGTTCGTTCTAATGCCAAAGGTCAGCAAAAGAAAAACAAAGCGCGTATGGAGCGTTTTGAAGAGCTTAACTCACGCGAATTCCAGCAACGTAACGAAACCTCTGAAATCTACATTCCACCTGGTCCACGTCTGGGCAACAAGGTTGTAGAAGTTGAAGGTATCAGCAAATCGTTTGGTGATCGTTTACTGTACAAAGATTTAACTTTCACAGTACCACCTGCTGCAATTGTGGGTATCGTGGGTGAAAACGGTGCAGGTAAAACCACGCTATTCCGTATGATGACTGGTGAACAGCAACCAGATACCGGTACGGTAACACTGGGTGAATCGGTTAAAGTGGCTTATGTCGGTCAGATCCGTGACACGCTCGACAACAATAAAACCGTTTGGGAAGAAGTGTCTGGTGGTCTGGATATCTTGAAGATTGGCGAATACGAAATTGCATCACGTGCGTATATCGGTCGCTTTAACTTTAAAGGTCAAGATCAGCAAAAACGCGTAGGTCAATTGTCTGGTGGTGAGCGTAACCGTTTACAACTTGCGAAAATTCTGCAAATGGGCGCAAACGTTATCCTACTCGATGAACCATCGAATGACTTGGATATCGAAACCTTGCGTGCACTTGAGGATGCCATTCTGGTATTCCCGGGTACTGTGATGGTGATCTCGCATGACCGTTGGTTCCTGGACCGTATTGCAACGCACATCTTGTCATTTGAAGGTGAAACCCCTGAATTCTTCACCGGTAACTATGCTGAATTCGAAGAATACCGTCGTAAACGAGATGGTGATGACCTTGTCGCGAAGCGTCAAAAATATCGTAAAATCGGTGTTTAATCATCTCCGACTTTTGTAAATAAAAAAACCAGCCTCAGGGCTGGTTTTTTATGTTTATTATATGGTGGAGGGTAAATTAGATTTCCCACTCATGATTACATTCACGGCATTTCCATTTCTTTTGTGTTTGCATGAATGCCTGCATTGAAATTTTAAAATCAGGTAGATCTTTATAGAACATAAAACCTGCGATCAAAGAAAGAATAAAGACGATCACAGTCGCAGTCTGTAAAGTGGTACCTGCACCATCGCCAAAAATCCACATCGCGATGCTAATAATGACCAACAATAACAACAGGAACAGGGCAGGGACCAGAAACATTAAGCTTTTAGGAACCACTGGACGTGGAGCTGCTTGACCTGGCTGGGCCACTGGCATGATTTTCGGGCTTTGACACTTAGGGCAACGATATTGCATTACAACTCCAAAATTCTAAATTACTGATTATTTTATCGGAAGATGCGAAGAAACCGAAATATTGCCCAACATAAAATATACAGGCAATAAAAAACCCAAGTCGCAATGCTTGGGTTTTTTATAAGATCACCATAATATATTACGGTGATCTTGAATATGGCGTCCCTACGGGGATTCGAACCCCGGTTACCGCCGTGAAAGGGCGATGTCCTAGGCCTCTAGACGATAGGGACAATTGAGGCAAATAACACAGCTAAAGCAAGACTTGATTTGGTGGAGTCAAGGAGGATCGAACTCCTGACCTCTACAATGCCATTGTAGCGCTCTACCAACTGAGCTATGACCCCAGTCTGTGTGAGCGCTATATTAGGGATATCGCGCTCACACGTCAACACAAAAATTAATTAAGCTTGATCAACTGCTTCATTTTTCGGCAACTTTAAGCTTTCATTAAGTTTTTCCCAGACTTTCAGCTCTTTTTTACTTGGACCACCGACAATTTCCAGCGCATGACGTAAGCGTGCAAAAGTTAAATCCGGACCAATGGTCACCATCGTTTGCATTACTGGTGTAGACGCAGTCGAACCAGCGATCGCAATAAAGAATGCAGGCATGAAGTCGCGCAACTTGATTTCCATTTGTGCGGCCAAGTCCATTAAGGTCTGGCTCACCGTGTCGTTATTCCAAGTAAACAGGCTTTCTAAACGCCAAATTGCGAATTGAAGACTTTGACGTACCTGTTCATCCGACAGTTTCTTGCTTTCAAACTGTTCTTTAGACAGAGTCGGGAAGTGGTTGAAGTAATGCGCAGACCAGTTCACCGCTTCAGACAGCAGGTTGATACGTGGTTGAATCGCAGCTACAATTTCTTCTAATTTGGCGCGGTCTGCTTTCCAAGCCAATAAGGTGTCAAGTAATTCAGCCGGGCTGAGTGCCTTGATCCATTGACCATTTAACCAGTTCAATTTCTCGACATCAAAGATCGGACCACCGAGTGATACACGTTTGATATCAAAATGTTCAATCATTTCAGCCAAAGTGAATTTTTCACTTTCATCTGGCATTGACCAGCCCATGCGACCCAAGTAGTTCAATAAAGCTTCAGGCAATACACCGATGTTTCTATAGTAGTTAATTGAGGTCGGGTTTTTACGTTTAGACAGCTTAGATTTATCCGGGTTACGCAGCAGTGGCATGTGGCATAGTATCGGCATTTCCCAACCAAAATATTGATACAGTAACTGATGTTTCGGCGCAGATGGAATCCATTCTTCACCACGAATTACGTGGGTGATTTGCATCAAATGATCATCTACTACGTTTGCTAAATGGTAGGTTGGGAGGCCATCGGTTTTTAGCAGGATTTGCATGTCTACTTGCGCCCATGGAATTTCCACTTCGCCACGCAGCATGTCATTGAATTTACATACGCCTTCGGTTGGTACTTTCATACGGATGACGTGTGGTTCACCAGCGGCCAAACGACGCTCAACTTCTTCTTGAGTGAGATTCAGACCGCGACCATCATAACGTGGCGACTCACCACGTGCCTGCTGTTCTGCACGCATTTGATCTAGTTCTTCTGCAGTTGCAAAACAGTAGAAAGCATGGCCTTTCTCTACCAGTTCCAAGGCATAATTTTTATAGATATCCATACGTTCTGACTGGCGATACGGCGCATGCGGGCCACCGACATCAGGACCTTCAGACCAGTTCAGACCCAACCAGCGCAATGAATCTAGGATCATTTTTTCAGATTCAGACGTTGAGCGCAGTTGGTCAGTATCTTCAATACGAAGAATGAATTCACCACCATGCTGTTTAGCAAAACATAAGTTAAATAAGGCGATATAGGCAGTACCTACATGCGGAAAACCAGTAGGAGAAGGTGCAATACGAGTACGAACAGTCATAGCCGGATCTAATCTTAGATATAAAATTGCAGCTATTATAGCGAAAAAGCCACATCACTTAATGCTTTATTCAACATTGAATGATGTGGCTTTTAAATCCGGGAATATTCAGCGCTGTTGAGGCTGATTAAGAATGAGCACTCGAAAAAATACTTTGGACAAAGCGGGTGAAGCGGTAATTCTGTTCTGCAAAGAAATTTTGCGAAGGTGCGACTTTAAATGCAGTCAAGACTTTTAGATTATCTTCTGTTTGAAGTGTTTTTTCAGTTTTTTGTTGCTGAATCGCTTTTTCAATCGGCGAAGTCTTGCTTTCAACAGTGCTTACTGTAGGCTTCGGCAAGTCTGTCTTCACAACGACGGCATGACCGAGTTGAATCGAGAACAACATAATCAGGCTTAGGATGCTGGCTGTGAATAATGTAAATTTCATATCCAAACTTCCTCCTTACTTCTGGTTGGTTTTATTTTGTTAAAATGTTTTTTTAATACTCTGTCTACAATTTAATCACAGTTGATCATAAAGAAGTAGAACCAAGTCACATTTTTTACAAAAGAAATAATATAACTCTGTGGAAAATTACCAAAAATCGTAATTTCCTGTTTTGGTGGCCTATTTTTAACAGACAACTGTGAAGAGAACGTGAAGAACTGTCTTATATTGTAGCAGAAGATTACTTTTCTAGCAGAATATGTATCCGGATTTAATTGTTAGTAGATATCTCAAAATCAGAAATAGATTGTAGATATTGTTATAAATATATGATTGTTATGTTTATTTTTGATTTGTATAGTACAGATCATATAAACAATGAGCTACATAAGATGAAAAAAATAATAGCATCCGCAATCTTGACAATTTTGGTGGGAACAGCAATACAGAATTCTATTGCCAAAGATTTCCTGAATGTGTCTTATGACCCGACTCGTGAGTTTTATCAGGAATATAACGAAGAATTTGGCAAGTTCTGGAAGCAGAAAACCGGACAGAAGGTCAATTTTAAACAGTCACATGGTGGTTCAGGCAAGCAGGCGCGTTCAGTGGTCGATGGTTTGCAGGCCGATGTCGTAACCTTGGCCTTAGCCAATGATATCGAAGAAATCGTCAATGCCGGTTTAATCGAGAAAGGTTGGCAAAAAGAGTTTCCGAGTAATTCGGCACCCTATACGTCTACGATTGTATTCTTGGTGCGTAAAGGCAATCCAAAGCAAATCAAAGACTGGAATGATCTGACCAAAGCGGGTGTGGACATTATTACCCCAAACCCGAAAACTGGTGGCGCGCCACGTTGGATCTATCTTTCTGCTTGGGGTTATGCACTGAAACAGCCAGGCGGTAATGATGCGAAAGCCAAAGAGTTGGTGAAAAAACTTTATCAAAATGTCAAAGTTTTAGATTCCGGTGCCCGTGGTTCACTGACGACGTTTGCCGAGCGCGGCATTGGTGATGTGCTTTTATCCTGGGAAAATGAAGCCTTGCTGGCGACGCAAGGTCTGGGTAAAGACAAGTACGATATTGTCTATCCATCGATTTCAATTCTGGCCGAACCATCGGTAGCGATTGTCGATAAGAACGTGAATAAAAATGGCACTACCCATCTGGCAAAAGGCTATTTAAACTATTTATATTCACCAAAAGGGCAGGAGCTTGCTGCGAAATATTTCTTCCGTCCGCGGGACGCCAAAGTGGCTGCCAAATATTCAGCCCAGTTTCCGAAAATCCAGACCTTTACCATTGATAAAGTCTTTGGTGGTTGGGCCAAAGCGCAAAAAACACATTTTGTGAATGGGGCGATTTATGACCAGATTTACAATGAAAAAAGATAAGTGAGCGTTAGTCTAAATACAATAAAGAAAATGGCTAAAGTGTTATCCATTTTCTTTATATCTAATGCATAAAATTCTATATATTAGAGATAAGTAGAATAATAAATAGTATTTTCCTTTTAAAAACAAAATATTAATACAGAAAAACCTTTTATTTTATCGTGTTGTGATGTTGTAGGGTGAATTGCGATAAATGATTTTATTTCATATAGTTATATCTAATGAAGATAAACTCCGTGCTGCCATGAAAATTCAATTAAAATCGTTATTTAGTGCTGCCTTATTGGCGACTGGTTTAGGCATGACCGCGACTGCTTCACAAGCAGCAGACCGTCAGTTTCTAAATGTATCCTATGATGCTACGCGTGAGTTCTATGATGAATTTAACAAATCATTTGGCGCTTACTGGAAAAACCGCACCGGTCTGGATGTGAATTTCAAGCAGTCACATGGCGGTTCGGGCAAACAGGCACGTTCTGTGGTCGATGGCTTGAAAGGTGATGTGGTGACTTTGGCGCTGGCCAATGACATCGAAGAAATTGTGAAATCTGGTCAGATTCAGCCAGGCTGGCAAAAGGAATTCCCACACAACTCGGCACCTTATACCTCGACGATCGTATTCATGGTACGTAAAGGCAATCCGAAAGGCATCAAGGACTGGAATGACTTAACCAAACCAGGCGTGCAAATTATTACGCCGAACCCAAAAACGGGTGGTTTGCCGCGTTGGGTGTATCTGTCTGCATGGGGTTATGCCGAGAAACAGCCAGGCGGTAATAAAGCCAAAGCACAGGACTTTGTCGGCAAACTTTATAAGAACGTGAAAGTGATGGATTCTGCTGCCCGTGCTTCAATGACCACCTTTGCCGAGCGTGGGATTGGCGATGTATTGCTGACTTGGGAAAATGAAGCTTTAGTAACGCAAAAAACCTTGGGTAAAAACAAGTTTGATATCGTTTATCCATCGATTACGATTTTGACTGAACCATCAGTGGCGATTGTGGATCGTACGGTAGAGAAAAATGGCAATAAATGGTTAGCAACAGGTTATATCAATTACCTGTATTCACCATTGGGTCAGGAAATGGCAGCTAAACATTTCTATCGTCCGCGTAATGAAAAAGTATTAGCGAAATATTCGGCACAGTTCCCGAAAATCAAAACCTTTACCATTGATGAAGTCTTTGGTGGTTGGGCCAATGCACAGAAAACCCATTTTGTTAATGGTTCAATTTTCGACCAGATTTATAACAGCAAACGTTAATTGATCTGCGAAGTCATCTGGATTGAAAAAAGCCTCCGAAACCGGAGGCTTTTTTGTATAAGAAAAATGCTAAAACGGTTTTCTCTATGGAAAGTAATATTTATCTACAAAAAGTCGTTTGGAGCTTTGCCTAAACAGGGTGATAATGTGCAGTTAAATTTTTCCCCCTATTGATTGAGTTTTTATGTCACATATTTCTGTATTACTTCACGAAACGATTGATGCCTTGTTGGCGGGTCGCAATACGGGAACTTATGTGGATGGGACCTTTGGCCGTGGTGGACATACGCGTTTATTGCTGTCCAAATTAGATGAAAATGCACGCGTCTATGCCTTTGATAAAGATCCACAAGCACTGGCTGTAGCAGCTGAACTCGAACAAGAAGATTCACGCTTTAAAATTATTCATGCCAGCTTTGCTGATCTGAAAGAGGTGCTTGCTGAGCTGGGCATTGAACACGTTGATGGGGTGATGGCGGATCTTGGTGTTTCTTCACCGCAGCTGGATCAGGCTGAACGTGGTTTCAGTTTTATGAAAGACGGCCCGCTGGATATGCGTATGGACAACTCGCAAGGTCCAACTGCAGCAGAATGGCTGACCCAGATTGAAGAAGAAGCATTAGCCAATATTATTTTTAAATATGGTGAAGAGCGTTATAGCCGCCGTATTGCCAAAGCGATTAAAGCTGCCGGATATATTGATACTACGGCAAAGCTGGCTGAGATCGTAAAAGTAGCGCACCCGAAATGGGAAAAAAATAAGCATGCTGCGACCCGTACTTTCCAGGCGATTCGTATTGCTATTAATAAGGAATTAGAAGATATTGAAATCTTCTTGCCTCAGGCCGTTGAAATCTTAAAGCCAGAAGCACGTTTGGCGGTAATTAGCTTCCACTCACTGGAAGACCGTTTGATTAAACAATTTATTCAAAAAGAGTCAACGCTTGAAGAAGATTCAGGCTGGGGAATGCCACAACAACAGAAAGATACGCGACGTTTAAAGAAAGTTTCTCGTGTTAAAGCCAGTGATGAGGAGGTTAAAGCCAATCCTCGTTCGCGTAGCGCATGGCTCCGGGTAGCAGAACGTTTAGCTTAATAGGCAGATCATGAAAACGGAAGTGGTTGATAAAAAAACAGAAAAATTGTGGCTGAAAAAAGTTACAATCTATCTCATGCTGATACTGATGGTCTTCATCAGTGCAGTATTTGTGGTATTTCAGGTATTTGAATACCGTCAGGACAACAGAAAGCTGAGTACCTATCTGCGTGAAAGGGATGACCTGAATGCAGAGTGGGGGCGTTTGCTGATTGAACAGCAAACTTTTGGCGCGACGGCACAGATCGGTACGCGTGCAGTGACACAGCTGCGTATGTATTCACCTCCGGTTTCACAAAGTGTCGTGATTTCCTTACCACAAACTTCAGATGAGAAAAAATAAGGCTAGCGTTCCGACATGGTAGACAAGAGAAAGAAGCAACCGGTACGTAAAAAACAATCGGTCACCGACAAAAATGCCTCAAATGTTTATATCAATCGTTTTTACATCATGTGGGCGGTGGTGCTGCTGTGTTTTGTGACACTGATTTGCCGTGCTTTCTATGTACAGATTATTAATAAAGATTTTTTGCAAAATAAAGCCAATGCCAATATTTTAAGAACCAATACCATCAAGGCGATGCGTGGCGTAATTTATGATCGTAATGGCATTCCATTGGCGATTAGTACCCCAATCATGAAAATTGTGATTGATCCACGTGATTATTTTGACAATAAAAAACTCTATGATGAGACCATGCTGGCGCTGGAAAAAGAACCGAATAGCCGCAAGCTCAAACGTCAGCTACCTGATAAAAACCTGAATCTGGATGAGCTGGCGGATGCAGTCGGTATGGATCGGGCAGAACTGCGCAAAAAAATGCAAGAACGTCCGCGTTCACGTTATCTGATCCTGAAAAAAGAAGTTCCGCCACAACAGGCCGAACTGATCATGAAACGTAATTTTCAGGGCGTATATACCGAGAAAAACTATAAACGTTATTATCCGCAGCCGCAGCCAAACTCTCAGATTATTGGCCTGACCAATAGCGAAGGCAGCGGCATTGAAGGTCTGGAAATGCAGCTGAATAGCCGTCTTTCCGGAAAGGATGGCGAACAGCAGATCATTCGCGATAAAAAAGGTAACCGGGTCAAAGAACCGGAAGTGATTAAAGAAGTTGAACCGGGCGAAAATATTACCTTAAGTATCGACTCGCGTCTGCAATATATCATGTACCGTGAGCTGACTGCGGCCGGAGTTGCCAATAATGCCCGTTCAGCGACTGCGATTGCGGTAGATGTCAAAACCGGTGAAATTCTGGCGCTGTCATCATGGCCATCCTATAACCCGAATGATAAAAACAGCCTGCTCAATAAGGATGCCATGCGTAACCGCGGTGCAGTCGATTCTTTCGAGCCGGGCTCGACCATGAAGCCGCTCACTGTAGCGATGGCCTTGGAAAGTGGCAAATATACGGCGAATTCAGTCGTGAATACCACACCGGGCAGTATGCGGGTTGGTAATCATACCATTCGTGATACGCATAACTATGGTCAGTTGACACTCGGCGGCATTCTACAGAAATCCTCTAACGTTGGTGTGGCAAAACTGGCCTTATCGTTGCCGTATGAAACCTTACCAACCTTCTATAAACGTCTGGGTTTTGGTCAGCGTTCAGCGGTGAAATTCCCGGGTGAAAGTGCCGGTTTGATTCTTCCACCAAGCAAATGGAATGTATCAGAAGTGGCGACTATGTCCTATGGTTATGGTCTGAACGCGACGGTACTTCAGCTGGCTGATGCCTATGCCATGCTGGCCAATAAAGGCGTGAAAATGCCGCTGAGCCTGTACAAGCTGGAAGAACAGCCGCAGGGTGAGCAGATGATTGATGCCAATATTGCCGATCAGGTCCTGCTGATGATGGAAACCGCAACCTTGCCAGGTGGTACGGCAACTCGCGCCACCATTCCTGGTTATCGCGTAGCAGGTAAAACCGGTACTGCACATAAGTTGCGTGCCGACCGTAAAGGTTATTCGACCAGTGAATACCGGGCTTTATTTGCCGGCGTAGCACCAGTCAGTGATCCACGGATTGCCATGGTGGTGGTGGTAGAAAACCCACAAGGCACTTACTATGGCGGTACGGTATCTGCACCGGTCTTTGCACGCGTGATGCAGGAATCCTTGCGTCTGCTGAATGTCCCTCTGGACAAACCTTTAGAACCTCCCAAAGTCC